>JAZREI010000001.1:0-19682 GCA_045660685.1 Oscillospiraceae bacterium
TACGTTACCAAGATGTACACCAACGGCGTTCTGTTCGGCGAAGATGGCTACATCAAGGTTGACGACACCGACTTCGGCGCACGTGAAGCGCTGGAAGGCTTCCTGTCCGCTCTGGCAGCAAACAACACCTTCACCACCAAGGAAGGCCAGCTGCCTGCTGATGAAAACGTTTACGTTGTTTCCCGTCTGGACCTGATTTACGCAGGCACTCCTCTGAAGCAGGCTTCCAACTACTTCGAAGTAGTTGACGGCAAGCTGGTAGAAGGCGTCGCAAAGTAATTTCAGTTCGCACGAACACACCACGATTCGTTAGACGGAAGCTCGGTATCGTTTCTGCGGAAAGTTAGGAACATCATACCGATTTCGCAAACCCCATCTAACACATCCAAGGACCTGCCTCGTGCAGGTCCTTTTTCTATTGAGTACAATTTATATTTGTGATATAATTAACAAAATAACTTTTGAAAGGATGTCGCTTATGAGTACCAATATTTCCGCTGCCGATTTCTCCTACGCACTGCCCGAACGCAATGAAGGCGCTGCGTACCGCAAGGAAAATTTTGCCGCACCTTACGTAGCCGTGGAACGTCCCGTGGCAGGGCGCTTCATGGTCACCGTAGATAAGGGCGAACCCGTACCCTACCACGTATTCCTGCTCCACGGTGGCGGCTACATCATGGAAGCCATGACCATGCACACAGATAAGCTGAAGGCATTGGCAGACCGCGGTCTCCGCGTCACCGCATTTGCCTACCCCTTGGCCCCCGAAAATGATATGGACACCATCCATGCCGCAGTGGACGAAGCCTACGAGCTGGTGCGCAAGGAATACCCCAACGACACCTTCGCCGTGTACGGTGACTCCGCAGGCGGCGGTCTGGGTCTGAATTTGCTGATGCGCCTGCGTGACAAGGGCGCAGCGGACCGTCCCATGAAGTCTATCTGGGCATCTCCCGCAGTGGACCTGAGCATGACCAACCCCGATATTTTGAAGTATAAGGACAACGACAAGTCTCTGGACTATGAGGGCGCCAAGGGCATGAGCGTTATGGTCTCTCGCGGTGAGGAAATCACACTGCCCAAGTACTCCCCCCTGTATGGCGACCTGTCCAACCTGGGTGATATGCTGATGTTCTATGGCGGCGGCGAAATCCTGCGCCCCGACTGTGAACTGTTTGCGGAAAAGGTCGCAGCCTCCGAAGGCACTTCCATCAAGTCCGTCATGGCGGAAAAGCGCTTCCACGACTATCTGATGATGGTGGGCTACGGCTACGAAGAAGCCATCGAAGCATTCGACATGATCAAGGAATTTTTGAAGTAATTTCAGCTCGTACGAACGCAATGCGTGTCGTTTAATTGCCGCACGGTAACGTTTTTGCGGCAATCAACAAACAAGCTCCCTCGTAGGGGCGGCAATCTGCCGCCTCTTACGTGGGATTTTTTATGCATATACGGCGATGACACGCTCTACCCCACTGCGCAGGTGCAGGCGGCTAATAGCCGCCCCTACGGGATGGTACGTCTAACGTATTACGGCAATAAAACCGCGGGCGAACACAGTTCTCCACCACAGGGTGCAACCAAAGACATGGCAACACGACGCTCGTCCCCACGGGATTTCACCCCTAACTGCCGCCAAAATACACAAATTCATATTGTAATTCCTGTATATGTATGATAAAATATTTAGTTGCAAGATAAAATAAACCCAACGAATTTAGATAAAGGAAGATCAGTTACATGGCGGATTTCAGACAGGAAATTGAGCGCAGACGTACGTTTGCGATCATCTCCCACCCCGACGCGGGTAAAACCACCCTAACCGAAAAACTGCTGCTGTACGGCGGCGCAATTCAGCAGGCGGGCTCCGTAAAGGGCAAGGCCACCGCTCGTCACGCCGTATCCGACTGGATGGAGCTGGAAAAGCAGCGTGGTATTTCCATTACCTCCTCCGTTATGCAGTTTGAATACGACGGCTACTGTGTCAACATTCTGGACACCCCCGGCCACCAGGACTTCTCCGAAGACACCTACCGTACCCTCATGGCTGCCGACAGTGCCGTTATGGTAATCGACGGCGCAAAGGGTATCGAACCTCAGACCAGAAAGCTGTTTAAGATTTGCGCAATGCGCAATATCCCCATCTTCACCTTCATCAACAAGATGGACCGTGAAGCACGCAGCCCCTACGAGCTGATGGAAGAACTGGAAAACGAGTTCGGCATCGGCACCTACCCCATGAACTGGCCCATCGGCTGCGGCAGCGACTTCAAGGGCGTATATGACCGCAACAAGGGCGAAATTCTGGCGTTCTCCGAACGCTACCGCGGCGCAACCCGTATTCAGGCTACCAAGATCGATCTGGACGACGATGCAGTACTGGACGAAATGGTAGGCGAAAAGCTGAAGGGCATTCTCCGTGACGACATCGAGCTGCTGGATATGGCAGGCAACGAGTTCGATCTGGAAGCTGTGCGCAACGGCAAGCTGTCCCCCGTATTCTTCGGCTCCGCACTGAATAACTTCGGCGTTGAGCTGTTTCTGGAAAGCTTCCTGAAGATGACCACCTCCCCCCTGCCTCGTCTGACTGCGGAAGACATCGTGGACCCCTTCGATCCCACCTTCTCCGCATTTGTCTTTAAGATTCAGGCAAACATGAACAAGGCACACCGTGACCGTATCGCTTTCATGCGTATTTGCTCCGGCAAGTTCCAGCGTGAAAAGGAATACTTCCACGTACAGGGCAACAAGTCCCTGCGTCTGGCACAGCCCCAGCAGCTGATGGCGGACGACCGTGCCATCATCGACGAAGCATACGCAGGCGACATCATCGGCGTATTCGACCCCGGCATCTTCTCCATCGGCGACACCATCTGCGGACGCAGCAAGAAGGTTCAGTTTGAAGGCATTCCCACCTTCGCGCCCGAAATCTTCTCTGCTATCGAACGTACCGACACCATGAAGCGCAAGCAGTTCGAAAAGGGCATTGCCCAGATCGCACAGGAAGGCGCAATTCAGATTTTCCACGAACCCTACACCGGCGTGGAAGAAGTCATCGTTGGCGTAGTTGGCGTACTGCAGCTGGAAGTTCTGGAACATAGACTGAAGAACGAATACGGCGTAGACATTCGCCGCCGCGACCTGGGCTATGAACACGTCCGCTGGATTGTCGGCGACGACGTAAAGCCCGACCGTCTGAACCTGACCTCCGACACCAAGTGGGTACAGGACTTCAAGGGCCGCAACCTGCTGCTGTTCACCAATCCCTGGAACATCACCTGGGCACTGGACAAGAACCCCGGTCTGGAACTGATGGAATTCAGCAAGAACTAAAAAACACCAAAGCCTCTCCTGTAAAACAGAGAGGCTTTTTCGTTCGTATCGACACGAACTTACTGTAATGATTTGTGTGTAGGGGGCCGTCCCCTACGAAAATTTTTTATACGCAGAAGCGCTGCATTTTTCTCGTTGTCTGACGGCATTATTTATGCTATCTTGGACTTATGAAAGAAGGTGAACCCATGCGCAAAACCAAAAAGCCCAAAATCAAAGCCACACGCACACAATTGCTGCGTATGCGCAGAGATGTGCTGATTCGTATGGCTGCAACCGCATTTGCCTTCGTGTTGATCGTTGCCTTTGCCATTTGGTTCGTTTCATCTGTTTTTTTCGAAAATCTTTGGAATCTAAGTCCAATCAACTTTTTAGTGGGAAGTTTAGGTGGACTTCTGTACGCCATTCTCTTTTTAATGCCTGCGCTGCTTCCGCTTTTCTATTTTTTGTGGCACCTCCTGCCTAAGTACCGTCGCATTGAGGCTGCCCTATCCCCCGAGGACTACCGCAAGTGGATGCAGCTTTCAAAGACCGCCACATATAAGTTGCCCAAGGAGGACATCCAAACCGCCCACCGCATCTACAAAGAATACCGTCTTCGACTCCCCGACTGTACCGAGGAACTAACGCTGCTTCTAAAATCCGAGCTGAAACGGGATTGGTATCGTCGGCTTACCATTGCCATGCTGTGTGGTCTGCTGATGGGCTGCCCAGATTTCACGGACACCGCTTTGCTATGCCGTGCAATGACCGAGCGAAAGCAGGCAGGGCAGCTGGTATTTCCCGTGTGGCTTGACTGTTTGGAAGGCCGTACGGAGCGTGACCGCGACCGCATTGCCCGTGATTTTTTGATTTATTGGGACAGAAAGCTGTTCCCAAGGAGATGACCATGCATTACCTTTCCTTCAACCAAGCCATGCGCAGCCGATTCGGGCGCAAAATGTACAAACTGGCACTGGACGGGGGCTTCACCTGCCCCAACCGTGACGGCACTCTGGACACCCGAGGCTGCATCTTCTGCTCGGGCGCCGCAGAGTTCGCTGCCAAGCAAACGGGGGACATTACCGCACAGCTGAACGCCGCCAAAGCCCTCGTTGCGGACAAGGCCAAGGACGCAGGCTTCATCGCCTACTTTCAGTCCTTCACCAACACCTATGCCTCCCCCGCTCGTCTGCGTGAGCTGTACCTGCCCGTAGCCAACCACCCCGACGTAGCGGTGCTGGACATCGCCACCCGCCCCGACTGCCTGAGCAACGAGGTGCTGGAGGTGCTGGCAGAATTGGCCAAGGTAAAACCCTTATGGGTAGAGCTGGGTCTGCAGACCATCCACCCCCAAACCGCCCAGTTCATCCGACGTGGCTACGACCTGCCCGTATTCGACGAGGCAGTGAAAAACCTCCACGCCATCGGCGCAGAGGTCATTGTCCACCAAATCATCGGCCTGCCAAATGAGACAGAGGAGATGATTTACGAAACAGCGGAATATATCGGCCGCAGCGGTGCCGACGGGGTGAAATTTCACCTGCTCCACGTCATCGACCACACGGATTTAGCCAAGCTGTACCGCGCAGGGGAATTTGAGGTGCTGACTATGGAGCGGTACTTCCAGCTGCTGGCAGGCTGCATTCAGCGCATACCGCCCGAAATGGTGGTCCACCGCCTCACAGGTGACGGAGACAAGCGCACCCTCATGGCCCCTCTCTGGAGCGGCAACAAAAAGATGGTGCTGAACGCCATGAACAAGTATTTTGATGAAATCAAGTTAGAGCAGGGCTGTTTGTTCACACCGCACCCCTAATCGCTGCTGCATCTTTCCATCCGCATAGAAATTCGCTTGCGAATTTGAAATAAAAAAGATGCAGCAGCGAAGAAGGCCGAGCAATGAAATGAGCGCTCTTTTCTCGCCGCTTACATAGGTAATGAACGGAGTATTTGAGTTTTAAGATAACCAAATAATTCGGCGAGAAAAAAGCGATATGGAATTCGCGAGGACGTAGTTTCACTTGCTTTTTACAGGGGAAATTGCTATAATCAGAATGTTCTAATCAAATATGCAGACGTATCGAAGTGGTCATAACGGGGCTGACTCGAAATCAGTTTGTCGGTAAAACGGCACGTGGGTTCGAATCCCACCGTCTGCGCCAAATAAAAACGGCGTGCCATGGCACGCCGTTTTTTCTTTCTTTTAAAACGCACTCATCTCAAGCAATTTAAGACTTTCCCTTGAGCCCTCAGCGGACTGAATCAGCTCAACGCGTCCGTCCGCCAGCTTTACAACAAACAGCAAACAGACCGTTTCGCGAAACATCCCCGTATACACCTTCCCCAAATATTCCGCATCTACAATAGGCTTAGGCGTCAGAAAGCGATAACGCCCCGGAAGATTTTGTGCCTTTACCCGACGACTTCTCTTTTCGCCATTCCCATAAACTTCCGTAAAGCTCACATAGGCATTGCCGAAACGATGATCCACATTGAGAAGACGAATATCTACCACTTCATTGGCCAAATACGCATCCTCACAAATGGTCTTCTTACCGTTTCTGCCACTATCGGCACGTTCTTCCTCAAAGAAAGGCACACCGGATTTTACCGCAACACGCCTCAGTACATCATCACCGATGTTCATGTGAAGCTCTTCAAGCTGTTCCCTGTCAAAGGGTTCTGAAGCACTTTCCGCCATACGGTTCAGCACAGGTCTGTCTATGTAAAGGGTCATCTCCGTCACCTGCTCGGGGCGAAACCGCACCCCCGCGTCCAAGGCTTTTTTGGCAAAACGGGACGCGAATGCTTCGTCATAGAACACAAACTCCTCCAGTACTTCGAACACCTCATCCGCACTGCCATAGTCCTCCAGAGCATTGGCATATCGCTTTTGTGTCTCGAAGGACCAGTCATAGAATCCCTCGTAATACTCCGACCAAGAAATTCGCTTCACGTTCATCTCCTCCTTCTATGGTTTCATTCTACCATGACGGTTATCCCATCTATATCCCAACCACCTCACACAAATAGCAAACGCCCACGGTTTCCCGCAGGCGCTCGCCAACAACACAAACAACAAAAAGAAAAGGTAGGTATAGATTGAATTGCTTCTCTCTATGCTTGCAGTATAACGTAAAGGCTGTGACCAAATAGTCACAGCCTCGTTTTTATTCTTACTTATTCACAACATTGATGGGGTTGCCGTTTAGGAACGCTTCGATGTTCTTTGCGGTGGTATCCATAATGCGCTGACGTGCTTCTTTGGGCGCCCATGCAATATGGGGCGTGATGATGCAGTTGGGGGCGGTGAGCAGGGGGTTGTCGTTGCTCATAGGCTCGGAGGACACTACGTCCACCGCTGCCGCTGCTACCTTACCGCTGCGCAGAGCATCCGCCAAGTCCTGTTCCACCACCAGAGGACCGCGGGAGCTGTTCAGGATGATGACACCGTCCTTCATCTTGTCGATGTTCTCCTTGCAGATGATGCCCTTGGTGTTAGGGAACAGAGGGCAGTGCAGGCTGATGACGTCGGACTTTGCCAGCAGCTCGTCCATTTCGACGTATTCACCGATGGCACGACCTTCGTCGTTGGGGCGAGAGCCTGTTGCCAGAATGTTCATACCGAATGCCTTTGCCATCTTAGCAGTCTGCTGACCGATTTTGCCGAAGCCGATTATACCCATGGTCTTGCCGTCCAGCTCCATGAGAGGATGATCCCAGAAGCACCAGTCAGGACCTTCCGCCCAACGACCTGCGTGGACACGGTCGTTGTGGTGACCCACCAGATTGGTGATTTCCAGCAGCAGTGCCATGGTGTGCTGTGCCACCGCCATAGTACCGTAAGTAGGTACGTTGGACACGGGGATGCCACGTTCCTTGGCTGCGGCTACGTCAATGACGTTGTAGCCCGTAGCCTGTACCGCAATGTACTTCAGATTGGGGCAGGCATCCATGATTTCACCTGTGATATTATTCTTGTTGCCCACCAGAATGTCCGCATCCTTCAGGCGTTCAATAACTGCCTCCGGGGTGTCCGTGGTACGGTCATACACCGTAACCTCGCCAAACTGTTCCAGAGGTGCCCAGCTCAGGTCACCGGGGTTTTCGCAATAGCCGTCCAAAACAACAATCTTCATTTATGCATTCTCCTTTGCTCCGCAGCCAGCAGCCGCATGATATTGTCCGCTGTATATTTCAAATTATCCTCACTGTGGTGTCTGCTCACGGAAAAGTCCTGAGGCAGTCGGTTGATGGGGAACACCGCCGTGACCCCTTCCTCGTATGCCGCAGCCACCTGCGCATCCTCTGCACCGCCTACAATGGCGATAACAGGCTTGCCCAGCGCCTTGGCACGGCGAGCCACACCGATGACCACCTTACCCCGAAGGCTCTGGCTGTCCAGCTTGCCTTCCCCTGTAATGACGTAATCACAGTCCGCAGCCAATGCCTCGAAGTTCACCACATCCAGTACGGTCTGAATCCCCATTTGCAGGCGGCTGCCGAAGAATACAAGCATACCCATGCCCATGGCACCTGCAGCCCCCGCACCGGGGGTGTCGGGATAGTTCGCACCGAGCTTGTCTGCCATGACCGCAGCCAAATGCCGCAGACCATCGTCCAATTCCTTGACTGTTTCGGGGTCAGCACCCTTCTGGGGCGCGAAGACATATGCCGCACCGTTGGTGCCGTACATGGGGTTATCAATGTCGCACATGGTGACGATTTCCACGGCCTTCACCGCAGGGTCCAGACCGCTCAGGTCAATGTCCGCAACGTCCCGCAAAGTACCGCCCGTGGGGATAAACGCTTCCCCTGCGGCATTGTAGAACTTCACCCCTGCGGCAGCGGCAGCACCGCAGCCTGCGTCGTTGGTGGCAGAGCCGCCCAAGCCCATGATGATGCGCTTGACCCCGCTCCTCGCCGCATCTGTCAGCAGCTGACCCACGCCGTAGGTGGTGGTGATGCGCGGGTTTCTCCGCCCTTCCGCAAGGGGCAGACCTGCGCAGGCAGCCATTTCGATGACAGCAGTCTCTCCGTTGTCAATGAGCCCGTAGTAGGCTTCCATATCCTCAAAGAATGGGTTCTTCACGGTCAGATACCGCTTTTCGCCCCCTAACGCCGTCAGAAACGCATCCACAGAACCCTCGCCCCCATCGGCAACGGGTATGGAAACAGTATCCCCATGGGGGAAGTGTTGAGCGATGCACTCCCGCAGCAGACCACAGATTTGCTCGGAAGACAGAGTCCCCTTAAAGGAATCGGGAATGAGCAGGAATTTCATAGGTGCAACCTCCGCAGCGTTTTTATACATTGTATCATAATGCTCATCTGTCTGTCATCAGCAATTGTGCAATTGCAAAAATCTTGATTTCCGCAGGAAACGATGTATTGAAATCAAAAAATAATTGCTGTAGAATAAGAGTAGTGACCATATATTTCTTTCCCGCGAGGTGACCTTTTATGAGTTTGAAAACATTATTCGCACCCCGTGATATGACCGAGGGCGCACCTTGGCAGCGCATCACGGAATTTGCGGTTCCCATGCTGATTGGCAACATTGCCCAGCAGCTGTACAACACCGCCGACTCCATCATCGTCGGTAAATTCGTAGGCGACAACGCCCTGTCCGCCGTAGGCAGCGCAAGCCCCATTCTGAACATGCTGCTGGCACTGTTCGTAGGTGTCGCAACCGGCGCAGGCATCGTTATTTCCCAGAGCTTCGGTGCAAAGGACCGCGAAGCCCTGTCCCGTGCCATCGGCAACTGCATCTCTCTGGCAGTCATCGGTGCGCTGATTATTATGATTGCAGGTCCTCTGCTGACCATGCCCATGCTGAAGATGCTGGGCACCCCCGAATCCATCATCTACTGGTGTGCCGACTACCTGAACATCTTCTTCTACGGTATCATCGGCTTCTTCATGTATAACATGCTGTCCGGCGTTCTTCGTGGTCTGGGCGACTCCCTTTCCGCGCTGGGCTTCCTGCTGATTGCCGCAGCACTGAACGTGGTGCTGGACCTTGTGTTCGTAGCAAAGTTCGGTATGGGCGTTCCCGGTGTAGCACTGGCAACCATTCTGGCGCAGGCCATCTCCGCAGTGCTGTGCTTCATTAAGATTATGCGCATGGGCGACTTGTTCGACTTGAACAAGGACACCGTAAAGATTCACGGCCCCACCGCTAAGCGCATCATTTTCCTGGGCGTACCCTCCGGTATCACTCAGGCAATCATGGCAATGGCACAGATGGTCGTACAGACTCTGACCAACTCCATGGGCGAAATGGTCATTGCCTGCATGGTTATCATCATGCGTGTTGACGGCTTTGCAATGATGCCCAACTTCACCTTCGGTCAGGCTATGGGCGTTTACACCGGCCAGAACGTAGGCGCAGGCAAGAAGGACCGCGTAGCACTGGGCTGCAAGCAGGGTCTGCTGATTGCTGTGGGCACCTCCACCGTGCTGACCATTCTGATTCTGATTTTCGGCAGAACTCTGTTCGGCTTCTTCACCAACACTCCCCATCTGATTAACATGGCAACGGAAATGATGACCCTCATGGCATTCGGTTACATCTGCATGTCCGTAACTCAGGTTCTGGGCGGCGTTATGCGCGGCTCCGGCGACACCGTCACCCCCATGTGGATCTCCATTTTCACCACCATCATCATCCGCGTACCCGCTGCATACCTGATTGCACACCTGACCGCAAGCCCTCGCTGGCCTCACGGCACCCCCTGGGCACTGTCCGGCTCTCTGCTGATTGCATGGACTCTGGGCGCAGTGGCACAGGCACTGGCATTCAAGTTCGGTCCTTGGCGCAAGAAGATGGACAAGATTTTGGATCACGAATAATTCCATACACAAATGCAAAAGGCACTCCTTTCGGAGTGCCTTTTTTGTTGAGATATGAGGTGGGTGCCCCTGTTCGGCTGAGAGTACCGAACAGGGACGAGAGATAAGAGATAGATATGAAAACGGTAAACACCGATTCACGCACTGAAATCGTTAATAAGAGTAATCCCAAATTTCCCAAGGGGAATTGGCGTTCTTTCGCACCAAAATGGTGTGTTTGGTAACTATGCCATCCTCCAAGAAGGTCTTCTGATGGTCCAGTTCACAGTCATATTGGACTCTGACCACCACGAAGTTTTCTGCTAAATACTCCTTGGTCCAGCCGTCCTCGAATCCATCATACATCATGCGCAGCCGTACACTTTCTGCCTCGTCTACATCCGCAAACAGCACGTTCATGCTGATGCAGTAGTCTTCGCTGCGCCATGCCTCGTAGTCCTTACGGGAGAGTTCTTCTGCAGCAGACAGGTCTTCTTGGGATATGACCGTAGCATAAGCACCCATGTCCCCATATACCACAACGCCATCGGCCTTGGAGGTGTTGTCACCGGACCAATGCACCGATACCGATGCCATACCGCTGCCCGTAATATAGATTTCCGCACCGGTAGCGTCTCCTGTTACAGTGCAAACATCTTCGTTCTCGCTGACCCATCTAACAGTGGAATCCATAGGCACACCGTGCAGTTCTACATACAGAAACTCGCCCACTACCCCATTCATTTCCACAACATCACGGCCTTCCGCCGTAATGCGCATTTCATTGTAATGAGCATCCAACAGCTGCAAAATCGCCTCTGCAGTACGCAGCTCATAGCGCACGCCGTCCATATACAGGCTGCCGTTATCGCTGAGAGTCACGCAGCCCTCAGCGGCACCCAGGTCTTCGCAATAAACGGTGTAGTACAGCTCATTAAAGTCCACCGTTTCCTCACCAATGGCCTCGCCCAAGCCCTCCGCCAGCAGAGCAATGAGGGTTTCTCTCGTGCTGTCGGGCAGTCGGGTAGGCTGCATCACATCATTGAGCACGCGGACCACATCGCCGATATCTGCTGTGGTACCGATGACCTCGCCCTGCACAGGCTCAAAGGTGGTTTCCCACAGCTCCATAAGCGTGTCATGATTCAATCCGAACACCGCCAGCAGCTCGGTGTTATCATAGCTTCCTTCATCGTCATAGGCAAACTGATTGCCGTATTCATAGCAGGTGTCCCCAATCATAAAGGCGGCGCAGCTATCCAGCGCAGGGACTACCCCCAGCACACGCCCGTCGGACAGGGTCACCTCCAAATAGCCTTCAAAGGGACATGCGGTGGGATAACCCACTTCAACAGCGGTGGACAGCAGTTCTTCCAGAAATGCAAGCTGTTCGCTGTTCGCATCAAATCCCAGCTGTGCATCAACTGCTTGAAATGCCTTACCGTACACAATCATGCGAGCATCGACGATGCCCACCATATCCGCAGGTACAAAACCATCGGTTTCCATGTTAGGGTTGAACCGCTCGCCCACCCATGCCAGTGTTCTCAGCCATGCTTCAATTTCCGCCATATTGGTCAGCACGTAGCCTTCCTCGCCGCCGTTGGGGCCTTGTACATACACAAGCCCGTTGGCAATCGTCAGCCCATGCTGTGCAGTCGTAATTTTGATCATATACGGGTCATTGTCCATGACCTCTTTGCGCTTCTCACCGCTGTATCCCCTCCGCAGCAGTTCCATCATCTGTGCCTGCTGGGTATCGGTCAAATCGGAAACCAAGCTGTTATTGGGATAGTCGGCAACCACACTCACAGGTGCCCAATATTCCTCAGGCATATACGGCACAGCCTCCCGCTCTACAGCGGTCAGATGAAATTCCGCACCGTTGTAGTTAAGGTGCAGCATGCCATCCTCCACAGCCCATGTATATTCCCGAACGGGGCCGATTTCGGCAAATTCCAAAATCACAGTATCGTCGTTCAATGTATAGATAAAACTTTCCGCACTGCGTATCTCACCGTCAATGTAATCAGTGCGCATCCCTGTGCCGTTATAAAACTCATATTCCATGTATCCGGTATTTTCTTCCGTCACACCGATGCCCAAAACGCTCACTTCCATCTGCCATACACCCTCAATCTCGGGTGCCTTGGCATCGGTGAACACCGCGCAGCCTGTCAGCAGCATAGCAGCTGCCACAATGATTGCCGCTGCTGCGGTCATTTTGGGATTGGCCGCAATACGCTTGATGCGGGTCTTCAAATCGCTTTCGCTGCCTGTCATGGAGGTTGCAGCGGTCAGCACGCCCTTATAGCCCACGCAGCTCAGCCCCAGCAGAGTGCGGGCATAGTCGGTGCGTTCCTCATTGCCCAGTTTCCGCAAAGCGCCCTCATCACAGGCCAACTCCCCATCCTTTTGGGACAGCAGCGCAGCCGCCCACACCAGCGGATTGTACCAATGCAGGGTCACCGCCACGCACCGCAGCAGGGACCACAGGTGGTCACCATGGCGATAGTGGGTCAGTTCATGTGCCAGCACGTGCCGCTGTGCGGTTTTGTCCCCCAGTACTTCGGGAGTCAGATACACCGCAGCCCTCGGAAAACCGAACAGACAAGGGGTATCGATGGCGGCTGACTCATACACAGGTACAGTCTGGATGGTCAGATATGCTCTGCTTCTCCGCAGACACAGAGCAAAGCGGATATTGGACAACAGGAACGCCGCTCCAACAAGCACAGCACCCACCAGCCAAACAATGTTATATACAGTCTCCCGATTAACGGAATGGATTTGCTTGCCCTGTACCGCAGGCTGTGTGGGCAAGGTCACGGATTCACCCACAGGAACAGACTCCATAGGTTCTGTGATTTGCACATTCTGCACCACAGGTGTCGATTCAGTGGGTATCCAGTTGCGGACGCTCAAGATGCTCTCACCGATGCTGCCGGGAATCAGCAGACGCAGCAAAACCAAGCCCCACAGGGCATACCGCAGCCGCGCGGAGAGCTTGTCCCCCGCAACTGCTCGTATGAATAACACCGCTGCAATCAGTAGCGATGATGTTAAAATCCATTGTGTCATAAAATACTCCTTTCACAAAGCATCGGATGCGGGCGAACAATGTTCGCCCCTACTCACTTCTCCTCTGCCTGTCGCAGAATTTCGTACAGCTCGTCGATTTCCGCCTTGGACAGCTGCTGCTTCTTGGTCATAGCACTGAGCATCATGCCCACGCTGCCCTTATACACACGGTCGATGAAGCTGCGGGTCTCCACAGCGGTCGCATCATCCTTCTGCACCAGAGGCGTGTACATGGTCATGCCGCTGCTGTCATCTGCGGAAATGAGTCCCTTTTCCGTCATGCGACGCAGCATAGTCAATGTTGTGCTGCGAGACCAACCCGTGTGCTTCTTCATATATTCCACGGCTTCACGGCCGCTGCGGGGTGCATGCTCCCACAGACATTCCATCAAATTCCATTCCGCCGCTGTCAAATTCATCTGTTCCATATATAATGCTCCTTTCACAGACCTGTTTACTTTGTAAACACATCATATCACAAGGTGTTTAATTTGTAAACACCCCAAATTGAAAGTTTACAATTTCCTCATAATCACCGCTGCCCTCTGTTGTGGCGAAGCGTGGTCGCCCATTTTTCAATTGCGAAGTCGGTTGACAATAAAAAACGCACCCCGAAGGGTGCGTTTTTGCTTATTTATCCGTATACCTTCTTCAGGAAGGTTACCACCTGCGCTCTGGTGCAGGTGTCGTTGGGTCCGAACTTGCCGTCACCGATGCCGCCGGTGATATCGTTCTCCTTGGCCCAGATAATGGGTGCTGCATACCATTCGCTGTCTGCAACATCCGTAAATTCGCTTGTGCCATTCACAGGCATCTTACCCTTAGCTGCCCACAGGAACGTGGCGATTTGGGCGCGAGTACAGGTCTGATTGGGACCGAACTCTGTAGCACTGATGCCGCCTGTGATGCCCTGCTCCACTGCCCACAGCACTGCATTGTAATACCAGTCGCTGTCAGCAATGTCTGCAAAGGGATTTTCCATGCTTACGGGCGCGGGCTTGCCGTTTGCCGCCCACAGGAAGGTCACCACTTGGGCTCTGGTACAGCCTTCATTGGGAGCAAAGGTGGTCTCGGTCTTGCCGCCCGTAACCTTGTTTTCCACTGCCCACAGCACAGGTTCATAGAACCAGTCGGTTTCCTGCACATCCGTAAAGGGATTCACGAGTACAGGCTTGGTCAGCGGAGGAATTTCCATGTATTCGGTCTTTCCGCAGTCCTTGCAGATGTATGCCGCCTGACCGGGGGCATCATAGGTAGGCATCGTTACAACAGTCTCCTCCATGCTGTGGCTGTTGTTGGTGCTGATGAGCGCCTGCTTTTTCAGCACCAAACCACACACACCGCAGTGACTGCCTTCGGTCTTTCCCTTTTCCGAGCAGGTGGGCTTCACCGCAGGGTCAATGACAGGGGTGTGGTCAACGATTTCTGTGTAATCATCCACGTAGCTGTCACCGCATTCGGTGCAGGTATAAGTGGTGTAGCCCTGCTCGGTACAGGTGGGAGCGGTAACCACAGCAGTATAGTTGTGCTGCTTTACGCCTACATAATCATCCTTGTAGCTGTCTCCGCAGACAGTGCAGGTGTAGGTAGTATAGCCCTGCTCCGTGTAAGTGGGCGGGGTGACTTTTGATTTGTAGTCATGACCTTTTGCGGTGTCGGGTGCTGTCACGGTATCCTTCACGCCGCAGACAGTGCATTTGCGAGTACGGGTGCCATCGGCAGTACAGGTGGCGTTATTGTCAAATGCATACTTCCCGTAGCTATGTCCTGTGGCGGGAACCGTATCCGTCGTATAGCTGTAGCCGCAGTCGGTGCAGGTATGCACCACACCGCCCTGCTCCGTACAGGTGGGCAGATGTTCCTTTGTCACCATGGTGTCGGAGGAGCTGTCCTTACCGTTTTCCCATATCCGTAGGTCAAAGACCAGCTCAGGCAAATACAGCGTCGTGTCCTTGGTGCCGATATAATTGATGTATATATCCTTACCCACAAGGAGGTCGGACGCCCCATCCATGTTGGTATATTCCTTATCCGTATTCAGCTTCGTCTTGCACTCATCCACGGGCTCGGGACCAAACACAAGCTCACCGGATGCACAGTCGTAAACGGTCACATAAATCATATTGGAGCCGTCATCATACACCTTGTTTTCCAGCTGATAGGTATAGGT
The DNA here is from genome assembly GCA_045660685.1 of Oscillospiraceae bacterium. Lineage (GTDB taxonomy): Bacteria > Bacillota > Clostridia > Oscillospirales > Oscillospiraceae > HGM13010. The sequence goes on from JAZREI010000001.1 coordinate 15,401, forward strand.
TTTGTTTCTATTACAATCGAATCGGTCTGCGAAATCCACGCCTACCGCATAGATTTTATCCAAAGCGGTTCTGGGATCTTGAAAGTCTACCAAAGAAAATCCTATGTAGGATTGAGAGAGATTAAATACAGGATAAGAGGTGGAGCTTGTATCAGCAGGACCCAGCTGCAAATTCAGCAGCGGCTTATAATCCAGCTCCATGACCCACGGGCGGTCATGCTTGAGAGCCGCGGTATGTTCCAGCTCGTAATATTTGCGTACCGAAACCGCTACGTTTCCATCGGGTTGCTGATATGTAATGGTATGACTGAGCAGCTCCACCGCATTTTCCGAAAATCCATCAGCAGCATGGACCTTCAAAGTCTGATCGGTTCCATGGAAGCTCCAACGGTAATTTTCCGTGGCATGACTGCAGTTCATAGGCACTTCAAATTGCAAGGTCTTTTTCAGTGACCACTCAAATTCCCTGATGCCCACTAAGGTCAGCAGCTTCCCCAGATTGTTCAGCCGATCATCCGTAGAGGTATCATAGCCCTTATCCGCCAGTTCGTCGTAGTCTCCCTTAAAGTCAAAGCAGTCCGTAAGGGTCAGCTCTGCTTCATACACAGCGCTGTGGCCATCTACTTTCTTTCTCTTTACCACCAGTTCCATCTGGATTTCCCCTGCGATTAGCTCCAGAACCTTGTCATTTTCATTTTTGGGGCCTCGATAATGGTCCTTGCCATAGGAATTCATAGAAGATGCCAGTAGTCGAACGTATTTCATGGAGTCCGGCGACTCCCCGGCATACCCGGAGCCGGAGTAATTATAATAGTAGCTGTGCCAGCCGATGGGACCTTGTGTATACAGACAATCCGCTTCCACATCCTGCATGGCGATAATGGCCTCAGAAATGATTTCCTCCAAAACCTCTCGCATAAAACAGGAATTAAACAACACAGCTGTCATGGGGCTTTCATCGGTGAGTACTATTTTTTTACCGAAGCCGAAAAAGCCGTGCCCGAAGAAATCCGTAAACGCCTCATCGTCCGCATTCTTTTGATTCACGGAATCAGCATAGTCCCCCAGTTGCTCTACAACCACTTGGCGGATAGCTGTACGACGTTCTCTGCCCGCTGCCTTCACCGGTATCGTCAACAGAGACAAAGGCATGAGCAAAGCCAATATAAAGGATATAATCTTCTTATTCATACTCCATCCCCCACAATTATCACAGGTACATTGTATCGTGCCGCCACCAAATCGTCAACTGCACAGGGCAAAACTTGCGTTTTGTAAGATACATGGTATAATTGATATATTAAACAATCAATCCCTAACACCCAAGGAGGTGTTTCAATGAAGAAAAAAGTACCGCTGATGCTGCTAACCCTTGCCTTTCTGGCAATTATGCTGTTTTCCGCATGGCAGCTGTTTGGCATCTTTTTCGAATATCATCAGGGGGAAAGCACCTACGACGATTTGAGTCAATACGCAGTGACCCCTGCTCCCACACCGGAGCCTGCTCCCGAAGCAACACCCACCCCCGACGACACCGTTTGGCCCGAAGTGGACTTTGATGCCTTGAAAGCCATCAATGACGATGTGGTGGCGTGGATTTATTTGGAGGACACTCACATCAATTACCCCGTGGTACAGGGCAGCAACAATGAATACTATCTAAACCGACTGTACAACGGCAAACAAAACGGCGCAGGCAGCATCTTCATGGACTTCCGCAACAGCGGCAAGTTCACAGACCGCAACAGCATTCTGTATGGTCACCGCATGAACAACGGCACCATGTTCGCCAACCTGAGCAAATACTCCAATCAGGAGTTCTTTGACAGTCACCCCTACGTACTGATTATCACCCCCGACGCGAAATACAAAGCCGAGGTTTTCTCCGCTTACATTGCCAACACCACCTATTCCTCTTGGGACACAGTGTTTGACGGCGATAGGGACTATCTCAACTGGCTGGAAAGTCTCCAATCCCGCTCCTACTTCAACCGCAATGTGGAATTCACAGGGGATAGCCGCATCGTGACCCTGTCTACCTGCACCTACGAATTTGAGGACGCTCGATTTGTCGTCCACGCAGTACTGCATGAAATAGAATAAGAAACAACAAAACGGATTTCCAAAAGGAAATCCGTTTTTTCATATTCGTACCGTTTTTATCAAACAAAAAAACATCCTACCCCGAGGGGTAGGATGTTCTTGTTTTAATTAGGTTTGATCTGATTCGGTTAGAAATTAGATCTTGCGGCCCAGGATAGCGCCATCCAGGATAGCGGGAACGCCGTGGCCCAGCTTCTTTGCGGAACCGATAGCTTCGCAGGGGATGCCCAGTTCTTCGCAAGCTGCTACGATAGCGGAGCTGTCGTTCTGAGCAGCGCCGGTAGCGTAAACGATAACGTCAGCGGGAGTTTCGAAGGTTACGTCCTTAACAACTTCGATTTCCTTGGTCTTGCGGTTACGACGAGTGATGTAGGTGTGAGCGGTAACCTTGCCTTCAGCGATTTCCTTAACGGTGGTGGAAGCGAAGGTCTTTACGGGGTGGGGAACGTTATGAACAGCGGTCTTACCTGCAGTCCACATTCTCCAAACCTGTGCACGGCCGTAGGAGGGAACCTGAGCTGCGCCGTTAGCTGCGTACTGGCCCTTCTTTTCGAAAGCGGTAACGGAGGTAACGCCCTTGCCTTCAACCATCATGTCAGCTGCCAGCATGGAGGTTTCCATACCAACACAGCCGCCGCCGATAACAACTACGTTGCCCTTCAGCAGTTCGGGGTTAGCCATTACTTCGTGAGCGGAAACTGCGAATTCTGCGCCGGGGATGGTGCAGGGAGCAGCCTTGGAGCCGATAGCGTTAACAACGAAGTCGGGAGCGATTTCAGCAATAACTTCCTTGGTAACAACGGTGTTCAGCTTGAATTCAACGCCTGCCTTTTCAGCATCGCCGATCATCTGCTTAACAGCCAGAGCGAAGTCGCCCTTCATGGGAGCAACAGCTGCCAGGTTGAACTGACCGCCCAGCTTTTCAGCTGCGTCAACGATAACAACCTTGTGGCCACGTTCTGCCAGAACGCGTGCGCATTCCAGACCAGCTACGCCGCCGCCAGCAACCAGAACCTTCTTGGGTTCTGCTGCGGGGATAATCTTCATTTCAGCTTCGCGGCCAGCAGCGGGGTTACGCATGCAGGAAACGTGAGGCAGAGTGGGATCGTTGTAAGCCTGGTTGCAGCCTTCGTCACAGCCGATGCAGTAACGAATTTCGTCGGTGCGGCCTTCGCGTGTCTTCTTAACGATTTCAGGGTCAGCAATGTGAGCGTGGCCCCAAGCGATGAAGTCAGCGCCCTTTTCCAGGTACTTTTCAGCCAGGTCGGGGGTGCCCAGACGGCCTACTGCTACGATGGGCAGGCCAACCTTTTCCTTGATGTAGAAGGGACGTTCGGTGTTAAATGCGTGGGGGATACCCAGGTTGGGGCATTCCCACAGACCGATGTCGGTCTGGAAGTTACCGATGGAAACGTCAACAACGTCAACGCCCAGTTCCTTAGCTTCGTTCAGGAAGTCAACAACGTCGTCCAGAGTCAGACCGTCGAAGTTGCCCTGCTTGTCGTACAGTTCGTCGTCGCCAGCGGATACGCGGATGAACAGAGGCATATCTTCGCCCATGTTTTCGCGAACAGCCTTAACAACTGCCAGAGGCAGCTTGCGGCAGTTTTCTACGGAGCCGCCCCAACCGTCGTCGCGGTGGTTGAAGTGGGGAGACAGGAACTGGTGCAGAATGTAGTTGTGACCGTTGTGGATTTCGATTGCGTCGAAACCAGCTTCGGTTGCACGACGTGCAGCCTGGCCGAAGCAGTCAATGATGTAGGGGATTTCTTCGGTTTCAACACGAGTGCCGGGGATGCCGAACAGAGTGTCGGGACCCATCATACGAACCTTGGAGGAGTCGTAGTGGGAGTTGGTCAGAGCTTCAGCGGGGTGGTAGATCTGGATACCGATCTTGCCGCCTGCAGCGTGAACGGAGTCAGTCAGCTTCTTCAGACCTTCGATGTAGTGGTCATCGGAGATGTGCAGAGCGAAGTCCTGAGCAACGCCGGGGTATACGGAGCAGCATTCGGTGAATACAAAGCCGCCGTTCTTTGCGCGTTCGGTCAGGTAGTTGATAACGCGATCGTTAACGTCGCCGTGCTGAGGTGCCATCAGGGAACCCATTGCGGTCATGATCAGACGGGAATCAAATTCCAGGCCTCTAACCTTAATGGGAGCAAACAGTTTTTCGTATGCC
>JAZREI010000002.1:0-5241 GCA_045660685.1 Oscillospiraceae bacterium
TGAGCATCGGTTGCTGCAGTCAGATAGTAATCACCCGCGTCCAGAATATAAGTGCCTGCACCATATGCATCGTATGCAGCCATATCACGCTTATCCACGGAAATCTTCAGAGTTTCGGATGCACCGGGTTCCAGAATATCGGTCTTACCGAAACCAATCAGCTGTACAGCAGCCTTTTCAACCAAATTGTCGATATCATACTGGGTATAGGGAGACTGCAGATAAATCTGTACGGTTTCCTTACCAGCAACATCACCGGTGTTGGTTACAACAACAAAAACGTCATAGGTGTCACTTTCAGCGTTGTACTTTACTTTCATATCGCTATACTCGAACTCGGTATAGCTCAGACCGTAACCGAAGGGGAACGCAACGTCATTGGAGTAAACGTAGTTGCCCGCATTGCCTGTACCCATAACAGTATCTTCGTAACGGGTTTCGTAATACTTGTAACCTACATAAATACCTTCCTGATAAATCATGTAGGTGCTTGCGTTGGCAGGAATCACGCCTTCTTCATAGCCTGCATAAGTGGTGGGAACAAAGTTCTGCATTGCAGGAGAGGAATAGTTGTCATAGCAATAGGTATCCGCCAAAGAACCGGAGGGATTGATCTTACCTGCCAGAATATCGGCAACCGCATTGGTACCGCTAATACCGACGCCGCCAATCCACAGAACCGCGTCAACATCGTAGTCATTATTCTTCAGGAAATCTACCTGCAGAGCATTAGAGGTATTGATCAGCATAATAATGCTGTCGATAGTACCTGCAGCCTTCATATCAGCAGCCCACTGCATCATTTCTTTTTCTTCTGCAGACAGTGCCAGATAGTTGTACTCGGTAAATTCACAGTCATATCCTTCGCCGCCGATTCTGGAAATGGGAATAATCACAGCATCACCATAATCAGCAAAAGAAGCCTTTACGTCATCGGGATAAACATCCACAGGAACTTCGGGAATTGATGCCTGGCCTGCAAGAACTGCAGATTCACCTGCAGACGCTGTACGGTCATACTTAGAGCCTTCTTCCCCGTTGTACCAATCCCACAGCACGGGATTCACAACCAAACCGGACTTTTCCAAAGAAACCTTCAAACTGTCTGCCTTGGAAGCATCCACATTACCGGAGCCTGTACCACCGTAAACAAGATTTACAGCACTGGAGGACAGGGTGGAAACCTTTGCTCCTTCAGCCAGAGGCAAAGCGCCATTATTCATTAACAGCACAGCACCTTCTGCTTCAACTTGTTTGCACAGTTCCAAACCATACGCGGTCTTTTCAGCAATGGAGCCAAAATCCATTGTGTAGTACTGGGCATTGGGATCTTCATTTTCCAATTCCCAGAAGCTGCCGCCAATCATCGCAACAATGGTATTATCAAACATTCCCAGACCAACAGTTGCCGCACTGAGAATAATGGCAAGAATCATTACAATTATGGTAAGAGTCTTCCATAAAGTAACCGTCTTGCGCTTCGCCTTTTTATAGGCTTTTTTCAATGTCTTTTTTTCGTCCATACATGTTTCCCTTTCTCTACTGTATTAATTTGATCGAACAAAGTCCGAGAATCTACTTAAGACATATTATAAGTTGATTAATTGTCGATGTTTAGAGTATAAGAAAATTATTTAACAATTTCAACTAACAAAATCAACAACATGTTAGTAAAGCAACAGCGAATAATACTTACACCATTCCACTACTATCATGCTTCAGTATTCGAAAGAACATACCACCCTCTAAGATATTTTCCTCTGTCGGAGTAAAATTGGTATAAATTGCCATAGCTTACTTAGTACTATCCAAACAAAACTCTTGACCAAATTACCATCGTAAGGTAAATTCGACGCCTCTCTTGCAAGACGAAATATATGGACAAAAATATGTAAAACACACTAAATCCTGTATAGAACACCTTGTCAAATCATGTACAAATTCCCTTGCGCACTGATATATTTGTGTGTATAATATGCTCATAACCTTGTGTAAATTACAAGTGAAGAATTTGGAGGAAAATATTATGATTCTGGATTGCACAAAATACACCGGTCCCTGCGAATGTGGCCGCAACCACGAACTGCGTACCAAGCTCGTTGTTTGTGAATATGGCGCACAGGATAACTTTGACAAGTACATGGAAGACATTGGTCTGACCGGCTTCCGTACCGTTATTTATGATACCGTCACCTATAATCTGCCTTCCGTAAAGCACATCAAGGCTGACCAGGAAATCGTTCTGGAAGCACAGGGTCTGCACTCCGAAAAGGGCATGATCGAAGATATGATGAAGCAGCTGGTTCGTAAGCCCGACCATATCGTCGTTGTTGGCGCCGGCACTCTGATGGACTTCGGTCGCTACAGCGCATTCCAGCTGGATATCCCCTTCGTTGCAATCCCCACCCTCGTTTCCTCCGACGGCTTCACCGCTAATATCTGCTCCATCGTTATTGACGGTCAGAAGAAGTCCATCCCCATGGTTGCTCCCGACGCAGTTATCTGTGACCTGGATATCGTAAAGGGCGCTCCCATGTGGCTGAACATCTCCGGCGTTCAGGACATTCTGTCCAAGCACTGCTCCATCGCTGACTGGAAGATCGCAAGTCTGGTTTCCGGCGAATACTTCTGCCAGAAGGTTTGCGACATGGCTCAGGAAGCACTGGACGTTATGGTTAAGTGTGCAAACGACCTGCGTGACGGCAAGCCCGCTGACTTCGAAGCAATGGCATATGCACAGATGATGTCCGGTCTGACCATGCAGATTCTGAACCACAGCCGTGCTGCTTCCGGCGCTGAACACCTGATTGCTCATCTGGTTGAAATGAAGCCCAAGGGCTTTGAAGGCGCAAACGGTATCCACGGCCGCTGCGTAGGCGTTGGTACTGTACTGTGCGCAGAAGAATATCACCGTCTGGCTAAGAAGGAAACCATCGAAGTTAAGCCTTTCGCTCCTCTGGATGCCGCATGGGTTGAAGACGTCTTTACCGAAAGACTGTCCGCAGGCGTATTCAAGGAAAATGAAAACGACGTTCTGGCAACCTTCCCCGCAGAAAACCTGAAGGAAAAGTGGCCCGAAATCCGTGAACTGATTGCTAAGATTCCTACCGCTGAAGAGCTGATTGAACTGTTCAAGGCTCTGGATGCTGCATACCAGCTGGAAGACATCGGCATTGATAACAGCATGAAGCGCGAAGCGCTGGACGTATCTGCTGCAATCCGCAACCGTCTGACTTTGAACCGTATGCGTCGTCTGATTGCAGAATAAACCGCTGAGAAATAGAAATAAGGAAAGGATTTAGAACTATGGATTACGCAAAGCTGCGCAATTGTGAACTGTTTGTATTCGATATGGACGGCACCCTGTATCTGGGTGACGATGTATATCCCGGCGCTATCAAGCTGCTGGAAGACCTGCCCTCTCTCGGCAAGAAGTACATCTACCTGACCAACAACTCCTCTCGTGCAGGCACTGACTACATTCCCCGTCTGGTTGGTCTGGGCTTCCCCTGCGAAGCTGAAAATGTATTCACCTCCGGTATGGCTACCGGTCTGTACATGCAGCAGAACTACCCCGATGCAAGAGTATACCTGGTAGGCACTCCCGCATTCGAACGCGAACTGCTGAGCTACAATGTAAATCTGGTACAGGAAGATGCCGATGTTGTTATCGTCGGCTTCGACACCACTCTGGTTTACGAAAAGCTGGACAAGGCTGTTCACTTCCTGCGCAAGAACAATGCAAAGTTTATCGCTGCTAACCCTGACTGGGTATGCCCCATGCCCAACGACGAAGTTCTGCCCGACTGCGGTTCCATCTGCGCTCTGATTACCGCTTCCTGTGGCGTAGAACCCATGTACATTGGCAAGCCCAACCGCAACATGGTTGACGTCATTTCCAAGATGACCGGTATCCCCAACGAAAAGATTTGCTGTGTAGGCGACCGTCTGTACACTGACATCGCTGTTGCACAGAATGCAGAAGCAGTTTCCCTGCTGGTTCTGTCCGGTGAAACCGATATGGCAATGGTCGAAGCTGCTGACCGTAAGCCCGACTACATTCTGGACGGTGTATGGCAGATCGCTGACTTGCTGAAATAATTACATAGAGGAGATCTGCAATGTTTAAATACATTATGGCTCTGGACGAAGGCACTACCTCCACTCGTTGTATTCTCTTCAACGAAGCTGGCGAAATGTGCTCCGTCGCTCAGAAAGAATTCACTCAGTACTTCCCCCAGCCCGGTTGGGTAGAACATGATGCAAACGAAATCTGGAAGAACCAGCTTGAAGTTGCTCAGAAGGCCATGGCCAACATCGGTGCACACGCAGGCGAAATCGCTGCCATTGGCATCACCAACCAGCGTGAAACCACCGTTGTTTGGGACAAGAACACCGGCGAACCCATTTGCAAGGCAATTGTTTGGCAGTGCCGCAGAACCTCCGAATACTGCGATAGCCTGAAGGCTAAGGGCTTGACCGAAAAGTACCGTGAAAAGACCGGTCTGGTAATTGACGCATACTTCTCCGGCACCAAGCTCCGTTGGATTCTGGAAAACATCCCCGGCGCACGTGAACGTGCCGAAAAGGGCGAACTGCTGTTTGGTACCATCGAAACCTGGCTGATTTGGAAGCTCACCGGCGGCAAAGCTCACGTTACCGACTATTCCAATGCTTCTCGTACCATGCTGTTTAACATCAACACCCTGGAATGGGACGACGAAATTCTGGAAGAAATGAACATTCCCAAGTGCATGCTGCCCGAACCCAAGCCCAGTTCCTACGTTTACGGCGAATCTCTGGCTAAGTACTTTGGTGCTCCTATTCCCATCGCAGGTGCAGCAGGTGACCAGCAGGCTGCTCTGTTCGGTCAGACTTGCTTCGAACCCGGTGAAGCAAAGAACACCTTCGGCACAGGTGGCTTTATGCTGATGAACGTTGGTGAAACTCCCGTATTCTCCAAGAACGGTCTGGTCACCACCATCGCATGGGGTCTCAATGGCAAGGTTACTTACGCATTGGAAGGTTCCATCTTCGTTGCAGGCGCAGCAATTCAGTGGCTGCGTGACCAGCTGAAGTTGCTGGACTCCGCATCCGACTCCGAATACATGGCCACCAAGGTCAACGACACCAACGGCTGCTATGTCGTTCCCGCATTTACCGGTCTGGGCGCTCCCCATTGGGACCAGTATGCACGCGGTGCAATCGTTGGTCTGACCCGCGGTGTCAACAAGTATCACA
>JAZREI010000003.1:0-4321 GCA_045660685.1 Oscillospiraceae bacterium
AAGCGTCGAAGTCGTATGCTCTGCGGAGATGACCGGGGATGTCACGGTAGTAGGAGGGCATCACGTCTGCGTAGCCGCCGCCTACTGCCTTGCGCAGACCGCCGGAGGAGAACCAGGAGCGAGCGGTGAGCTTGCCCTTCAGTGCGTCGCTCTGCAGGAAGGGGTAGGGATAGGTGTCCAGCAGCATGTGGATGTCCACATTTGTGGTGTCGGTCTTTGCGATTTTTTCCGCGATTGCGTCTACAATGGCGGTGGCGTGGGTAGGACCTGCGTCTACACACAGACTCCAGCCGCTTTGTACCTGCTTTGCGATTTCCTCGCAGGTGGTGCGCTTCTGTTCATACAATGCACGATAGTCAGCCATGGTGTGCCTCCTTATAATATATAGATAGCGTTATTTGTCGGTATGTACGATGATATGGGGGTAGCTAAACAGAATGTCGTATTTTGCGAATACTTCACGGACACGTTCATTCAGGTCGAAGTATACACCCCAGTAGTCACTGCCTGCGCACCATGCGCGGGCAACGTAGGAGATGTCGTTGGGGTTGTAGGTGCTCAAGCCTACAAAAGGAGCGGGCTCGGTCAGGATGCGTTCATCCGCCGCCATGGCTTCATACAGTGCCTGCTTAACCAAAGCGGTGGGGGCATCGTAGGAAGCGGAGAAGGTCAGGTCCACACGGCGCAGAGGCTCGGAGGAGAAGTTGATGATTTTGGAAGCGGTGATTTCGGAGTTGGGAATTAGGATTTCCTTTTTGTCGGGGGTCTCCAGGGTGGTGTGCATAACGGAGACGGCGGTAACGGTGCCGCTGACCCCTGCGATTTCCACAAATTGTCCCACTTCAAAGGGACGGCTGATGAGGATGGTGACTCCGGAAAATACATTGGTCAGAATGTTCTGTACGGACAGAGACAGTGCCAGAGAAACCACGGAAACCACTGCCACCAGAGAGGTGGTGTCAATGCCCAGTGTTTCGGCTACGATGATAATGGTCAGTGCCCACAGCGCGACCTTTACGGCGGTACGGGCGAAGCCCAGAATGCCGTTGTTGATGTTCAGCTTGGCGAAGATGCCTTCGGACAGCTTGGTGAGGATGTTCATGGCAATGCGGCACACAACGAATACCAGCAGCGCTTTGCCCAGAACAGCGCCGATATTGGCTGCGGCAGCTACCAGAGCGGCGAAGTCAAAGGAGGAGACGGATACGATTTCCATAAATATGTTCTTCCTTTCTTAGAATTTTGTATTCAGGTACGAGCCCAGCAGCAGGATGTACATACAATAATACATCCACAGCAGAGCAATGATAATTGTGGTGAGGCTTCCGTAGATGCCAAAGGATGCGCTGTGATTCAGGTACACGGAGAACAGCGCCGAGAACCCAATCCATGCGCCCGATGCGGCGATTGCTCCGGGGAGCTGGCTGCGCAGTCGGAGACGTTTTTTGGGGACGTATGTGTAGATGACGGTGAACAGCCCTGCCAAAATGACCCATGCCAGCCAGAATCGCTGTCGCAGCAGCCATACCAGAGGGGCAAGGAAGGGATTGCTGAACACACCGAAATAGATTGCCAGCCGTTTCCCGAATACGACCCCCACCAGCATGAATACCATGACCACCACCAGCGCAAAGGTATAAAAACAGGCCTTAAACCGCGCAATCAAATATCCTTGCCGACCTGTGCCGTGGATGACATCCATGCCGCGGATGAGAGCGAGAAAGGCTTTGGAGGCTGTCCACAGGGTAGCCAGTGCAGACAGGGACAAGCTCAAAGCACCGCCCAAGAAGATGGACTCCACGGCGCTGTGAATCATGTCGGAGATGACAGGGGGCATAATATCCCCGATGCTTTCCCGCAGCAGCTCCAGCAGCTGGGCTTCGGAGATGCCTGTGTAGGGAATCAGGGAACACAGCAGCATGAGAATGGGAATCAGAGACAGAAACAGGAAAAATGCGGAGGAGGCCGCAAAGGTGCCCAGCTCGATTTTTCCCAGACCCTCCATCAGCTGATAGAGTTGCAGACAGCGTCTCATAAACGGTCTGTTTTCCATGGCTTCCCCTTTCTGTGGAATTGCATACTACTTATTATAGTATAAATCTTGGGAAGGAAATATGCAAGAGCGGAGCGAGGAGGATTGTGATGGATAGCACAAGGGGGTGCAACGAATGCAGAGAGGGACTTGCGCTGTGGAGGGAGTTGTGGTAGAATACACAGACAAAGACGCGCCATCGTGAATTTCATTCACGATGGCGCGCAGACAGTTCGAAACCATCCTGTCTATAAACAAAACTACGGGCAATAGAGGTATGGGCGTAGTATGCCCATGTCTGATGCGCACCGTGGAGTGCGCTTTTTTGTTGCCTTTCGAAGAAAGGAAAATCACTATGCAAAACGAAATCTTACTGCTGTTGAGCTTCGGCGTCATCTACGGCGGTGCCCTGCTGGGCTACCGTATGTTTGGTGTCATGGGGCTGTATGCTGTCAGTGCGCTGGCTACGGTACTGGCTAATGTGGAGGTGCTGCTGGTCGTGGATGCCTTCGGGCTGGAGCAGACGCTGGGCAATGTGCTGTTTGGGGTTACCTTCCTGATTACGGACATCCTCTCGGAAAACGAGGGTAAGAAGGAAGCGGACCGCGCGGTAAATTTGGGCATCTTTGCATCCCTGTTCTTTCTGGTCATCTCCCAGAGCTGGCTGCTGTATGCCCCCGGTGAAAGCGACTGGGCTATGGACAGCTTCCAAACCCTGTTTTCCAACACCCCTCGCATGATGTTCGCCAGCCTCAGCGTGTACGCCATCAGCCAGAAATTTGATGTATGGCTGTATCACAAGTGGTGGGAACTGACCCAGCGGAAAAGTGGGGACGGCCGCCGCTTCCTGTGGCTGCGCAACAACGGGTCTACTCTGATTTCTCAGCTGATGAATGCGGTACTGTTTAATCTGATTGCATTTGTGGGCATGTATGATGCACAGACCCTAATGAGCATTATTGTGTCCAGCTACGTCATTTATATCTTCACCAGCCTGATGGATACGCCCTTTGTGTATTTGGCTCGACGGATGAAGGAAAAAGGCCTTGTGCCTCAATAAAAAAACAGACTGTACTTTTTGTACAGTCTGTTTTTTTAATCCTTTGCGTAGATCAGCACCAGAATTTCCACCTGTGTGGTGAGGGTATCCAGTGCTTTCAGTTTGTCTTGGTCGGCTTTGCCTGTTTTATAATAGTAGGGCGTCATGGTAAACAGGTTCCAGATATCCTCTCCCTGCACTGTGATTTCATATTGCACGGGGGTCGCTTCCAGCAGGCGGTAGCCATCAATGTCCGTCACGGGAGCGGGATTCAGCAGGGCGGTGTCATATACTGCCTGCTTCAAGCCAAGGAGATGGTTTTCCATGGGCAGGGCACGGATGAGTACGCCGTCGCTGCCCAGCACACGATGAAATTCCTTCAGCTCGGGAGGAGAGAAGATATTCAGTACTGCATGGCAGCTTTCCGATGCCACGGGCAGCTTGGCAGTGCTTGCCACTGCCAGCTCGGTCAGTCCGCGCTTGGCTGCCTGCCGCAGAGCGTCCTTGGAAATGTCCACCCCTGCTACCATGGGGGAATAGTCTGCCAGCTGTTGGGCGAAATAGGCGGTGTACCAGCCTTCGCCGCAGCCTGCGTCCAGAATGCGCATATTGGGTGCCGCATGGCGCAGCAGGGCGTTGGTCAGAGCCTCACGGACGGGGGCGTAATGGCCCTTTTCCAGAAACTCACTGCGTGCCAGCACCATAAGACGGTCGTCACCATGGCGCTTGTTTGCGGAAGCATTGGACATGAGCAGGTTCAGATAGCCATGCTTATTTTTATCAAAAGAGTGGTTGTGTTCGCATTTATAGGTTTTGTCACCGTTCAGCGCGCCGCTGCATACGGGACAGGTAAAGAATGAAGTCATAGTACATCCCTCCAAGTGAGTATTGTAGCTGTTTTTGTATGGAAACACAAGAGAAATGTTCACCCATACAATTTGGTGAGGGAAATAAAAAACAACCGAGAACCATTGGTTCTCGGTTGAATAGTTTTGTTTTAGCCGAACAGTGCCAGCAGGAAACCTGCAGCAACTGCGGAGCCGATAACGCCGGCCACGTTGGGACCCATTGCATGCATCAGCAGGAAGTTGGAGGGATTTGCCTTCTGGCCTTCCATCTGAGATACGCGAGCAGCCATGGGAACTGCGGACACGCCTGCGGAACCAATCAGAGGATTGATCTTGCCGCCGGTGAGCTTGCACAGCAGCTTGCCCAGCAGCAGACCGCCAACGGTGGAGAAGCAGAATGCG
>JAZREI010000004.1:0-8302 GCA_045660685.1 Oscillospiraceae bacterium
CGAGCGAGAAGAAGGTGCTCGCGGGTCTGAGCCATGGGGCCGTCAGAAGCAGCGATAACAAGGATAGCGCCGCCCATCTGAGCTGCGCCGGTGATCATGTTCTTGATATAGTCGGCGTGGCCGGGGCAGTCAACGTGTGCGTAGTGACGTGCGTCGGTTTCGTATTCTACGTGAGCGGTGTTGATGGTGATACCACGTTCTCTTTCTTCGGGAGCCTTGTCGATTGCGGAGTAGTCCTGCATTTCAGCCTTGCCCTGCATTGCCAGGAACTTGGTGATAGCTGCGGTCAGGGTGGTCTTACCGTGGTCGATGTGGCCGATGGTACCAACGTTTACGTGGGGCTTAGTTCTGTTGAACATCTGCTTTGCCATGATGTTTTCCTCCTAAAAAGAAATTATAAGTTAATTTTAAAGGTTAAACAATGAAATGTCAATTACTTGTTGCGAGCGCCGATGATTTCAGCCTGCAGGCCCTTGGGCAGAGCAACGTGGCTATGGGGTTCCATAGAGTAGTTTGCACGACCCTGAGTCTTGGAGCGCAGGTCGGTTGCGTAGCCGAACATGTTTGCCAGAGGAACTTCTGCCATAACTTCGACAGTACCGTTGCGCATGTTGTTGCCGGTGATCTGGCCACGACGAGAGTTTACGTCGCCCATGATGTCGCCCATGTATTCGTCGGGACCGATAACGGTAACCTTCATGATGGGTTCCAGCAGAGTGGGGCCTGCCTTCAGGCAAGCTGCCTTGAATGCCATAGAGCCAGCAATCTTAAATGCCATTTCGGAAGAGTCAACTTCGTGGTAGCCGCCGTCCAGCAGGGTGACCTTGATGTCAACCATGGGATAGCCAGCCAGAACACCGGAAGCCATTGCACCCTGGATACCAGCGTCGATGCTGGGGATGTATTCCTTGGGAATTGCGCCGCCGGAGATAGCGTTGACGAATTCATAACCCTTGCCGGGTTCATTGGGTTCAACCTGGATCTTGACCTTACCGTACTGACCCTTACCACCGGACTGACGCTTGTAGGTTTCGTCGTGTACAACGGTCTGGGTAATGGTTTCCTTGTAAGCAACCTGAGGCTTGCCGATGTTAGCTTCAACCTTGAATTCACGCAGCATTCTGTCTACGATGATGTCCAGGTGCAGTTCGCCCATGCCAGCGATAATGGTCTGGCCGGTTTCTTCATCGGTGTAGGTGCGGAAGGTGGGATCTTCTTCTGCCAGCTTCTGCAGAGCGACGTCCATCTTTTCCTGACCTGCCTTGGTCTTGGGTTCGATTGCTACGGAGATAACGGGTTCGGGGAATACCATGGATTCCAGAATGATGGGATTCTTTTCGTCGCACAGAGTGTCGCCGGTGGTGGTATTCTTCAGACCTACTGCAGCAGCAATGTCGCCTGCGTATACGGTAGCAATGTCCTTACGTTCGTTAGCGTGCATCTGCAGGATGCGGCCCATACGTTCCTTCTTGCCCTTGGTGGAGTTCAGAACGTTGGAGCCGGAGTTGATGGTACCGGAGTACACACGGAAGAATGCCAGCTTACCAACATAGGGGTCGGTCATGATCTTAAATGCCAGAGCGGAGAAGGGAGCTTCGTCGCTGGATTCGCGAACGTCTTCTTCTTCGGTCTTGGGAACGATACCCTTGATCGCAGGGATATCAACGGGTGCGGGCATGAAGTCAACAATTGCGTCCAGCAGCTTCTGTACGCCCTTGTTTCTGTAGGAAGTACCGCAAACAACGGGAACCATTTCGTTAGCAATGGTAGCCTTGCGGATAACAGCCTTGATTTCTTCAGGAGTGATTTCCTCTTCCATCAGAGCCTTTTCCATCAGATCTTCGTCCAGCATGGTAACAGCGTCGATCAGCTTTTCACGATATTCTTCAGCCAGATCTGCAACGTCTTCGGGAATTTCTTCCACGCGCATGTCCTGACCCATATCGTCGTAGTAGATGTCAGCCTTCATTTCAACCAGGTCAACGATGCCGCGGAAGGTTTCTTCAGCACCGATGGGCAGCTGGATGGGAACAGCGTTGCACTTCAGTCTGGATTCGATCATTTCCAGAACGTTGTAGAAGTCAGCACCCATGATGTCCATCTTGTTGACGTAAATCATGCGGGGAACGCCGTAGTTGTCTGCCTGTCTCCAAACAGTTTCGGACTGGGGTTCAACGCCACCCTTTGCGCACATAACGGTTACGGAACCGTCCAGAACACGCAGAGAACGTTCAACTTCAACGGTGAAGTCAACGTGGCCGGGGGTGTCGATGATGTTGATGCGGCGACCCTTCCAGCTGCAAGTGGTTGCAGCGGAAGTGATGGTGATGCCGCGTTCCTGTTCCTGTGCCATCCAGTCCATGGTGGCGGTACCTTCGTGGGTTTCACCCAGCTTGTGGCTTACGCCGGTGTAGAACAGAATACGTTCAGTAGTAGTAGTCTTACCGGCGTCAATGTGAGCCATGATGCCGATATTTCTGGTATTTTCAAGTGAATATTCTCTGGACATGAATTACTCTCCTGTTCAGTATATCGATAATAGAAATTACCAACGGAAATGTGCGAAAGCCTTGTTAGCTTCTGCCATTCTGTGTACTTCTTCGCACTTCTTGACTGCGCCACCGGTGCTGTTGAGAGCATCCATGATTTCGCCAGCCAGACGTTCCTTCATGGTCTTTTCGCCACGCTTACGTGCGAACAGGGTCAGCCAACGCAGACCCAGGGTCTGACGTCTTTCGGGCCGGACTTCCATGGGAACCTGGTAGGTAGCACCGCCTACACGGCGGGACTTGCATTCCAGGGCGGGCATGATGTTGTTCATAGCTTCGGTGAATACTTCCAGGGGATCTCTGTCAGTCTTTTCGCGGATGATGTCAAAAGCTTCGTATACGATCTTCTGAGCAACACCCTTCTTGCCGTCCAGCATGATGCTGTTGATCAGCTTGGTCACCAGTACGGAATTGTACACGGGATCGGCAAGCACTTCTCTCTTGGGAACGTTACCTCTTCTGGGCACTTTTTCTTCCCTCCTTCATTAATAAAATGATTTCATAGGTACTCGAAAGTTACTTAAAACTTCCGTCGGCGCCCCGGGCTTATTCCTACACATCAAAAATATATGAATAAACAACGGGACATGTTGTTGATAATCTTACTTCTTACCCGCCTTAGGTCTCTTAGCACCGTACTTGGAGCGAGCCTGCTTGCGGTTTGCAACACCCTGAGTATCCAGAGTACCGCGGATGATGTGGTAACGTACACCGGGAAGGTCCTTTACACGACCACCACGAATCAGAACTACAGAGTGTTCCTGCAGGTTGTGGCCGATACCGGGGATGTAAGCGGTTACCTCGTAGCCGTTGGTCAGGCGTACACGAGCAATCTTACGAAGTGCGGAGTTGGGCTTCTTAGGAGTAGAAGTACGAACTGCGGTGCAAACGCCTCTCTTCTGGGGGGAGCTCTGATTGGTTTCCTTGTTCTTCAGAGTGTTCAGACCCTTCTGCATAGCGGGAGAGGTGGACTTGTAAGTTACCTGCTTGCGGCCCTTACGAACCAACTGGTTAAAAGTAGGCATGGTTTTCCTCCTTTCAATGAATGTTATATTTTAGCGGATTTCTCCGATAAAACCACATGAAAAAGTGCGCATTTTGTGAAACTTCACAAGGGACTGCGCAGTGGAAAATTGCTTTGTTGTTTTTGACTCACAACAGTTCAGATTTTAGCACATTCACCAAAATTAGTCAAGTTTTTTTCTGTATTTGAACGAAAAAATTTTTGTTTTTTGTTACTGTTCTACAACTGCCTGTCACTTTCATTTCCGAGGTATTCTCCCCCGAAAATTGAGTCCTTATACATTAAATATAATATCACTTCAAAAGTCAATAAGCACTTCCCCGCCCTTTTACATTTCGGATAATATACCAAAAACCTCCGCCCAATGGACGGAGGTTTTATGAAAGATCATAACTGAGTAGGACATCGCATCATTCAAACAGTGTCGGCATGGGATTCATCCCCAGCTGCTGCTCCATGCGCACAAAGTCTTCCCTGCTCATCACATTGGCCAGCAGCTCGTAGGGGCTTGTATACATACCGAACACAACATTTGACGGCGACACTATGCTCGAAACTTCTGTATGCATAGATTCATAGGTTTCCAGCACATCGACCCACCGTGCATCTATAGACTGCAACGCGGCAAGCAAGGCGCTGTTTGCCATGATGCCATCATAAACAGCAGGTTCGTGTTTCTCTGCATAGAGCATATAGCTCAGAATGTAGAAGCGGAACTCAGAATATGCCTGCAGATTATTGCCGCCGCTGCGATAGAAGCTGTACCACAGTTCGCTGCTCATGGGCTGATTTTGGAAATAGGGATACAAGGAAATTGTATGATTTAATCCCCAACAATACGCACTGTATTCATTCAGCAGACCGTAGATGCCACTAACATTGGAGCTGGCAGAAGCTCCCTCACTGACATAAGTATCATATCGGAAGGTGCGGAGATGCTCGGGAAACAGCTTGGCGGCTTCCTCCGTGGGAAACACTTCGGTCTTATATACATTATAGTATTTTCCATCACCTACATAAAAAGCAGTACTGAAGCCTTGAGCAAAATCGAAGCCACCCATGCTGTGTGTGTAGCCGTGGAAGCTTTCATGGACTGCCGTTTCCAAGGAGCCATTCAAGGTATTTTCCATAAACCACCATACCATAGGATCTCCATCCTCGCGGAAAAACAGTGCACCGTCGGGGTCATAGGCATCCAGCAGCGCCAAGGCATTTTCCAAAGTCGGCGTACTGTTCCATGCAGGCACATCCTCGGAATAGGTCGCCGGCTTCCACCGTGCATCACTCAGAGGCTCTGTTGTAGGCTCGGGTGTGGGTATCGGTGTAGGTTTAGGCGTCGGTGTGGGTGTAGGCTTGGGCGTCGGTGTGGGTGTAGGCTTGGGTGTGGGTGTCGGTGTAGGCTTGGGTGTAGGTGTCGGTGTAGGCTTGGGTGTAGGTGTGGGCGTGGGTGTCGGTGTAGGTGTGGGTGTGGGTGTAGGTGTCGGTGTGGGCGTGGGTGTCGGTGTGGGTGTCGGTGTCGGTGTGGGTGTAGGCTTGGGTGTTGCCTCCGGCTTCACCTTATCCTTAAACGCCGCATACAAGAATGTAGCAATCTGAGCACGGGTGCAAATATTGTCAGGTCCGAACAATCTCTCACCGATGCCGCTGGTAATGCCGTTTTCCACAGCCCACAGCACAGGCTGCAAATACCAGGCATTCTCTGCCACATCGTCAAAGGGATATACGTTAATTTTGACGATGGGCTTGCCTGCAGCCGCCCACAAAAAGGTAGCTACCTGCGCACGGGTACAAATATCATTGGGAGAAAAGCTGATGGCTGTGGTACCACCTGTAATGCCGGTTTCAACCGCCCACAAAACAGGCTTGCAAAACCAGTCATCTTCAGCAACGTCCATAAACGGAGTATTGGAAGCTGTGGGTTCGGGTCTTCCTGCAGCCGCCCATAGAAAGGTAACCACCTGCGCTCGGGTACAGTCATCGTTTGGTCCGAATTGACCGTCCCCAATCCCTGTGGTAATGCCATGCTGTACGGCCCAGTTCACGGGTACATAAAACCAATCAGAGGTATTTACATCCGTAAAATCACCTGCCGCAAATACCGCAGGAGTTAAGGTGAACAGCATAACAAAAGCCAGAAATAACGCAATCAGTCGTTTCATCTCTTTCTCCTCCTATGTAAATGATAATCCAAATATACACCAACGAAATAGGAAACACAAGCCATTGCTCTATGTACATAACGCAAAAAGCTCCGCCCAATGGACGGAGCTTTTGGATTATTCTATTGGCCGTGGTTTACAGAGAGTTATTTCTGCTCATCAGAACAGACAGGTCTACGTATTCAGCTTCGCCGGATACGGTTTCGTCCTTTTCAAACTCAAAGTCACGGTACATGCTCAGGCCGGAACCTGCAGGAATCAGCTTACCAATGATAACGTTTTCCTTCAGACCGGTCAGGTGGTCAACCTTGCCCTTGATTGCAGCATCGGTCAGAACCTTGGTGGTTTCCTGGAAGGATGCAGCGGACATCCAGCTTTCGGTTGCCAGAGATGGCTTGGTAATACCCATGAGCAGACGTTCACAGGTAGCTTCACGCAGAGCTTCGCCCATTGCGTTGACTTCGCCTGCAGCGTTGCGTTCGCGGATAACACGGTTTGCTTCCTTGAACTCGATGATGTCGATGGTGGAGCCGCTCAGCAGATCGGTATCGCCGGAATCCTGAACTTCTACCTTACGCATCATCTGACGTACGATAACTTCGATGTGCTTATCGTTGATATCTACGCCCTGCTGACGGTAAACGCGCTGGATTTCCTGAATGATGTAGTTCTGGCAAGCTTCGGTACCGCGGATACGCATTACGTCTCTGGGGTACAGTGCGCCTGCAGACAGAGCAGCGCCCTTTTCTACTACATCGCCTTCCTTAACCAGCAGAGTGGTGTGAGGAATGTTGTAAGTCTTGACTTCGCCGGATTCGGGGTCAATAACGTTAACAGCGGAAATTGCGGGCTTCTTGGTTTCTTCGATGGTAATCTTACCGGAGATTTCAGCCAGAGTAGCCATCTTCTTGGGCTTACGTGCTTCGAACAGTTCTTCAACACGAGGCAGACCCTGAGTAATGTCACCGTCACCGCCGCCGCCTGCGACACCACCGGTATGGAAGGTACGCATGGTCAGCTGAGTACCGGGTTCGCCGATGGACTGTGCAGCGATAACACCAACTGCTTCGCCGGCGTTAACAGGTCTGCCCAGAGCCAGGTTGATGCCGTAGCAGCGTGCGCAAACGCCGCTCTTAGCGTCACAGCACATTACGGAACGAACCTTAACTTCTTCGATGCCATGCTGCTGCAGCAGAGCTTCGTCGGTTTCCATCAGCATATCTTCACGGGTGAACAGAACTTCACCGGTAACATTGGATACAACATCTTCCAGGGGGAAGCGGCCGTGTACGGACTGGCCCAGAGACTGCTGAACCTGACCACGGTCAACGATTGCCTTAGCAACGATGCCTTCGGTGGTGCCACAGTCCTTTTCACGAATGATAACTTCCTGAGAAACGTCAACCATTCGACGAGTCAGGTAACCGGAGTCAGCGGTACGCAGCGCGGTATCTGCCAGACCCTTACGAGCACCACGGGAGGAAATGAAGTATTCCAGAACGGACAGACCTTCACGGTAGTTCGCCTTAATGGGAATTTCGATGATCTGACCTGCGGTGTTTGCCAGCAGACCACGCATACCCGCCAGCTGACGGATCTGAGCCATGGAGCCTCGAGCACCGGAAGTTGCCATGATGTTGATGGGGTTGTACTCTTCCAGACAATCCTTCAGAGCAGCGGTAACGCGGTTGGTGGTATCTTCCCATTCGGAGATAACCAGACGGTAACGTTCTTCATCGGTGATGAAGCCGCGCTTGTACTTCTTTTCGATTGCCAGAACCTTCTTTTCGGTTTCTGCAATGATTTCGTACTTTTCCTGAGGAACGGTCATGTCCGCAACGGAAATGGTAATTGCAGCACGAGTGGAGTACTTGAAGCCCAGAGCCTTCATGGAGTCCAGAACTTCAGCGGAAATGGTGAAGCCGTGCTTCTGTACGCAGCGGTCAATGATCTTGCCCAGCTGCTTCTTGCCGACAGTAAAGCCGATTTCCATATCCAGGTAGTGCTTGGGGTTGGTTTCGGGGTTTCTGTCTACGAAGCCCAGGTCGTGAGGAATGGGTTCGTTGTAAATAATTTTGCCAACGGTGGTCTGGATAACACCGGTGTGCTTTACGCCTTCGATTTCGCGGGTAACACGTACGCGTACGGGAGCATGCAGACCGATTTCACCATTCTGGTAAGCCATCATTGCTTCGCTTACGTCGCGGTACATGATCAGAGACTTGTAGGTTGCGGGCTTCTTGCCTTCTGCAGCAGCCTTGCGGTTTGCTTCGTAAATCAGGTCGCCATCTACGCCCTTCATGGTGCCGTCGATAGGATCGATTTCGTTTTCAGGCAGGCCTTCGGTCTGACCGTAATCATCTACGAACAGTCTTTCCGCACCCTTTTCAGCCTTACCGATGCGGTCCATGGTCAGGTAGTAAGCACCCAGAATCATGTCCTGAGAAGGAACGGTTGCGGGGTGACCATCCTGAGGACGCAGCAGGTTATTTGCAGACAGCATGAGAATACGAGCTTCTGCCTGTGCTTCTGCGGACAGAGGAACGTGAATAGCCATCTGGTCGCCGTCA
>JAZREI010000005.1:0-27629 GCA_045660685.1 Oscillospiraceae bacterium
ACCTTGATGTGGTCGCCTTCACGCAGCACTTCGCCGCGGATGCGTTCCTGTGCCAGCAGCATTGCTTCGGTGAACTCGGAGTTGGAGTTGATCTTGATGTGAGCTGCGCCGGTTCTGGGGTCGATACGGGAAACCACACCGGTCAGCAGTTCGTGTTCCTTGGAGGTAAATTCATCGTATACCATGCCGCGTTCTGCTTCACGGATACCCTGAATGATAACCTGCTTTGCAGCCTGAGCAGCAATACGGCCGAAGTTCTTGGTTTCTACGGGGATTGCAATGGTGTCGCCCAGCTTTGCGCCGCGAACAACCTTCTTTGCAACAGCCAGAGTGACTTCGCAGTAGGGTTCGTAAACATCATCAACAACAGTCTTATATTCAACCAGCTGAATCTTCTTAGCGGTTTCGTCCAGCAGGACTCTTACATCACCTTCGTATTCGATGTGGTCCTTACGGAAAGCAGCCAGCAGAGCCTGGGTGATCTTTTCGTACATGTATTCCTTGGGAATACCTTTTTCTTTTTCAATATCAGCAACAGCTGCAAAGAATTCTGCGTTCATACTTTTCCTAACCTTTCTTTCTATTTAAAAATCAACGTGGAGCTTAACCTGTGCAACCTGAGCCTTCTTCAGCAGCACAGTGTTCTTGCCCACAGTGAGGGTAATATCTCCGTTATCATATGCGGCCAGATTGCCAACATAGTTCTTCTGACCGTTGACAGCCTGATACAGCTTTACGCTGACCTGCGCACCCATGAACTTTTCAAAGTCGGAGGGGCGCTTCAGTTCACGCTCAATACCAGCGGAGCTGACTTCAAATACATAGCTGCAGGGGATGGGGTCTGCTTCGTCCAGAATAGGGTCCAGTGCACGGCTGAAGTCTTCGCAGTCGATAATGGACACGCCGCCTTCCTTGTCCAGGTAGACACGCAGGAACTGAGTACCTGCTTCCTTGACAAATTCAATTTCCCAGATTTCCAGATTCAGTTCTTCTGCTACGGGCTGTGCCAGAGACCATACTTTTTCGGTAATCTTACTCATAATTCACCTGTCTTTATGAAATTTTAGATAGTCAACAAAAAGAGTGGGCTCTCGCCCACTCCCAAAAACCATAATACTAACTGTACATAGTATAACACATTTTTTGATAAATG
This sequence comes from Oscillospiraceae bacterium, assembly GCA_045660685.1. Classification (GTDB taxonomy): domain Bacteria; phylum Bacillota; class Clostridia; order Oscillospirales; family Oscillospiraceae; genus HGM13010. The sequence continues at coordinate 1,154 of JAZREI010000005.1, forward strand.
CAACAGTTTTTTACTGTGAATTTTGTGACATCAGGGGAAAACGCGACCTTCTTCCACCTGTTCCAGCTCTTGCTGTGCCTGCTGTTCCAGCTCAAATTCCACATTTCGGGATGCCACAAGCATCACAAGGATCACAGCCAGCACAATCACCAGCAAACGCTGTGCCACCATTTTGATAAATTCAATCAACTGCGCAACGCCCACGCATATCCCTCCTTCCAATAGTTTAAGCGATTATATCACAAGCAGCGTCATTCGTCAAAGGCAATGCTCAGCCTTCTATGGGTTCTCCCAGTGCTTTCAGCAGCGCAACGGCTTCCTCGTCCCCTGCTTCCGCACGGAGTCTTGTCCAAATCAGGTCATCGGAGAACATAGGCATGGTGGAACCAAATTCGGGGGTCACAGAGAAGCTTTCTTGTCCGAAGCCAAAGCCGCTGAAATCGGACTCACCGCCGAAAGGATTGCCGTTTGCAAAGGGGTCGCCTTCACTAAAAATAGAGAAGCCCGCAAAGGGGTCGTTTTCTTCTTCCATCTGCATTTCAAAGGGGGCAGCCATGCCGTGGTCATCCACCAGCCCCGCAACGGAGCGGATATAGGACACCTGATGTCTCAGTTCCCCGTCCTCATGCTGCTCCAAATACTTTTCGTACCATTCCACAGCGGTCTTCATGCTGCTGGGCACACCATCGCCAAACTGGTAGCAGTCACCCATGGTCAGCATAGCGGGACCCCAGCCCAGCTCCGCAGCTTCCTTACACATAGCAATGCCCTTTTCCACATCGCCAATGAGGTAGTCGCCGTGGAGATAGAAGCAGCCCATACTGTGCAGGCATCCGGGATGCCCCAAATTGCAGCCCCGCTCGTAATAGCCAATCGCGGTTTCCATATTTTCTTCCACGCCCAGCCCCAGCTCATAGCTCTGCCCCAGTACCCACAGTGCTGCAGGCACATCCGCAGTCATAGCCTTTTTCGCAAGCGCCAGTGCTTCGGCAAAGAGACCTTCGCCGTCCTCCAGCATTTTGCCCAGATTCATAAATTCCTCTGCCAAGCTGCCCATAGCATTGGGGTCACCGTAAAAGACGCCATCTTCATATTCCACAATGCGGCGGCAGCAGTCCGCAAAGACTTCTGCGGAACCATGGTCATTGTAAGCAGCACGTTCCAGCCAGCCCAGAGCCAGAATGGTGTCACGACGTACACCCAAGCCCTGCAGAAGCATCATGCCCAGCTGATACTGACCTTCCGCGTCATCTTCCTCCGCAAGGCGTTCGTACCAGCGAACAGCCTCACGGGGATTTTCCTGCAGATACAGCGCAGCTACACGCCCCATAGCTTCCTCATCCCCCGCTTCCGCTTCTGCAAGAAGGATTTCAAGGGACTTTTCTTCCTGCTGCCACAGGTTTCTCACTTCGTCAGCATAGGGACGTACCAATTTATCCCCGTCGAACAAGGTATTGCACAGCAGAGAAGGACGCTTCTTACCAATCACATGACGGAACAGCACCTGCTCATCATCACGCTTCACAACAAAACCTTCGTGGGCAGCATCAGCAGCGGCAAACCCATCACGTTCAGCAGAGTCCTTCAGCAGCAAAGCCAAACCCACAGCCGCATCCAAATAGGAACAAATCACCTTATCCCCATCTTCCACACGACCGAAGTCGTTGATAAAGGGAGCATCCATGTGTTCGAATATAGTCAGCTCCACGTCCCCGCGGTTGGGGTCGTACATACCCAGCTCACTGCGGATGTACAGCTTCACAGTCACCGCACCGCCGCCGGCATTCACTACGCAGCGATAGGGACGGTCAATCATTTCAATCACAAAGCAGTCCCCATCCGCAAAGGGAAACTGACCCTCATGGGCAACCGCAAGACTTGCCAGCCATGCACGCACCTGATTCTTCATATAAAATTGGGTATTTACCAACTTGGTCATCGGAAGTTCCTCCTGCTAAAATCACATTGTTTTAGCCAGTATAACACACACCAACACAAATAAACAGGGCTATTTCAAAAACAGCCCCGAAAATGCTTCTGCAGACTTTCCAACGCTTTTTTCTCAATTCTGGACACATAACTGCGAGAAATCCCCAGTCGGGCAGCGGTTTCTCGCTGGGTCAAAGGCTCTCCGCCGTTTAACCCATACCGCAGCCGAATGATTTCCGCTTGTCGAGGCTCGGGCAAGGCATCCACCTGTCTGCGCAGCTGACACAACAGCTCGTTTTGCCCTACCTGCTCCAATGCCTCATCCTCCTGACAAAGCACTTCTATCAGCGCCAAACTGCCTCCCTCGCCGTCATACTCCAGAGAATCCGACAAAGACACATCCCCTGCCATTTTCTTCATAGCACGGAAATGCATCAAAATCTCATTTTCCACGCATCGGGAAACATATGTCGCCAAACGCACCCCCTTATCGGGACGGTATGTATTGACTCCCTTAATGAGCCCAATAGTGCCGATGGACAGCAGGTCATCCATATCCTCCCCCGTGGTATAATACTTTTTCATTACATGAGCCACCAGTCGGAGATTGCGCTCAATGAGAATATTCCGCGCCTCGGTGTCCCCCTGCTCTGCCCACATTCGAACATATCGTTCTTCCTCCTCAGGCTTCAAGGGCTTGGGGAAGCCTCCACCATTCCCCAACCGTAAAGTCAGCACACCACAGCCCAAAAGCATCAGCAGCAATTCCATCATATTCGGCGCCTCCCATATCGACATATTTCGTATCCTAAGAATATGCGAAACAGCCCTCCCCTAACACAAAACGGCAGTTCCCATGAAATCGGGAACTGCCGCAGCTTTATTCAATGATGATATCAGCCTGTTTAGGAATATGGAATGTATCAAAATAACGGTTCTCCATGGGAATCCATTGGGTACGGAATCGCTCCGCCATAACCTCTCCGTTGCGAAGTTCAATGCGCTTCATCTGCTCAACGGGGTCTACATCAACAAATAACCGCAGGTCCGCATAGTCTCCAAACTTGGGATGATGGGAATAAGAGCCTTCCGCAATGCGATAGGGCTTGCTGCCAAGCTCCCGACTGCCGCAAATTGCCATACGGGAGCAATCAAAGACCTCATAGGAAAAGCCTTCCGCTTCCCGAATGTAGGGCAGCACCTGCTCCGCAAATCGCTCGTAATGGATATTCCCACCCGCCTCGTTCAATCGCTCGGGAGTACGCAACTCAGGCGGCAGGAAAAAGTCATCGAGATATACCATATCTCCATCCAGAATTTCCTGCAAGCGTTTAGCATAGGTGCTTTTCCCTGCCCCTGCCTTGCCGTCTATGGCAATGACAAAGGGCTGTTTTTCCGCTGCCGAAGCTCGCTCAAGCACAGGCAGCAAAGGCAAATACGCCGCATTCACAATGCGATAGGCAGGCTGCTCCGCAACGCGATAGGTCTCACTGTGCCGCACCGCAGGCATACCATCCGCCTTATACTGCTCAATGAATCCATACCAGCTGTCCATATCAAATCCACGTGTGCGCAGAACAACCTCTGCAGCCTCCAGATAATCCGCCAGCCGCTGCTTACCGTTCACTGTAAATACAGTGCCCGTAAACATACGAAACAGCCATTCCTTAGACAGACCCTTCTGCTTCCAAGCCGCCATATTTACACGGCAAACATGCTCGGAGATGGACTCATACAGTGGCTCATCCTTAGGCATGACACCTTGGAATTCTTCCTCGAAATAGGCTTTAGCCCCCGCAAGGTCACTCAGCAAATGCTCCGCACCGCAGGCAGCCTGATAACATAGCTTCACCACGTCCCTCGATTCCATAGAGGAATGCAGCGTAAGCTGTTCATTCAAACATGATGCAAATCTATTCACGCCGCACGCTCCATACCAAAGGGAATCAGCTTGGTTTTCCCCAAAGCTACCATCACCGTAGGAATCAAAACCAACTGTGCAACAATGCCGGGAATCGCATTGAGAAATGCCCCTGCAGCGAACATCTCAAAGGTAAACACGCCACCGCTAACCCCCATCAGCAGCATCATGGCCGCCGCCCAAACAGCACGCCCCACAACCATGGCAATGACCATGGATTTGTACAAAGACTTCAAGCAGAAGTACCCTGCACGGAAATACACAAAACCTGCAACCGCACCATAGGTACACAGCTCAAAAGCCATAGCCGCAGCTGTGGGAAACATGGGGGGCATACCAAACAGGAAGGAACGTACAACAGGCACCAAAACGCCAACCATTGCACCGTATCTCCATCCGCAAATCAGCCCACACAGAAACACAGGGATATGCATAGGCAGCAGCATACTGCCAATTTGCGGAATCTGCCCTGTGAGGAAGGGCAGCACTAAGCCTAAGGCAAACAGCATAGCAGAAATCGTCAGCTTTCTGAGTTCATTTCTGTACATTTACACGTTCATTCCTTTCAAAAAACAAAAAGCCACCGCTTTTGCCTCGGAGCAAAAACGACGACCTTCATGGTGTCACTCAAACAGATCTATCGGGCAGTCTGCCGCTCCATGCTTCGGCATGGAAATATTCGATAAAGGCATCCGCACGCTTTTTTCTCATTATAAAGCAAGCGTACGTATGTGTCAAGAACGGTTCATTCTCGGACACAACACCGCTGCATTAAGAAAAAGACCGACGGAGCCTATACTCCATCGGTCTTTCTTCAAGTTCTTATTTTGACTTTCGTTTCTGCCACAGAAGCAGCCCGATACCAATCAACAGTACCGCCAACACAGGTACCACATCGGGCCACACAAGCACCGCAAAGGCAGTATCCTCGGGATTGAAATCAAATACCGCATAGCTTGCGGAAATCCGATGTTCCACAGAGCGCCAATTGCCGTCCCCATCCCGTACAAGAATCTCAATGCGTTCAGGGTCGCAGGTTGCGGAGATGCTGTAGCGCACAGCAGTCATCATTTCGGGTTCGGAAACTGTAAGCTCCCACGACTCATAAACAGTCTGATAAACATCTGCCTTAGGCTTATCCGCAGATTTTTCCGCATGTACAACTGCATCGGGAGTAAAATTACCCTGCACCAAAACAACGGGCTTTCCGTCTTCTCGTACCGCTTCACTTTCCAGCACCGTATTGTCGCTGATATACATCAACGCAAATTCCAAGTCAAACAGCACCTGCTGAGTATCTGCCTCCGCCAGACCTGCCCAGTAGCCCCCGTAACCTTCCTTTGCGGGGATTTCGGGAATCATATCATCTGTCAAAGCTTCGCCCAGAGGGAGGCTCACTTCCTTTGCTCTGCCGTTTTCAAATACAAAGCGTACAGTCACAGACCGCAAAGGCTCGGGTATGGATGCAAGTTCCAAAAACGCCTCATGATTCTTGGGCTCTGCCTTACCGCCATAGCTGATGCCATCGATGCCGCCGTAGTCCTCATCAATCACCATATAGTAATTCTCGGAGATACTGTCCGTATGCATCATATCATCGGCAGACTGACCCAACACCGCACCGATACATTCGCCGCTGCCCGCAAGCATCACAACGCTGCGGCAATCGGTCAGAATTTCACCATAGCCCGCAATGCCGCCCACATAGCTGTGACCGCTGACAGAGCATTTGGCGCTGTTTACACGAATATAACCGCTGCTTCGACCCACAACGCCGCCTACATAATCCGCACCGCCATGGATTTCCCCTGCATTCAAGTTATTTTTCACAAGCCCCAAATACTGCCAGCCCACAATGCCGCCGCCATTTTGCTTGCTTACAGTAACACTACCGTAATTTTCACAATCCAGCAGCACAGCGCGCAGCTCTGTAGCTACATTCATGGAGCTTTCACCACTAACCTGCCAGTCATCTTCGGGATTCAAATCATTTTCCATTGCCATAGCACCACTGATGCCGCCTACATTACGGTCACCAAGCACTGCACCATAGTTCACGCAGTTTTGCACCTTGCCGCCCAGCTCATCTTCCTTGTCGGAATCGGACACATCTGTAAAGGTAGAGCCCAAATTCTGGGATGCGCCATTCAAAATTCCGCCCATAGAATCGATTTGCTTGGAAATAGCCTTTAGGTCTTCGCTCAAAACATCCGAAGTATCCTTTGCGGAGTTTGTAATACCCTTCATGGTATCGGGCATTCCCCCAAGGGATTCCGCAAGGGCGTTCTGTGCCGCAATGATGGCATCAATATCATCTCCGCCACCGGGCAGCAGCACCTTGATTGCTTCCTTCGCGGTATCAGTCTGTGCCTGCAGCTGCTCAATTTTTTCTTCCACCGCAGCAGCGCCGCTCTCTACATTCCCCGATGCCCGATTGGTCAATCCGGACAACGTATTGAGCTGTCCCTGCAAAATCTGGAGAGCATCTCGGCTGTACTTGATTTTGGACATGGGTTCCATTTGCCCCACAATACCGCCAACTTCCTTACGTCCGCTGACATCCCCTTGGTTCACACAGTCTGCCACATAGCCAGACTGAGTACCTGCAATGCCGCCTACGTTATAGCCCATCTGACGATAACCAATGGCGCCATGGTTGATGCAGTTGCGAATGACACCGCTGCTTCGGCCTGCGATGCCGCCAATATCTGTGGATGCCGCAGCAGAGTCAGAGTTGGTCAGAGATTCCACCGTAATATCGGACAGCTCCACGGTATTCTGTTCGGAGGTGGTATTCACCATCCCCAGATTGGTACAGCTGCGCACTACACCCAGATTGCTGCCACAGACACCGCCCACAAAGTGAAGCCCCGAAACCTCAGCAGTCACGCTGCATTCCTCAATGATGCCTGTTACCGTATTGATGCCCGCAATGCCGCCGACACTGTCGCCGCCGCCAATTTTGCCAATTACATTGCACTTCCGAATCATGCCGCTATTGCTGCCTGCAATGCCACCCACCAGACCTCGGCTGCCCTTAGGGGTGATTTCCGCTTCCACGGTAAGATTGCTGACCACAGCTGTCTCCGTCAAATAGCGGAACAGCCCTTGGGCAGACCCTTCCGCAGTCAGACACAAGCCTGTAATGCGGTGACCGTCCCCGTCAAATTCCCCTGCAAACACAGGAATCGCGGAAAACTGTACGCCGCTTAAATCGATATCCTCAGCCAAGGTCACCGTCAAGCCCACACTGTATGTATCCAGACGGCACTGCTCTGCAAAGTCCAGAAGCTCCGCTGCCGAGGCAATCACAATGGGTTCTTTCTCAATTTCTTTTTGATTGGCACCGTGTACGGGAAGTGCCATCACCACCGTCATCAACAGACACAGGAGCAGACCGAACATTCGTTTATTCATTTTCTGTCTCTCCTTCCACCATAATCTGTCCGTCTGTGGAGACGGATGCATTCAGCTGACCATGCAGCACACCGTCAAAGTCCGCATCCACCATACCGGAGATATAACCGCGCAAATGACCCTGCACACGCATCGTACCGCTGGCAGTTTTCGCACGAGGCTCAATGACCTTCAAACGGAAGCTGGTACGGTCAATGATGGAATCCCCAAGCACCAGAAACGCAGGCAACACAAACAATACCAGCAGCATAGAAATGAAGGTACCGCGCCCCAGACATACCCCCATGGTAGATACCGAGGGCTGTGCGGACAGGAAGCCAATCAGCAAGCCTGCGGAACTGAGCATGGTACCCGATGTAAGTACCGTGGCAAAAGAATTGTTCAGTGCGTGAACAATGGCTTCTTTATGAGGCATATGTGCCTTCAATTCCTGATAATGGCTGGAAATAACAATTGCATAGTCGATGTTAGCACCCATCTGCACCGCACTAACAATCAAATACCCAAGGAAGTACAGGGGCTGTCCCGTAATGGTGGGAATGGAGAAGTTGATCCAAATCGCCCCCTGAATGACCAGAATCAACAGCAAAGGCAGACCAACGGACTGGAATGTAAACAATACCACCAGCACAACGAACAGTGCAGACAGCAAGGCAATCATCATATTGTCTGTAATGAACGCATCGGACAAGTCACGGGAGTTGGTGGAGTTGCCAACCAGATAATAATCACCCTCATAATACTGCCCCACAATGTCACGCACCTGAGCCAAGAAGGCAAAGGTTTCATCACTTTCTTCAGGCAGATTGATGTACATGACCATACGACTGTAATGCTCACTTTGCAGCTGTTCCTTCGCCGCTGCAAGCTGGTCCAGCATATCCGCAACGTTCATCTCACCTTCCATATCCAAGGCGATGTTCTGGTCATCCATCATATCCTTCAAAAACATAAACAGATCAAACATGGGAATGCGGAAGCTATCCATACCGCTGATAACCGCACCCAATTGGTCGTTCTCAACAGCATAAACAGTGTACAGCATCTGCACCACTTCGTAATCCATGCCAATCATCTCCGCAAAATCACGGGGAGACAGTGCATCGGTCAAGGAATAGCCCTCCATGGCTTCAATGGCAGACAGCCCCGTAACGGTTTCCACAGCGGGCAATTCCATCAGCGCATCGGCAATGGCAGCCTCCGCCTCGTAATTCCCACCGGGGACCAGCAGCGCTACCATGTTGCTGGTGCCGAAAGTCTCCTTGATTTCAAAATACGCCACCTGACGTTCGGTCATCTTAGCGGTTCTCAAGTCATTGATGCTGAAGGTAAAGGGGCAATTGCTCGATACAAAGAAGGAAACGATAACAAGTACAATAAACAGCGGGGGTACAATTCTGCGGCTCTTCACCGCAAATCTGCCCAGCCATGAGACATCGGGCAGGAGCTTTTTGTGCATGGTACGGTCAATGGCAAAAGCAAAGGTCACCAGCAGACCGGGCATCAGAGTAAATACCGACACCAAGCTCAGCAGAATGGACTTAATCAGCACCATGGACAGGTCCTTACCTACCCCAAACTTCATAAATGCCAGCGCCAGCAGACCGCCCACAGTCGTCATAGAAGACGCACTGATTTCAGGAATCGCCTTGGACAGCGCAAGAATGGCGGCATCTCTATCGTTGAGGGTTTCCCTTGCGTCCATGAATCGGTGACACAAAATAACCGCATAGTCAATCGCCAGAGCCAGCTGCAGCAGGGCACCCACAGAGTCAGAAATAAAGCTGATTTTACCGAAAATGAAATTGGTGCCCATATTCATCAGAGCCGCGGCACCAAATGTCACCAGCATAATGGGAACTTCCGCATACGCGCGGGAGGTCAGGCTCATAACGATAATGATAATAACGCCCGCAATTACCGCGATGACAGACATTTCTTCCCGCAGCATGGCATTGTCGTCGTAGCCGATTTGGGTATCGATGTACAGGTCATAGCCTGCCAATTCTTCCTCAATACGGGCAATGGCAGTCAAAGAACTTTCCGCATGATTGCCCTCCAAAAATGCAACATCGAATAAGGCAGCAGCGTCCTTGTAGTGCTTTTCGGTCTTGTCAAAGGTAACCTGCTGCACCCCATCCAGACTTGCAATAAAGTCTGCTATTTCCTCTGCCGTTTCAAAAGTCACGTTACAAACCATCACACGGGCCGTAGAATTCATGACAAAATTGGCATTCATGGCATCGATACCCTGACGGGTCTCGGTGTTTTCGTCCAAATATTTGGTTACATCGCTTTCTACTTCCACCCAACCCATAGCAATTACGCTAAAAATCAGAGCAAACACATATAAAACGATGATGAGGTTTCTCTTATCTACAACCAGTGTGGCAAACCGTTTCGTCAGCCCACCGTTTTTCTTATCGCTCATACTCGGCCTCCATCGGCAAATATACTTGACTTAACCGTATATCTTTTCTTTCTATCCATTATATAAAATTTTCCCATTGGACACAACAGAAAGCATCATGAATTCATCACCGAATTGCAAAAAAAGCGTGCCGCAGCCAAAACCGCAGCACGCAACTCATATTCGATTAAATCCCGGTCATATTTTCCATGACCTGCAGGCCGTACTGTTCCAGACCCTTATGCATAGCCAGTGCTTCGTTGATATCGTAATCCACAACGCTGTCACCATCCAGTGCGACCACACGGCAGCTCTTACCTTCCGCCAGCAGCATCACTGCTTCATGACCCAGATAAGTAGCGTTGATACGGTCTCTTGCAGTGGGCTGACCGCCGCGCTGTACGTGACCCAGAATGGTCACGCGAGTGTCCAGTGCGGTTTCTTCCTTGATGTGCTTTGCAACTTCATAAGCACCGCCCTTAACACCTTCCGCAACAATCACCATGAAGTGTGTGCGGCCTGCCAGTCTTGCACGGCGAATGGGCTCAATCACATCACGCGCATAATCCAATTCATTCTCCGGAGTAACAACTACGGTAGCGCCGCAGGAAATACCAACAGACATAGCCAGATGACCTGCATGACGACCCATAACTTCAACAACGGAGCAGCGTTCATGGGACTTCATAGTATCTCTCAGTCGGTCAATCAGTTCCAGTGCAGTGTTGCATGCAGTGTCATAACCGATGGTATAGCTGGAGCAAGCGATGTCGTTATCGATGGTAGCGGGAATACCAACAACAGAAATCCCCTTCTTCGCCAAAGTCAAAAGACCATTAAATGTACCGTCGCCGCCGATGCCAACAACAGCATCCAGACCCAGCAGCTTGCAGGTAGCCAGTGCCTTTTCCAGACCTTCTTCGGTCATAAATTCCTTGCTGCGTGCGGAATACAGCATAGTGCCGCCACGACGAGAAATATCGCTGACACTTTCAAAGTCCAGCTTTACAAAGTCACCGCTGATCAAACCATGATAGCCACGGCGAATACCAATGCATTCAATACCCAGATGCATAGCGGTTCTGACAACTGCACGAATTGCAGCGTTCATACCGGGAGCATCGCCGCCGCTGGTGAGTACGCCAATACGGCGAACTGCAGATTTCATATAATAATCCTCCGATTTCATTTCAAAACATCATGTTTCATACTAAACTGTTGGCAATTATAGCATGATTCAAATCCACGGGCAATACGCTTGTGAAAAAAATGGCACATTCTACAAATTATACACGCACACTTATATAACCATTAAAAAAAGCTGACGGAAAATCCGTCAGCTTTAAGTTTAGAGAACTTGTTTATTCGGTTCTGCGCTTCTTAGCAACCAGCACGGTGCCGAACAGACCCAAAGTGGAAACCAGCATTGCTGCCAGCCACAGCATGGGAACATTGTCATCACCGGTGGGAGGAACGGTAGTGCCGTTAGATGTGTTGGTCATTGCATAACCACAAACGTCACACTTTGCGCTGTTATTGTTATCAAAATGAGCAGCGATTTCAGACTTTGCACCGCAGGAGCACAGCTTATAGTGCTGAGCAAAAGTTTCGGTCCAGTCGGATGCATAACTGTGGGTGTGACCGGACGCAGCAGTCATAACGAAGCCGCAGACATCGCACTTACCGGTATTGTTCAAATCAGCGTGCTTTGCACTCTGTACCTTATTGGCACAGATAGTACACTGCTTCCAGTGAGAAACGGTATCTTCTACCCAGTCAGCATCATACTTGCAGGTGTGAGCAGCAACGCCGTTCTTGCCAACTTCGTAGTCACAGACATCACACAGACCGGTGTTGTCCTTGTCCACATGGTTTGCGGTATCCTTAACTGCATCGCAGCCAACGCAAATATAATAGTGCTTATCGGCAGTTGTAACCCAGTCTGCACCGTAGACGTGTGCATGGGTACCGTCTACCTTACCGTACAGAACATTGATAACCATAGTAGGTACGCCGTTCTTGGTATCAAAGTGAGCTCTGTAAACAGGGTTAATGCCTTCAAAGGTGCTTCTTGCATTGATATAAGCATTCAAGGTGGTGTAGTAAGGCACCTTTTCGCCGTCAACGGTAATCTTAATATCGGTAGCGACAGGGTCATTACGGTTGTAGGGAACCCAGATTTCCAGTTCATACATGCAGCCTGCGCTGTAGGTATTCTCTGCCTTCAGGGTCACCGCATCACTGCTGTTGAGCTTAGTCATTCGCTTCCAGGTAACAGTGGGAGAACCGTAAACGGATTCGGAAACGCTGACACCAAAATCAACCTTAGTGCCGTCAATGGGAGCGGTCACGCCGGTAATGGTCATGGTGGACAGAACGGTAGCCTGCATAGCAGCGCCGCAGCCTGCCTTATCGCAAGCGTTGTCGCCGTTATAGTCATAGTGCTTTTCACCGCCGGTAACGGAGGTGCAGGAAGAATCGGTGCAAACAAACCAGTGCTGAGAACCGTCATACTTGTAGGTGGTGTCCCATACATGAACATGTTCGCTCTTGGTCTTACCGCAAACACAGGAATAAACCAGATTGGTAGCGGTACTCTGCTGTTCATCCTTGGTCCAGCTATGTTCACCATAGCCGTCCTTGGAAGCATCATCCGCTGTGCAGCCTTCGTTTACACAATCGTGCCAGTGATGGGTATCATTGAACATCCATTCTTCTGCCCACTTATGTACATGTTCGGTCTTTACAGCACCGCAAGCACAAACATACTTGGTAACAGCTTCATCAGTGTTGGTTTCATCCAGTGTCCAGCTGTGAGGTGCCTTATCCCCTGCCACTGCATCGGGGCAAGCGGAATCGGCGCAAACAGACCAGTGCTGACCTGCATCAAAGTCCATAGCAGTCATGCTGTGGATATGACCGCCGCAGCGATCGCAGCCATAGTCAGCATCACCGGAATCGGCATGATCACCGATGTTCACAGTATAATCGCAGCCCTCAGCAGCACAAATTTGCCAGCATTTGGTACCTTCCACCATCCATGCCAGCTCATCATGGGTGCAAGCAGGAACCTCAGGAGTGACTTCGGGAACCTCAGGGGTAACTTCGGGAGCTTCGGGAGTCACTTCAGGAGCTTCGGGAGTCACTTCGGGAACCTCGGGAGTCACTTCAGGAGCTTCGGGGGTAATCTCGGGAGATTCGGGAGTCACTTCGGGCTGTACTTCATTCTGTACATCCTCTACAGTGGGAAGCTCATTCGTTTCGTCCACCGCGAAAGCAGAAACAGACAGAATGCTTGCCAGCATGACAAGAACCATCAGCATACTCAATACTCTTTTTTTCATACTACTTCCTCCTTACATCTGTGTAAGTCGTTATCAACACCCCACACAACGGGGACAATTTACCAGATTGTGACATTATTATACCGTATGGCAAACACTTTGTCCAGTAACTCTTTGTAATCTTTTGTAATAATTAACATTGTTAACGTTCTGTTCATATAGACGAAAATTATGAATATTTTGTTTCACGTACACAAAATTATTTTCATAAAAAAATCCCGACACCGCTTATAAGCGATGTCGGGATTAAAATATTCTTATCAATTACTTGGTGTTGAAAATCTTAAAGATGCTGTCGAAGGGATCGTCGCCGCCGGAAACGGGAGCTGCGGGAGCTGCAACGGGTTCTGCTTCACGCTGTGCAACTGCTGCGGAGAACAGACCGGAGCTGCGTTCAACAGGCTTTGCTTCCATAACGGGAACAGCTTCTGCCTTGGGTTCTTCAAAACCGGTAGCGATAACGGTAACACGGATCTGGTCTTCCATGGTGTTGTCGAAGGTGGTACCGAAGATGATGTTTGCTTCGGGGTGAGCTGCTTCCTGAACCAGGTTTGCTGCTGCTTCTACATCTTCCAGACCCATATCGTCGGAACCGGTAATATTAATCAGCACGCCGCGAGCGCCGTTGATGGAGGTTTCCAGCAGGGGGCTGGATACTGCCATTCTTGCTGCTTCTTCTGCCTTGCCCTTGCCGATTGCGTAGCCAACGCCCATATGTGCCAAACCTGCGCCGCGCATAATGGTAGCAACGTCAGCAAAGTCCAGGTTAATGAAGCCGGTGTTGGTGATCAGGTCGGAAATGCTGGTAACAGCCTGACGCAGAACATCGTCAGCAATTTCAAAAGCGTTTGCCAGAGTGATCTTCTGATCGGTAGCATACTTCAGACGGTCATTGGGGATGATCAGCAGAGAGTCTACCTTGCCCATCAGCTGGTTGATACCTGCCAGAGCCTGATCCATGCGGCGCTTGCCTTCGAACTTGAAGGGCTTGGTAACAACGCCAACAGTCAGCTTGCCGGCTTCCTGAGCAACTTCCGCAATGACAGGAGCTGCGCCGGTACCGGTACCGCCGCCCATACCTGCAGTGATGAAGACCATGTCTGCATCTTCGATGGATCTTGCGATTTCGTTGCGGCTTTCTTCAGCGCTCTTTCTGCCGATTTCGGGGTTGGAGCCTGCGCCCTGACCATGGGTGAGCTTTTCACCGATCTGGATGGTCTGATCAGCACCGGACTTTGCCAGTGCCTGCTTATCGCTATTGATGGAAACGAATTCTACACCGGTGGTGCCGGTCTTTGCCATGCGGTTTACAACGTTGTTGCCTGCGCCGCCAACGCCAACCACCTTAAGAACTACTACGTTATCGTAATTGGTATCTGCTGTAATGGACATCGATATGCCTCCCTGTATATTTTTGCTTTATGTGAGTGTGTCTTCGACACGATGAGTTTACCGTTATAATTGCCTGAATAGGGACAACTTAACACGGTAGTAGTTTATTCTATTTTTGCTTATCGGTCAATGGTTTTCACTAAAAACGTCAAAAGTTTAAACAAAATGAAGTCATTTTGTTTTAAATTCGCTCAAAAAATAAACTTTAGAGAATATTTGGAAAATCAATGCTGAATAAAATGTGCCTTGTCGTCCAAGGACAAATCAATCACGCCGATATCGCCGGAAGCCAGCTGCTCGGATGCGCTCAAAAACAGCCCGAATTTACGGATAGTGTCCCCTTTTGCACCCAGTTTTACTTCAAATCTGTCATCAAAATACAAAGAAGGATTGGATGCATCGGTAAGGTCGATTTCACTGATGCGGCTCTGGAGATTGCGAACCTCAATTTCCAGCAAAATCTCACTGAGATACGCAACCTTTTCCTGATCTCCGTCCTTAGGCTGGATGGGGTCACCCACATTGGGCAGCACTGCAGTCAGACCCTTTACGGGAATCAGACCCATTGCTTCCGACTCTGTAACCGCAGTCATCATCTTGCAGTTACGGTCAATCATCCACGCGGAGGTTTCACTCTGCACAGTGGCAATGGCGTTGCTCTCCTTAACGGAAATCACAACGCGGTCGGGAAGCACACGAGATACGGTAGCCTCCTGAATATAGGGCAGACGAGCCATCATACGGCTGACAGCACTGATTCTGTTCAAGAAAAACAGGTTGTCACCTGCGTCAATGCCCGTAGCGGCTACGATTTCCTCGTCGGTATAGTCCTGATTACCTTCCACTTCAACCGTGCTGACACGGAAAAAAATACTCATAGCAACAACAACGGAAATGCAAACCAGAATAAAGGACATGGGTCCAAACCAAGCACTTGCATTCATCTGTCTTCTTCGACTGCGTCGTTTATTTTCCATAGTAAAAAATCTTCCTTTCGGATTCTATTGAGTAAATTCAAGCTCTGCCCCCAGCTGACGGAGGACAGCATCCAAATACGCAAAGCTGCCTGCAAGGTGACCATAGTCCACCAGAGCGCTCTCCCCATCCGCCTGCAAAGCTGCAATGAGCATAGCACCGCTCTCTAAAGAGTCATGGGTACAAACCGAAGCACCATGGAGACTGCCCACACCCGTAACCACTGCTGCGCAGTCATCGGTCAAGATCACATCTCCCCCGAATCGGCGAAGCTGTCTCACCTGTTTGAGACGTCCTCCAAACACACGCTCCCGAAATACGGATACGGAATCCGCCTTCAGGCTTGCCGCCATCACAAAGGGCAGTGCATCTGTGGAAAATGCGGGATATGGCCCTGTCACCACAGGACAAGAGGGCGCCCACAGCTTCCCATCCGATACAAGGGACACTCTGCGTTCATGTATTTTTATATTACACCCCATTTCACGCAATACGTCAAGTACAGCTTGCAAATGAGAGGCAATAACTTCCTGCAAATTCAATTCTCCACCGCATGACGCAGCCACACACAACAGCATTGATGCCACAACACGGTCGGGCAGCACACGATGGAACACCCTGCCCGTTAATTTCCGAGGACGGACACAAATGGTATCCGTACCATCACCTATAATATCCACGCCGGCAGCACGCAGATATGCCGCCAAATCCACAACCTCGGGCTCCTTGGCACAGCCAAACAAAACCGTCTCGCCTTTAGCCCCACAAGCTGCCAGCATGGCATTTTCCGTGGCTCCCACACTGGGATAGGGCAGCAAAACCTTGCCCCCATGTAAATTGGATTTTCGGCACAAAACCATGCTGTCCTCCAGCACGATGTCTGCCCCCATACTCTGCAGTGCCGCCAAGTGCAGGTCAACAGGCCGAGGTCCAAGCACACTGCCCGCAGGCATCGGAACCGCAGCCTCACCAAAGCGCGCCAGCATCGCTCCCAGAAACAGCACAGATGACCGCAATGTTTCCATCAGCGACACAGGCAGGGAGTCCATGGACGCATCTCCGCTGTCCACAGTTACGCGGTCCCCTTCCCGCTTCACCTTGCATCCCAATTGGCGTAAAATTTCAAGGGTCACATCCACATCCGTAACCTGCGGTACGTTCTCCAATACAGAAACACCGTTTACCGCAAGACAGCCTGCCAAGATGGCAAGGGCACTATTTTTCGACCCCTGTACCCGAGTTGTTCCGTACAAAGGCTTTCCGCCTTTGATTGTCCACAGCCCCATCCCGATACCTCCCCATTACAATGTAAAGCATCTTATGCAGGGATTCGGGAATGGGTTATTGGGTTTATTTGTAAGCCAGATTCAGCACCACATCGGTGATACGTTCCGTTGCATCGGCAGGTGCGGCCTTTGCCATAGCCTCTGCCATATTGTTCAGACGTTCTTCATCCCCAATGAGTTCCATCACAGTTTTGCGGAATTGCTCAGAGTTCAGTCCGTTTTCCACCAAAACCACTGCGCCACCCGCACGTTCCAGCACACGGGCGTTCTTTTCCTGATGGTTATTGGTTACATTGGGAGAAGGTACCAGCACACAGGGCTTGCCCATCAAAGACAGCTCTGCAATGGTGGATGCCCCCGCACGACAGACTACCAAATCAGCCGCCGCCATCACACGGGACATATCGTAAATATAGGGACGCACGTCATAGCCCTGTCGGCTGCAGCCTGTGGGACACAGGGCACCCAATCGCGCCATCATAGTATCGTAGCGTTCTCTGCCTGCAGCATGAATCAGATTAAAATCACTTGTCTGATAGGTATCAACAATGAAATCTGCCATGATTTCGTTCATACGCGCAGCACCCAAAGAGCCCCAAACGGAAACGATCAGCTTTTCCTTGGGGTCGATACCCAACTCTGCCTTAGCCGCATCTTTGCTGTAGGTGCGGAAGTCACCGCGGACGGGAGTCCCTGTTACTACAACGGAATCGCTGTTCCTATAAGCAGCCTTGCTTTCTTCAAAGCCAACCATCATCACATCAACGCCGCCTGCCAGCATCTTGGTGGTCAGACCGGGTACTGCATTGGATTCATGCAGCACCGTGGGAATGCCCATGGTCTGTGCAGCCTTCAGCACGGGGAAGCACACATAACCGCCTGTACCGATCACCACATCAGGCTGAAATTCACGAATGAGCTTCTTGGAAGCCCCAAGGCTCTTGACCACGTTCAATGCGGTCTTCACATTATGCTTAATGCCTGCAGGGCTCAAGCTGCGCTGAATATTGGTAATTTCAATGAGTTCAATGGGATAGCCTGCTCTGGGCACAAGGTCTTCTTCCATCTTACCTTTTGCGCCCACAAACAGAAATTCGCTGTCGGGCAGCAGTTCTTTGATTCTGCCCGCAACGGCAATTGCGGGATTGATATGACCGGCAGTACCGCCGCAGGCAAACATAAATCTCATATCTTGATCCTTTCTTGTGTTCTCTGTTTCGGCTTGGGTGTCCCTGTCCATATCCCACGGGAGATGCTCAAAATGATGCCCATTTCCCCCAGCTCAATCCAAAGGGCGGTGCCCCCGTAGCTGAAGAATGGCAATG
This sequence comes from Oscillospiraceae bacterium, assembly GCA_045660685.1. GTDB lineage: Bacteria > Bacillota > Clostridia > Oscillospirales > Oscillospiraceae > HGM13010. Next base: position 19,153 of record JAZREI010000005.1, read on the forward strand.
AGATCCCCGTACAGGGTATGGTGTTGGTCACCACAGCCACATTCAATATCACCTGCATAGCAAGCAGGGTGGAAATGCCTGCCGCCACCAAAAAGCTGTAGCGGTCAGGACAGTGAAATGCAATCCAATAGCCTCTGCAAATCAGCAGAGCAAACAGGAGCAGTATCAGGGTCGCTCCCACAAACCCAAGCTCCTCACAAATCACAGCGAATATGAAGTCGTTGTGTTCTTCGGGAAGGTATAAGTATTTTTGTCGGCTATTGCCCAATCCCAAGCCAAACAAACCGCCTGAGGAGATGGCATAAATAGACTGGACAATCTGATACCCGTCCCCACGGAGATTGGACCAAGGGTCCAGCCACGTGGTAATGCGGGTAGATACATACGGAAACAGCAGCGTAATGGCAGTAAAAGCCATGACGACCAAGCTGCCTCCCGCAATGAACCAGATGAGTTGGGCACCGCCCATAAACATCATCACCGCACCAATGGCAAAAATGATGATGGTAGCGGACATATGGGGCTCCAACACCAGCAGCGCACCAATCACCAGCAGAACCCCCGCAAACGGCAGGATCCCCCATTGGAAGCTGCTCATGGCCCCGCGAAACCGACAGATCATGTGAGCAAAGGTCAAAATCACACCGATTTTGGCAAACTCCGAAGGCTGTACCGTAAAAAAACCGAAGTCCAGCCAACGGCGTACACCGCCCCCTGTGCCGACTCCGATGAAAAGCACCAAAAGCAGCAACACCAATGTTGCTGCCAAAAAAGGAAAACTAAGCCGTCGGTAAAAGGATATGGGAAACCGGGATGCTGTGAGCATGATCACGATCCCGGTCACCGCAAAAATCAATTGTCGTACAAAGTAATAGGTGGCACTGCCTTCCGTGTAGTATGCACGGACAAAGCTGGCAGACAGCACCATGACCACGCCAACAGTAAGCAGCAGCATGGTCAGCGCCAGAAATACAAAGTCCACATCTTCACGACCGTTGTCGTGAAATGGTTGAGATGCCGTAAGACGGGTGGCGGAATAGTCCATTCAACAAATCCTTCCTGTCCCGCCTTAGCGGAACAACCGTCAAGCTACAAAGCGGCCGCTGATGCCCATGAAGGAGAGCAGACCTGCCAGAGCGGAAACCACAACAACCAGAACAAACAGCTGCTTTTCGGTCCACTTGTGACCCAGCCAGCCACCCATTTCCAAATGGTGGTGGAAGGGTGCCATCTTAAAGATGCGCTTGCCGCCGGAGAGCTTGAAATAGCCAACTTGGATGATGACAGACAAGGTCTCCACAATGTACACGATACCCAGAATCACGAGAATCAGGGGCATATCGTATGCAAATGCCAGAGCAGCCACAGCACCGCCCAAAAACAGGGAGCCTGTGTCGCCCATAAAGACCTTGGCAGGGTTAAAGTTATAAATCAGGAAGCCCAGCAGACCGCCTGCCAGACCGGATGCGAATACGCCCAGAGCGCCGTATGCACTGCCCCAGAAGTAAGTGACTACAACGAAGAAAATCATGACAGGGAAAGTCGCACCGCTTGCCAGACCGTCTACGCCGTCAGTAAGGTTTACCGCATTGACGCAGCCAACAATAACGAAGGCTGCAAATACGAAGTAAAGGGGTTCGGGGATGGGCAGAGTCACATTCACAAAGGGAATGTACAGATTGGGGGTAATGTAGCCCAGACGGCGCATCACCAGAATGAATACCAGAGATACTGCAAGCTGCAGAATCATCTTCTTCTTTGCGGTCAGACCCATGTTCTGCTTATGGCGCAGCTTTTCATAGTCGTCAATAAAGCCAACAATACCAAAGGCAACAGCCAGCAGCAGACATACCAGATGGCCGTATTCGCCGTTCTGGATATTTGCCCAGCCTGCAGTCAGACATGCTGCGGTAACAGCCGCAATGAAGATTACACCGCCCATGGTGGGGGTGCCGTTTTTGTGCATATGCCAATTGGGGCCGATTTCCTTGATCATCTGGCCTGCCTTCACCTTACGCAGGAAAGGCACAACCACTGCGCCAACAATAGCCGCAGTCACAAAGCCAATCATAAAAGCAATCATCAAACCCTTGCTCATTTTCTCTCTCTCCTTCTGTTCAAAACCTCTGCAACGATTTCTCTCTCGTCCATATGGTACTTGGTTGTACCGATGATCTGATAATCTTCGTGGCCCTTGCCAGCCAGAATGATTACGTCACCGTCTTCATGGTTCTCAATCGCCCACTCAATGGCTTGGGGACGATTTTCGATTACCTGCACAGGGCCAAGTCCCTCATGCATGCCCGTCAGAATCTCATCAATGATTTCCATGGGGTCTTCGGTTCTGGGGTTGTCGCTGGTCACAATCACCAAGTCTGCATTTGCCTGTGCAATGCGTCCCATAATGGGTCGCTTGGTGCGGTCTCTATCCCCACCGCAGCCGAACAGCACTACCAGACGGCCGTCGGTTACCTTACGCATAGAGTCCAGTACATTGTCCAGTGCGTCGGGGGTATGGGCATAGTCAATAAGGATGGTGTAGTTTCCGTCTGTGGGAACTACTTCCACACGTCCCTTGACGCCCTTTGCGGTGGACAGCGCCTCACAGGCAGCTTCGAGCCCGATGCCCAGCTGCAGCGCCGCCGTCAATACAGTCAGCGCATTATATACAGAAAATGTACCGGGAACCGCCAGCTTCACGTGGCAGCGTTCCCCTCCATATACTGCGTCAAAGCGCACGCCATCAGCGCGGAAGACAGGATGCTCTGCCACAAGGTCTGCCTCACTGTTGACCGCGTAAGTCACAATGGGACAGGTTGCTCCATCCATCATGGTCTCTGCCCAAGGGTCATCGGCATTCACGCCCCCCGCCTTGCAGCGGCGGAACAGTCCTGCCTTAGCCTCGGCATAGTTTTCCATGGTCACATGGTAGTCCAGATGGTCCTGTGTCAGATTGGTAAACACACCCACATCAAAATCGGTGCCGTCCACACGCCCCTGATGGAGTGCGTGGGAGCTAACCTCCATGACCACGTGGGTACAGCCCGCATCCAGCATTTTTGCAAACAGTGCCTGCAAATCACGGGATTCGGGGGTGGTATGGGTACTGGGAAGCATCACATCGCCAACCCAGTTGCCATTGGTGCCAATCATGCCCACCTTCGCCCCTACCGCCTGTTCCAGCACATGCTTAATGAGGCTTGTGGTAGTGGTTTTGCCGTTGGTGCCCGTTACACCGATGACCTTCATTTTGGAGGAAGGCTCACCGAAAAATGCCGTTGCCCCCATAGCCAGTGCCTTGCGGCTGTCTGCAACCTGTACATAAGGAACGCCCTCATCGGGAATCTCCTGACAGATGACTGCCGCAGCGCCCTTATCCATGGCCATGGGAATATATTTATGTCCGTCGGTGGTCAAGCCCTTCACCGCCACAAACAGGCAGCCGCTCCCTACCGCTCTGGAGTCATTGGTAATGTCCGTAATCTCTGTTTCCAAATCCACAGAGGAAGACAACACCGTGACCTCACGGAGAATGTCTTTCAGTCTCATAATATTTCACCTCAGTATCTGCCGAGCATGCCGCTGTCGCCGCTTACCAGCGTTACCTGCAGCACCGTACCGTGCCGCACCTGTGTTCCCGGTGCAATGGCTTGTGCGCTCACAAGCTGCGTTTCCGGGTCTGTTACGGAGGATTCCGTCCGCATGAACAAGCCATAGCCGTTCAGCAGCCGTGCCGCCTCCTCATAAGTATATCCCGTCACATCGGGAAGCTGTTCCGTACCGCCCGAGGGCTGCGCCCCCATGTACAAAATCACCTGTGACCCCGCAACGATCACACTGCCCTCATAGGGCAGCTGGTCGGTCACGGTGTCCCCTGTGCCGATGGTTCGGTAAGTCAGCCCTGCTTCATTCAGCTTGCGCTGTGCCTCCTGCAGGGTCAGTCCCGTCAGCTTCGGGACTGTTTTATCCATGGTTTCTGTTTCTTCTTCCGTATATTCAGGCTCTACGCCCAAATACGGCAAAATATCCCGCATCATATTGCCCACTGTGGGAGCCCCCATCTGACCGCCGCTGATGTAAACGCCACTGGCATTGCTGGGGGAATCCAGCAGCACTAAAATTGCGATTTGCGGGTCATCCGCAGGCGCAAAGCCCACAAAGGACACGATATATTCCTTTTGCCCTGTCTGGGCAATCATGACCACATTTTCCGATGTGCCCGTCTTTCCGCCGATGCGGTAGCCCGACACATAGGCATTGCGGCCAGTCCCTTCCGTACTGTCCCCCACCACCTGCTCCAGAATTTGGCGCACGGTTGCGGAGGTTTCTTCACTGATTACTTGACGCAAAACCTTCGGCTCATGTTCCATGACCACGTTTCCGTCCTTGTCGGTGACCTGCTTCACCAAATAGGGCTGCATCATATAGCCGCCGTTGACACAGGCGCTGACTGCGGTAATCAACTGAATAGGCGTAATGGTAAAGGTCTGCCCGAAGGATGCCGCTGCCAGCTGGCTGAGACTGTCTTCCTTACAGAACACATTTTTGCTCCACCAGATGCTGCCGCTCTCCCCTGCCAAGTCAATGCCCGTAGTCCCCGTAGGAGTCAGCGCAGGGTCGTCAGGAAGCTTCAGCAGCCCAAACGCCTCACAATACTCATAAAACCGCTCCGCACCTACCCGAAGACCGAGGTTAATAAATGCCACATTGCAGGAATGTTGGGTAGCCTGCGTCAAAGTCTGCCCACCGTGGCCTTGGGTCTTCCAGCATTTTCTGGGCTGGCTGTCCCCTGCTACGCGGATGCTGCCGCCACAGGGAAAGCTGTCATTTAAGTTTGTAACGCCTTCTTCCAACGCCATGGAAAGAGTCAAGATTTTGAAGGTTGAACCGGGCTCGTAGGTATCGGAAATGGCCTTGCACCGCCACTGGGCCTGCTGTGCATCCGCAAGCAGCTTGGCACGTTCTTCCTTGGTGGCTGCGGTGTTAATCTTCGCCTGCACCTTGTCGCTGACGGTCTGATAATCATTCAAATCGAAATTCCCAAGAGAGGCCAGCGCCAAAATCTCCATGGTATTTACATCCACGGCAATGGCTGCGGCGCCGTTTTGAATGTCGTAGTCCTCCACAGCCTGTCGGAGATGCTTCTCCACGTAATACTGGATGGTCTCGTCAATGGTCAAGGTCACATCATTGCCGTCAATACCATCATAGTATTCCTCAAAATTGGTGAACAGCATACGGGTGCCCATAGCCGTGGTAGCACGTACGGAACGTCCATCAGTGCCCTTGAGGTACTCGTCATAGTACGCCTCAATACCGCTTAGCCCTGTGTTTTCCATGCCCACAAAGCCAATCACATGGGCTGCCAGACTGCCGAAGGGATAAAACCGCTTGGTATCTGTTTCCAGCTTCACGCCCACCAAATCATACTCAGCCTTGAAGATGCGTACCGCCTCTGCGGTTTCATCATCTACCTTACGGGCAACGGTCTTATACCAAGACTTCGTATCTTGGGCCATTTCCAACAGCTTATTATACTCTATATTTAGTATTTTGGAAAGATGCTCCGCAATAAATTCCGGAGTTTCATAGGGATTCTCTTTGTTTTTTGCGATTTCCGCAGGGCTGAGAAACACCGTATACACATCGGCACTTGCCGCCAGCACCGTTCCCTTGCGGTCATAAATCGTTCCGCGGGCAGCACTGACCGTAGTCTGCCGTACCTGCTGCTCAATGGCCATGGATGCATATTTCTCATGATCCACCACCTGCAGCAGAAATAACCGAGCAATCAGTACCGCAAACGCAGCAATGCCGCACACGATCATCAGAACAAGTGTGCGGCGAAGCATCATTTCATTTGGGGCATAAGCACGCCGATCCTGTCCATTTTGCTTTGACATAGGTTTTCACTCCATTTATGTACGGATTCATCTTATCCCTACATTTTACGAAGCAACTCCGCAAATATGACCCTGTGATTTACTCTATGTCTATCATTCTGTACTGATCGGGGTTCGGGTGTACCATACCAAGGACTTCCTTGGCATACTGCTCCACCCGTTCCAAGCCATATGCTTCCGTCGTTGCAATCAGAAGCTTGTCCCTGCGGGATTCCAATTCTGCCAGCTCCTGCTCCAGAGCGGTGATTTCGAACCCCATTTGGCTCAGCTGAGATTTGGACAGCAACAGCAGCACCATCATAGCCGCTGCCAATACTGTTCCCACTACCGTAATCGGCACCACCGTATCGATCATGCCCTTATCTTTCTTATGGTGATGTGGTCTGCCCCGCTGTGCCATAGCATGAACCCTTATACTCGTTCCGCCACACGCAGCTTTGCACTGCGGGCTCTGGGGTTCTCGTCCAGTTCCTGCTGACCGGAAACCACAGGCTTGCGATGTACATTGCGCAAAGTCTGCTTAAATCCGCAGGTGCAGATAGGAGCTTCACGGGGACAGGTGCAGCCGTTTTCTCTGGCTGCGATGCCGTTTTTAATCAGTCGGTCTTCCAGAGAATGGAAGCTGATGACACAAAGGCGTCCACCCTTATTCAGCTTGTCGGGTACGGTACGAATCATATCTTCCACTGCACCCAGCTCATCATTGACCGCAATACGAATTGCCTGGAAGCTGCGCTTTGCGGGATGCTGCTTTTCACGCAGTGCCGCTGCAGGCATTGCGGAGCGAATCACATCCACCAACTCCAGTGTGGTCTCGATGGGCTTGTCCTCACGGACACGTACGATTTTGGAAGCGATGCGGCCTGCATTGCGTTCTTCGCCGTAGTCACGAAGAATACGCTTCAGCTCAAACTCGCTCCAAGTATTCACCACATCATATGCGGTAATGGATGCACTGCGGTCCATACGCATATCCAGCGGTGCATCATTCATGTAAGAAAAGCCGCGCTCTGCATCGTCCAGCTGAGGGGAACTGACCCCCAGGTCGAACAGCATACCGTCTACGCCATCATAGCCCAGACGTTCCAGAATCGCAGCGGTGTTTCTGAAATTATCTTTTACAAGGATGACCTTGTCTCCGTAGGGAGCCAGACGGGCACCTGCCTCGTCAATAGCCTGCTGGTCCTGGTCAATGGAAATCAGCTTGCCTGTGGTCAGACGTTTTGCGATTTCCTCGGAATGACCGCCGCGCCCCAATGTGCCATCCACATAAATGCCATCGGGCTTAATATTCAGACCTTCAATACACTCCCACAAAAGTACGGGAACATGAGAAAATTCCATTTAAAAATCCAGCTCCTCCATAACCGAGAGAATGTTCTCGGGTGTGGTCTCAAATGCGAAAATATCGTTCCATGCCGCAGTATCCCAAAATTCCGCATGGTTGTTGTTGCCAACAACGGTCACGGACTTGGTCAAACCTGCATATTCACGCAGGTTGGCAGGAATCAACACTCTGCCCTGGGCATCCAGCTCACAGCGAGTGGCATGGGCAAACAGCGGACGCATCTTCCGCTGTTTTACAAAAGGCATGGCATTGACCTTATCGCAAAGGTTCTGCCAATGCTCACTGTTATAAGCGCTCAGGCACTTATCGGGAGAGATGGTCAGATAGAACACATCCCCCAGCTCCTCGCGCATACGTGCGGGAATGAACAACCGTCCCTTGGCATCCAGTGTATGCTGATATTCACCTGTCATGGCTGTCCACCTCCCACTCTCGTCTTTTCGACACTTTACTGCACGAGCGTGGGAAAACCATACACAGATGCACCACTTTCCCCCACTCCATGTGTTAATACTATATCAGCGCCCCACCGAAAAAGCAAGATGATTTACCCATTTTATTCCCCTGATTCTCAGCAAAATTTTACAGCCTTTTTCTGTGCATTTTTGAGCATAAAACACAAAGAGAAAGACAGATGTCGAGGCCTGTTTTTTCCACTCGTACGACCACCCTTCAAGCCCTCAAAGCAGCCTATTTCAGCCACTGTTTTCCCCCTCACCACATGACATTTCCCTGCACACCACTTTGCGTAAAAAATGCTCATTTTTCACCCCCGAACACCCCCACTCTCCTGCAAAAAGCGCAAAAACACCGCTGCCCATACGGACAGCGCTGTTTAATATTACGATGATGCTTATTCTTCCTCTCCTTCGTCAAAGTCGTCCATGGACATGACTTCGTAGCCCTGAGGAATCAGGTTGCTCTTGGGTGCTTCCTTCTGCACGGGAGCAGCAGGCTGTACGGGAGCGGATACGCCGCGCAGCTGATAACGCAGTGCACGAACTTCTTCCAGAGCCTTTGCCAGAACTGCTTCGGATTCCGCAACAGTCATATCCACACGGGAGTTGACCACCTGGAACACTTCACCCTGCTTTGCGCTTGCAGTCTGCAGCATTTCTTCCGCACGGACCTTTGCCAGCTTTACGATTTCTTCCTGTTCTACCAGCTGACGAGCCTGTTCTTCAGCAGCCTTGCGAATCTGTTCCGCTTCACGCTTTGCGCTTGCG
>JAZREI010000006.1:0-13333 GCA_045660685.1 Oscillospiraceae bacterium
AGAACGCTTCCGGAAATTGGACGAAGCTATCCGCGGAAATTTAAAGAAATCAAAACGCATTGGGTTTGGAAAATATAATTAGAAATAAAAAACGGGAATCCGAAAGGATTCCCGTTTTTTGTATGATATGAGTCCGTGAGCTGGATGTGAGCGGGGGCTTACAGTGCTTTAAAACAAAAGCCTGTCAGTCCTGTTTCGTTCACTGTTTTTACGAAGCGCTCCGTGCAGAATATATATCCCGGGATGTCGGATACCCTGCAAAGATCACTGCCGTCCCACGTGGATTCATCGAGAAAAAGAGGATACAGCCGTTGGCGGTTCCATTCAAAACTGCCGCAGGAGCTGCAGACTTTTTTCTTTTTCAGTCCCATCTTTTTATAATCAAAGGCAATTGTTCCGCAACTCTGAATGAGAAGATAGGGGGGCGTTTCTTGGTTATTGTAAGTCGCTGCGATCGGTTCCCATTTTTCAATTCCTGTAATGCCCTTTTCTTTCAGTGTATTTGCTGCCTTGGCCGATAAGATCAGCATGGGGGATCCAGCGCCGCTGAACATGAGCCTATCGGGGTAGACCTGTTTCCCTTCCAATAAAAGGTGGTGTGTGCCATCAAAGGTCCAAGATGAAACCGTTCTTCCGCAGACATCGCAGACGGACCTTTGAATCCCGCGCACAGAGGTATTCTCATAAGCGTAGCAGAAGCTTCGTTCGTCATAGCTCTCTAATTTATAGAATTGATTCATAGTGAGATGCTCCTTTACAGCTGTATGGTTTTGGTGGCGACCTTACAAAATCAGTATATCATAAACTGCGGTGTTATGCGCGTAAAATCTCTCTTAGGGATATTTTCTTGCTATTATATCTTTGCAGTGTATAATGGAGGTATAGTAGAAATGCGTAAAGGAGCTTAGTATGGGTCATTACAATATATATTTCAGTCCCACGGGTGGCACCAAAAAGGTCGCTGATGCCCTTGCGAACAACCTGTTTGACGAATATCTGAATGTAGATTTGTGCAGAAGCATTGGTGCGGCTTCTCTGGGGGCAGAGGATGTCTGCGTTGTAGCGGTTCCCTCCTACGGTGGGAGAGTTCCAGCCATTGCTGTGGAGCGGCTGCGTCAGATTTCCGCAAACGGTGCGAAGGCGGTTTTGGTCTGCGTTTACGGCAATCGTGAGTGGGAGGATACGCTGACGGAACTGCAGGATACATTGGAGTCCTGTGGCTTTGTTTGTGTTGCGGCAGTGGCTGCGGTTGCAGAACATTCTATTTTTCGTCAATTTGCAGCAGGTCGTCCCGATGGGGAGGATTTGGCGCAGCTTGCGGATTTTGCAAAGAAGATTCGTCAGAGGCTGGAAAGTGGCCAATATGGGCCCTTGGGGCTTGCAGGCAGCCACCATACATACAAGGAATTTGGCGGCACAGCTCTGAAGCCTGCGGTGACAGGCAGATGCTTGGGTTGTGGAATTTGTGCGAAAGAGTGTCCTGCAGGGGCGATTGATTTCGAAGATCCCCGTATTACGCACAAAGAAAAATGCATCAGCTGTATGCGCTGCATGCAGGTTTGTCCGAAAAAGGCCAGAACTCTGGATGATGAGATGATGGAAGCGATGGGCGGAAAAATGGCTTCCGTGCTGAGCGGACACAAAGAGAATTATTTGTTCATCTGATTTTTCCCTTTGAAGGAGTTATGATATGTCGCCTGTGTTGATTATATTGCTGGTGATGGCAGGGAGCCTGCTGTACACCATTCGTGCCATTACCAATAAGCTGTTTGCGGTGTCCTATGATGGGGACTCGGCTATGGCTACCCCTGTTTTCTCGTCTGTTACAGGGCTTTCGGGCTTTGTATTTACGGTTTTGCTGAACGGAGGAATTGAGCTGCCCGGTCTGACCACACTGCTGTGCGGTGTGACTGCAGGGGTGATTCTGTTCCTCTATGATCTGGGCAATATCCAAGCTGCCAGAACAGGCCCCTATTCCATTCAATCTATTATCGGTATGTTTGGCTGTGTTTTGCTGCCGCTGCTGTTTGAGCGACTGTTGTGGGATGTGAGCCTGTCCGGATTGCAAGGGATTGGTATCGTCTCGGTCCTGCTTTCCTTTGTATTTCTGAATCTGAATAATAACGAATCCACGTGCGTTCAAAAGGGGTTCTATGGTTGGGTAGCGCTTTTGTTCTTCTCAAACGGTATTTACAGTACCATTTTGATTGCCCAACAGCGGTGGACGGACTACGCGCAGCGCTGCGAAATGGTTGCGGTTGTTTTCCTGACTTTGGCCACCGTTTCTGTGCTGTATCTTCTTTTTGGATGCAAAGCCAAAATCAAAACCGCTTTCCGCCTTGAAAAGAAACAGTGGGCATATGCCTTTGCCAGCAGTGCTGCCTTGTGCTTGGCTGTGAATCTGCTGGTGATTCTGCTGAAGTATGTGAATGCTTCCGTCCTTTATCCCATTCAGAACAGTGCGGTACTGTCTTTGCTGGTTTTGTGGAGTGCTGTTTATCTGAAAGAGAAAATCGGCAAGTATACAATGATTGGCGTTGTGCTGGCATTGGTAGGCATTGTGGCGCTGAGCCTGTGAGTTTTAAAATGCCGCAAGAAGTAATTTCGTTTCCATCATAAAACAGCCTGTGCTGCGAAAGCGGCAGAGGCTGTTTTGGTGTAGGTATTATAATTTGTTCAGTATTGCTGCAACACTTGCCACAGTGTCCGGGTTTGTGGTGCGGTATACATCTTCGGGGGGATACAGGCAGCCGCCGAAATGAATATTGCGGTTATTCATGGCAGAGCTGTCCACACAGGTTTGTCCTGCGGACATATGGACCTGATTGCAGCCTGTTTCCTGAATTACCCGTTCCACGTTGCGGGGACGAATTCCGCCGCCGGGCAGGATTTCGATGCGTCCGTCGGCGTAGTTGACCATCTTGCGAATGGTCGGAGCTCCCCAAGGGACATCGGATTCCTGACCGCTGGTCATTACACGGGTGATACCCAGTTCTATGAGAATATCAAGAGCTTCCTTCCAGTCAGGGACCACATCCAAGGCGCGGTGGAATACGGTCTCTTTGCCGGCCTCCTGTGCCAGTTTTGCCAAAACAGCGGTGCGCTCCTTGTCGATGCGACCGTCTTCGTGCAGGAAACCGAATACCAAGCCGTCAGCGCCGTTTTCCAGAAGCACCTTGGCATCTTCCACTGCAGTGAGGAACTCCGCTTCCGTATAGCAGAAGCCGCCCTCACGAGGACGTACCATAGCCATGATGGGAATGTTGGTTTCGCGTTTTGCTACACGCAATGCGCCCACTGTGGGTGTTAGACCTCCGTGGAACAGGTCACTGTTTAATTCTACTCGATGGGCACCGCCCTGCCATGCGCGAATCACATCGTCAGCACTGCCGCAGCAAATTTCCAAAATCATGAGAATCCCCCTTATTGTATTTTATGTATTACATTATAATATATGACCGCTGTTACAGCAAGGGTAGGGGAGCAACATTGCAAAATCTGTAAGAGGCATGATAAAATAATAATATATTTATTATAGTGAGGTGCATATATTTGGAAGCCTATACCATTTTATATCAGTCCAATCTCAACTGGGATGCCGTGCCTGCCGTGGAGCTGCATCACACAGGCTGGCTTGCGGAGACTCCCATTCGCGCATGGGCGCAGCTTTGCAGGGATGACCATGCCCTTTGGGTGCGTATGGAGGCGGAGGAATCTCCTTTGCGGGCGACTTTGAAGGACCCTCTGGACCCGATTTGCTGCGATAGCTGTCTGGAGTTTTTCCTTGCACCGGATATTTCTGACAGCCGCTATCTGAACTTTGAATTTAACCCTCTGGGAAATCTGTATTTGGGCTTTGGCAGTACTCGTCCCACCAGAGTGCGGCAAATTGTGGAATCCAAAGAGGCGCTGTTTCACCCTCAACCTTATATTACAGAGCAGGGGTGGGGCATTGTCTACTGTATACCCTTTGACTTTATCCGCAATTATTTCCCGAACTTTGAACCCCGGGGAGAAATGGCAGGGAACTTCTATAAGTGCGGTGACATGACTGAATACCCCCACTATTTGTCCTGGAAGCTTATGAACACAGCTATACCTGATTTCCATCGGAGACAGGATTTTGGTCTGTTGATTTTTCAGTGAAATAAAACAACACTTTGTGGATGTTTTACAAAAAACTGAAATATCAGTTGTGGTCGTTCAATTAAGTTGACAGTTGGTGATTGATGGTGTAGAATATACCATGAAGTGAACTTTCTGTGAACAAGTTGAAATTGATTTGAGGCTTATTCATGGAAAGGGAAAAAGAAAAATGTCAAACCGAGATGGTTTTGCACAAATGGACGAACTCCTTCAACTGCATTTTACTGTGTTTGTGAGGAGGGGGAAGCCTATTTGGAGGAAGTGTTTCGGGGAGACGGGAAAAACAAAAAAATCCAATAGGAGGAGAAAACAAAAATGAAGAAATTTTTGGCACTGATTCTTGCTCTCGTAATGTGCTTCTCTCTGGTCGCTTGTGGCGGCGGCGAAGCATCCGGCGAAGCAGAAGGCGTCACTGTAACCGTGATCGCTGCACAGTACGGCAACAACACCGCAGACTGGTGGAAGGGCTTCGAAGCTGACTTCGAAGCTGCTAACGAAGGCATCGACCTGGTTGTTGACGTTGTTTCCTGGAACGACATCTACACCGTTGTTAACACTCGTCTGGCTAACAACGAAGCACCCGACCTGCTGAACATCGACGTATTCGCTGACTATCAGGCAGAAGACCTGCTGCTGCCCGCAGAAGAATGGGTAAGCGCAGAAACCTACGCAAAGTTCTATCCCCAGTTCCTGGAACAGTCCGTTGTTGACGGCACCGTTTGGGCAGTTCCCGACCTGGCATCCGCTCGCGCTATGTACTACAATGCTGACATCCTGGAAGCAGCAGGCGTTGAAGTTCCCACCACTTGGGCAGAACTGCAGGCAGCTTGCGAAGCTATCAAGGCTTACGACGCAAACATCTACCCCTGGGGTATTGACATGACCACCGACGAAGGTCAGGCTGCATTCGCATACTACGCATGGACCAACGGCGGCGGCTTCGTTGACGCAAACGGCAACTGGACTCTGAACAGCGCAGAAAACGTTGAAGCTGTTGAATTCTCTACCGGTCTGGTAGCAGCAGGTCTGACCAACTCCGACCCCGCTACCGAAACTCGTTACGATCTGCAGGACCTGTTCGCAGCCGGCAAGCTGGCTATGATGATCGGTCCCAACCAGATCTCCTCCTACGTAGCAAACTCCGATAACCCCATCAACTTCGGTATCGCTTCTCTGCCCGCTAACGAAGGCAAGGCTACTTCCTCCGTAGGCGTTATGGACCGCTTCATGTGCTTCGACGAAGAAGGTCGTTCCGAAGAAGAAATGGCAGCTATCACCGCTGTTATCGATGCTTTCTATGATGACGAACCCTACGCTGAATGGGTTATCATGGAAGACTTCCTGCCCGCTACCTCCACCGGCGGCGCAATTATGGCAGCAGCTGATCCCAATGCAGCATCCTGGATTGATGTTGTTGGCTCCGCACAGTTCTACCCCACCGCTAAGGCTGAATGGGCAGACGTAAAGCAGGGCGTTATCAACGTTCAGCAGCAGGTTCTGCAGGGCGGCAATGCTCAGGAACTGCTGGATGCACTGCAGCAGCAGATCGCTGGCTAATCTCTATTACATACTTAGTATACTTAGTTATTAAGCCATAACAAAGGGGCCGAGTCTTTAAGGCTCGGCCCTCTTTGTAAAGCAGCTATCTTCAAAGCTCGGTTGGCTTGCGGGTTTTGAAGGTGGCTGCATCAAAGAGAGAAAATCATCAAGGGAGGTATATGCGTGAATAAGAAAACGCTCCGTAAGGCGGAACCTTATGTATGGATTCTGCCTAGTATCGTCTTGATGGCAACATTTATCATTGTTCCCATCTTCTATGTATTCCGTATGGCATTTAGCCAGGTTACCAAAACCGGTAAAATCAAGGGTTTTAACGGGATTGAAAATTTCCTCAGTGTCATCGATAACCCCGCTTTTGGCATTGTACTTCGCAATACCATTGTTTGGACTGTTGTGGTTGTTGTTGTCTCCACAGTTCTTGGTTTCATCCTTGCGCTGATTCTGAACAATCAGTTTAAGGGTCGTAAGATTGCTCGTGCAATCGTTGTATTCCCCTGGGCAACCACTCTGGTTATTCAGGCTAGCGTTTGGAAGTTCATTATCGACACTGACTACGGCGCACTGAACACTCTGCTCAAGACTCTGGGCATCATTAGCACCAACATCAACTGGACTCCCACTCCCACCGCATTCTTTATGTGGGAAATGGCCTGTGGTATCTTCGTTACCATTCCTTTTGTTTGCTTCACCGTACTTTCCGGTCTGCAGAGCATTGACAGCTCTCTGTACGAAGCAGCAACTGTGGACGGCGCAAAGTACTGGCAGAAGGTGTTTAACATTACCGTTCCTCTGGTTAAGCCCAGCCTGACCGTTTCCACCGTTCTGAATATCATTTACGTATTCAACTCTTTCCCCATCGTTTGGACCATCACCAAGGGTGACCCCGCAAACATGACCGACACTCTGGTTACATACCTGTATAAGCTGGCATTCTACAATGGCCGCCAAGGCGAGGCTGCTGCCGTATCCGTCATCGGCTTTGTAATCCTGTTGATTTGCGCAAGCATCTACATGGTATCTACGCT
Source organism: Oscillospiraceae bacterium (assembly GCA_045660685.1). GTDB lineage: Bacteria > Bacillota > Clostridia > Oscillospirales > Oscillospiraceae > HGM13010. Next base: position 6,732 of record JAZREI010000006.1, read on the forward strand.
TAAGAAAGGAGACGAATGATCATGACTGAATCCGCTCTGCGTAAACCCGTCTCCATGAAGACTGTGATTCTTCGTTTGCTGCTGTACTTTGTAGTAATCGATATCTGCATCCTGATTCTGTATCCCTACTTCGTAATGTTCTGCACCGCTCTGAAGAGCCGTGGCGAAATCTTCTCCATGGAAGGTACAATTTTCCCCATTAATGCACTGTGGTCCAACTTTGCAGAAATTTGGACTCGCGCACCCATGGGTAAGTACATGCTGAACTCTCTGCTGGTTGCAGGTGGCTCTACTCTCATCGCGATGCTTTGCGGTATCCCCGCTGCTTATGCACTGTCTCGCATGCAGTTTAAGGGTCAGACCGCATTCCTGGGCTTCATTATCATTTCCCAGATGTTTGCACCCGTAGTTCTGCTGATCGGTATCTACAAGGTTATGTCCATTCTGGGTCTGACCAACAAGATTCTGGGTCTGGTATTCATCAATGCTGCGTTTAATCAGGCATTTACCATTTGGCTGCTGCGCGGTACCTTCATGAGCATCTCTCCCGAAATGGAACAGGGTGCAACCATCGACGGCTGCAACCGTCTGCAGGCAATGATCCGCGTGCTGCTTCCTGTTGCTGGAGCCGGCATCGTTACCACTCTGATCTTCATTTTCATCAATGCATGGAATGAATACACCGTTGCTCTGTGTCTGATTTCCACCGATACTTTGAAGCCTTTGACTGTTGGTATCAACATCTTCAACGGCTACAACATTATCGAATGGCAGTATCTGTTCGCAGCATCTATCTTCGCAATCATGCCTGTTGTTATCATGTTCATGGGCATCGAAAAGCACCTGGTCTCCGGTCTGACCTCCGGTGGCGTAAAGGGTTAATTTTACAAGCCAAACAAAAACTCGTGTACCATTTGGTACACGAGTTTTTTTAGCTCGCACGACAACTCTGCATTTCGTTCCAATTCAGCCCGGTGTCTGTTTTGCACAGTGATATTAAAAAATCCCCGTAGAAAGTAATCCTACATTCTACGGGGATTTTGTTCGTTGATTAGTCGGCGTAGCCGTTGGGGTTCTTGCTCTGCCATGCCCAAGCGTCACGGCACATATCATCCAGCGTGTACTGTGCCTTCCAGCCCAGTTCATCGGTGCTCTTTTCGGGGTCAGCGTAAACCATACCCAGGTCGCCGGGGCGACGGGGAGCGATGACATAGGGAATCTTCTGACCGGTAACACGTTCAAAAGCCTTTACCATATCCAGTACGCTGTAGCCGGTGCCGGTACCCAGATTGAATACGTTTTCGCCCTTGTGAGTACGCATGTAGTCGATAGCTGCTACGTGACCGCGAGCCAGGTCAACGACATGGATAAAGTCGCGGACGCCGGTGCCGTCGGGAGTATCGTAGTCGTTGCCGAATACGCTCAGATATTCGCGGCGGCCGACTGCAACCTGAGTGATATAGGGCATCAGGTTGTTGGGGATACCCTGAGGGTCTTCGCCAATCAGACCGCTGCTGTGTGCGCCGATGGGGTTGAAGTAACGCAGCAGTACTACGCTCCATCCTGCGTCTGCAAAGGACATATCACGGAGAATCTGTTCGGACATGTACTTGGTCCAGCCGTAGGGGTTGGTGCAGCTGCCGGTGGTGCACATTTCACGCAGAGGCATGGTGTTGTCGCCGGAGTAAACGGTGGCGGAGGAGGAGAATACGATATTCTTTACATCGTGGTCACGCATTGCCTGACACAGAGTAATGGTGGAGTTCAGGTTGTTGTCGTAGTATTCCAGAGGCATCTGTACGGATTCGCCAACTGCCTTCAGACCTGCGAAGTGGATTGCGCAGTCGATATCCTTGTGGGTTTCGAAAATCTGATCCAAAATTGCGCGGTCACGAACGTCTGCTTCATAGAAGGTGACCTTCTTGCCGGTAATCTGTTCTACACGATCCAGAGACTTACGGCTGCTGTTGACCAGATTGTCAATGACAACTACATCGTATCCTCTTTCCAGCAGTTCCACACAGGTGTGGCTGCCGATATAACCGGCACCGCCGGTAACAAGCACGCTCATTTAGTTTCCTCCTTAACGATGCGTTCCATTTCAGCCCACTTCTGTTCCATGTCAGCTACCAGCTTGAACTGGGTGCGGCAGCGGTCCAGATTGTGGGTGTCGTAGTGAGTCTTGAAGTAATGGTCACCGTCCAGATAGTCGGTGAGGAAGCGGACGCCGCATTCCAGGGTCATCATCTTTGCGCCCATGGGCATCATCTTGCGTTCCTGATCGGTGAGACCGGGGCATTCCTGCAGGAAGCCGCGAGTGTAGATGCGGAACAGATCCAGGCTCATTTCGATCTTGCTCAGATCCTTTTCGTCTTCGGGACCGGTGGATGCGCCAAAGCGGATGGAGTCGCCGAAGTCGGATACGCTCAGACCGGGCATAACGGTGTCCAGGTCGATGACACACAGAGCCTTCTTGGTTTCTGCATCCAGCATAACGTTGTTGAGCTTGGTGTCGTTGTGGGTTACGCGGGTGGGCATAATACCTGCTGCCTGCTGGTCAACCAGAATGGATGCTTCTTCAGCGCGAGCCAGTGCAAATTCGATTTCAGCCTGTACGCCTGCAGCACGACCGCAGGGGTCAGCAGCCAGAGTTTCACGGAAGATGCGGTAGCGGTCCTTAGTGTTGTGGAAGTTGGGAATGGTTTCGGACAGAGTTTCAGCGGGGAAGTCCTTCAGCATCTGCTGGAAACGACCGAAGCCGATTGCGCTCTGATAGAAATCTTCGGGAGTTTCTGCAGCCTGCAGGCACAGGGAGTCCTCGATGAAGTCATAAACACGGTAGTAGCTGCCGTCACCGCAATCCAGGAAGGAATCGCCGTCAACAGTGGGAATCAGGGTCAGAGTGCCGCGGGGGTCATCGGTGCGTTCGCGCAGGTAAGAGGTAACTGCGGAAATGTTTGCCATCAGAGCAGGTACGTCCTTAAAAGCACGGGTGCTGATCTTCTGCAGAATGTAGCGTCTCTTGGTTTCGCTAACAACAACATAGGTTACATTTACATGGCCAAAGCCGTAGGGTTCACAGCTGACAGCAGGGGTGTCCAGCTGAAAGCGGCTCAGTACGTCCATCAACAGTTCGTTCATTTCCAGAGAACCTCCTCATAAATCTTTTCTGCCTTCATGTTTGCGATTGCATTGCGGACGGAGTCCAGGTCTTCACGGTAGGTAACGCCGTACCAGGTTTCTTCGCAGGGAAGTACCTGTACGCTTGCGCTGCCGTCTTCCAGCTGTTCGTTGACTACGAAGGGCAGGAAGTATTCGCACTTAGCGGGATTTACAGGCAGGTTCTTGTCCAGGAAAGCGGGGAAGCGGGCCCACAGCTCGTCCAGCAGACCGTTTGCGAAGCCCCACATGTTCATGGAAACCATGGTGTCGCCGGGAATGAAGGTGAAGGTTTCGCCGCCGTCTTCGGAGAATGCGGCATCGGTGCCCTGCTTTACGATATGGGTGCGTTCGGTGATGCCCTTGAGCATACCGTTTTCGGTTTCACATACACCGCGAGCTACGGAGCCGTGTTCGGTAACGGTGTTGCGGACACGGTAGCCCACCATTGCATAGCTGCCCTTGTCGGGGTTTGCAGCCAGGAAGTCATAAATGGCGGAGAAAGCAGTGCGGCCGTAGAAGTCGTCTGCGTTGATAACAGCGAAGGGACCTTCTACCTGACCCTTGCAGCATGCTACTGCATGACCGGTGCCCCAGGGCTTGCTGCGTTCTTCGGGAACAGCGTAGCCTTCAGGCAGGCGATCCAGTTCCTGATAAACATAGGATACGTTAAAGTACTTTTCCATGCGGTCGCCGATGCGTTCGCGGAAGTCAGCTTCCATTTCACGCTTGATGATAAATGCTACATCACGGAAACCTGCACGCCATGCATCGTACAAAGAGAAATCGATGATGATGTGTCCCTGATCGTCTACAGGGGTGATCTGCTTGGGGCCACCGAAACGGCTGCCCATGCCGGCAGCCATGATTACTAAAACAGGATTTTTCATATCTTCCTCCGTATTATGATTCGGCTGCGCTTCTCCGATTATTTTTTGACGGATCACGCAAAAATATTTGTAAACTTACTGTTTATATAGTATCATTGTTTCAGAAAAATGCAATGAGTATTTGCATATTTGTGGTGAAATATATCCAAACACAAATGATATTTGCCTTTTTGGGAATTGAGGTTATTATATGATTCGAAGTACCACCGATCCCATTTTTCTCCGCTGGGGCACGCCTGTTTCTGCTCACGGTGAGGAGATGGTGATTCAGGATTTGAGTGTTCTGCCCGGTGAGCCTGTGACCATGTATTGTCCCGAAAACGATACACTTTGGGGTTACGGAAGCGGTATGACCATTTTGCTCATTGAGGACAGTGGGACCCTATATCGATTTTATTTGGATCGAGCTGTGCAGCTGCGGGCAGGTGTCCGTTTTGGGTTTGCACCTCTGCAGGGCAGCAGCCGAATTTATCGGCAGGCGGAACTGCCGCCTTCTGATGGTGTGGAGGCCTGTCCGCGGTTGACTGCGGCTGTGCAGCCTATGCAGATTTTTACCTGTTTGTCTCAGAAGGCGGATGACGGCTTCTATTTCACAGGCGAACAGCATTTGCCCATGGAGTTGGTGTGGCTGAAACGAGGGGTTCTCCATAACTATTGCGGTGGTGAAGACCATGTTCTTCACGCTAAGGAATTGCTCCTGATTCCCTCAGACCAGTGGCATATTCAATATGCACCCGATTCTGTGCAGTTTCTGACCATATCCTTTCTTTGGGAGGGGCGGGATTTTTGCGATCTCACCGGGCTGCCATTGAAGGTTTCTCCCGATGCCGAGCGGTATCTTACGGCAATCGAACAGGAGCTGAAGGATTGGAAGCCTGACCGAGATGAATATATGCACGCCGCCCTAAAGCTGCTGCTGATTCATTTGCAGAGACAGCGGGAAGCTGCTCCTGGGGCGTACCATAGCTCTCCTGCCTCTGAACAAATGCATCGGCAAATCATTGATAAGGCAATGCAGGCGGTATCAGCCAACATCCGAGGTCGTTATTCCGTGCCTGAGCTGGCTGCGGCGGTGAATGTGAGCCAGACACATCTGACGAATTTGTTCCAGCTCTATTTGGGGATGTCTCCTGCGAAATATATTACGCGAATCCGTGTGGAGGAGTGCAAACAGCTGCTGAGCAGCGGAGAATTGAGCGTAGGGGAAATTGCGGAGATGATGGGGTATTCCAGTATCCCCCATTTCTGCAAGCAGTTCCGACAGTGGACAGGTATATCTCCCGCAGGCTTTGCCAGACAACGAAAAAACAGCGGAGCATCCAGACTGTGACGCCACAAGTCTTTTATAGAGGAAATCCCCACAGTTCCTAAAGGAACTGTGGGGATCACTGTTTTATCAGATTGTGTTGCCCTTGAAGATGATGGAGCGAACAGACAGGTCGGATTTGTTCAGGAGAACGATGGAGGCTTCCTTGCCAATATCCAATGTACCTGCGCGGTCATCGATGCCGATGGCGCATGCAGGGTTATAGGTAGCTGCACGGACTGCATCAGCCACGGGAATGCCCATACCGATTGCCTGCTTCATGCAGCCCATGAGGCTGGTGACGGAGCCTGCCAGAGTTTCGGGGTGTCCCACGATGGTAGCGCGGTTGCCGTGAACTTCGATTTCCTGACCGCCGAAGGGGTACTGCCCGTCGGGCATACCGGTTGCGCGGAGAGAGTCGGAAATCAGAATCATGCGTTCAGCGCCAAACAGACGGAAGGTCAGACGGACGATGGCAGGGTGAATGTGGATGCCGTCGCAAATCAGTTCCGCACGTACACCGGGGCTGTCAAAAGCTGCACCGATGACATCGGGGGAACGATGGTGAATGGGAGGCATACCGTTATACAGGTGAGTCGCCTGCATTGCACCTGCTGCAAATGCTGCCATTGCGGTTTCATAGTCTGCGGTGGTGTGACCAACGGAAACGGTGACACCCAGTTCGCCTGCCTTCTTGACGAAGTCAATGCCGCCGGGCTGTTCGGGAGCCATGGTAATGAGCTTGACACAGCCATTGGAAGCACTCTGCAGACGAGCCAGCATTTCCGCATCAGGGTCACGGAGGAAGTCCGCATTCTGTGCGCCGCGCTTTGCATAGGACAGGAAGGGACCTTCCAAATGCGCGCCCACAACTTCAGCGCCGCTTGTGCTTTCAGCGCGGTGTGCAGCTACGTTATTGCAGATTTCCATCAGAGTTTCTTCGGACAGAGTCATACTGGTGGGGGTGATATAGGTAACGCCTTCGCTCAGCTCATAGTCCGCAATGCGCTGCAGACCTTCACGGGTAGCCTCGCTGAAATCTTCGCCCACTGCACCATGGAAATGCACATCAATCAGACGGGGGATTACATAGCAGTCAGACCCGGCCACAACATTGCCGTCGCTGCTTGCTTCGGCAATCAGGGAACCGTCGGTGTAAAGGTCGCGCAGTACAAAGCCATTTTCAAGGTCAAAGATCAGACCGTTTTTGATAATCATACACGAGCCTCCTTGTGATTACTTAGCAG
>JAZREI010000007.1:0-11414 GCA_045660685.1 Oscillospiraceae bacterium
ACATATTTGCTGCCGCCGGTGACACTGGCGAACAGCAGAGAGAATATAATCAGACCTGTGCAGAGAATCAGTGCCAGCTTCCAGATGACGCTGCCGGGAGCGGGCTCCTCACGGGAAGGTGCCTTTCTTTTCTTGGGTGCGGTGTTGGGGGCGCTGCCCTGCTTGCGGGCGGGTGCGCGATTAGCTTGCTTTGCCATATCAAAAACTCCGTTTACGGTGTAGTGTCGGTTTATGGGTACATTATACGGCATTGTGCGAAAAAATACCAGAGGGAAAAACAAGGGAGATCTAATTTGTAGGGACCGTCGCCCTCGACGGTCCGTTGATCGTAAATTGCCGCAGTCATTGCGGACCGACCGGGGCGACGGTCCCTACGAAAAAAGAGGCTATCCCTTGGGATAGCCTCTTTGGAATGTTTGAATTAGTCTTCAGCCTTTGCTTCAGCAATGATCTTTGCCTGGATGTTTGCGGGAACTTCTTCGTAACGAGCGAACTCTACGGTGAAGGAGCCGCGGCCCTGAGTCATGGAGCGCAGGTCGATGGTGTAGGAGCCCATTTCTGCCATGGGAACTTCAGCTTCAACGGTCTGCATGCCGCCTTCAGCTTCCATACCCAGAACGGTGCCACGACGCTTGGAGGAGATGTCGGACATGATATCGCCCAGGTTTGCATCGGGAATGGTAACCTTCATCAGGCCGATGGGTTCCAGCAGGGTGGGCTTTGCCTTGGGCAGGCCTTCCTGGTATGCAATACGAGCTGCAGTCTGGAATGCCATATCGTTGGAGTCAACGGGGTGGTAGGAGCCATCGTACAGGGTAGCCTTCAGACCTACTACGGCGTAGCCGGCCAGAACGCTCTTGTTCACTGCATTGCGCAGACCCTTTTCAACGGAGGGGAAGAAGTTTCTGGGAACAGCGCCGCCGAAGACTTCTTCTGCGAAGATCATGTCGTCCTGTTCTTCCTGGGGTTCGAAGCGGATCCAAACGTCGCCGAACTGACCGGAACCACCGGACTGCTTCTTATGACGGCCGTGAGCTTCTACGGTGCCCTTGATCTTTTCACGGTATGCAACCTTAGCGGGGGACAGAACGGTTTCAACATTGAAGCGAGACTTCAGCTTGTTGCACAGTACGTCAACCTGAATGTCGCCCATGCCGGAGATAACCATCTGGTGGGTTTCTGCGTTGTTAACTACGTTGAAGGAGGGATCTTCTTCGTTCAGACGTGCCAGACCTGCAGCAACCTTGTCTTCCTGACCCTTGGTCTTGGGAGCGATTGCCATGGTGTAGCAGGGATTTGCGTAGGGGATGCCCTTCAGGGAAACGACCTTACGTGCGTCGCACAGAGTGTCGCCGGTCTTAACCTTGTCCATCTTGCCGATTGCGCCGATGTCGCCGCAGGACAGTTCCTTAACTTCGGTGGTCTTCTTGCCGCACATGGTGTACAGACGACCCAGCTTTTCGGTTTCGCCGGTGCGTGCGTTTACCAGAGGAGTATCGGAGGTGATGGTGCCGGACAGAACCTTGATGAAGGAGTACTTGCCGTACTGGTCGGAAACGGTCTTCCATACAAATGCTGCGGGAACTGCGTTGGGAGATACAACGAATTCTTCGGTGGTGCCGTCAGCCTTGGTTGCCTTGTGGTAGTTGCCTTCCATGGGGTTGGGCAGCAGGTCAACGATGTTGTCCATCAGCAGCAGGGAGCCCATGCAGTTGATGCCGGAGCCGCACAGAACGGGGAACATGGACAGTTCGGTAACGCCCTGGTGCAGACCCTTGATCATTTCAGCGTAGGTGAAGTCTTCGCCGGAGAAGAACTTATCCATCATTTCTTCGCTGGTTTCAGCAACGGATTCCTTCAGAGCTTCGTTGAATTCTTCGATAACGTCTTCCTTGCCTTCGGGAATGTCGATTTCAACGCGCTTCAGGTTGTGCATTTCGTATGCACGCTTGTTCAGAACGTCCATCAGACCGGTAGCCTTCTTGTTAGCGTCCAGAGTGGGGATAACAACGGGAGCGATCTTGTTGCCGAAGCGTTCACGCAGTGCGTTGTAGGTAGCGTTGTAGTCGGAGTTTTCTTCGTCGATCTTGGAGATGTAGATGAAGCGGGGCATGTTGCGTTCTTCGCAGAACTTCGAAGCCTTTTCCAGACCTACGGTGATGCCGTCCTTAGCGGAGCAAACGATAACAGCTGCGTCAGCTGCACGCAGAGATTCCATAACAGCGCCGGAGAAGTCGAAGTTACCCGGAGTGTCGATGATGTTGATCTTGGTGCCTCTGTATTCTACGGGAGCAACTGCTGCGGAGATAGACACGCCGCGGCGTACTTCTTCGGGATCGTAGTCGCAAACGGTGTTGCCGTCAGCGTTCTTGCCCATACGGTCGATTGCGCCGGTGATATAGAGCAGGCTTTCGGTCAGAGCGGTCTTGCCGCTGCCGCCGTGGCCGAGAAGGCAGATGTTGCGGATATTGGTTGTTGCGTAACTCATGGTTGATTTCTTCCTTTCAGAAACTTGTATATTATAAATCAAATAAGTTTTCAATTTTATAACAGCTTTGTACATTATACACGATTGATTATTTTTAAGCAATAAGACAAAGATGCACAAAGTTTACGGGCCATATTCTACGAACCAGCACATTTTTCGGCGGAATAAGCTTCAAAACAGGAGAAAAAGAGCATTTTTCATTATGAGAAGGCATTTCAATCACCCATAGGGCATAAGCGATAACGCATAACTCCCAATAAAAATGCCCTGTGTTCCGCTGAACACAGGGCGATTTTTATTTACTGATGCTGACGGTCAGTGCCAGTGTGGGAATCAGCCACAGCAGCATGAATACCAGCAGTCTGCCGACGGTGACGGCAGCACCTGCACCGGTCAGTGCCATGATGAACATCAAGATGATGCCCATGACAGAGGATACTGCGGACAGTGCCACAGACATGGTGACGGAGCGGTACAGATACCGTGCCTTTTCCACAACAGGGGCGTAGGAGAAGAAGCTCTTGCGAGATACCACCGCTGCGCTGACTGCGGTGTCGGAGTCGGCGTGGGAGGTGATTTCATAGCGCTGCTTGTAGGAGGGGAAACGCAGGGTGTCTGTGGGGGACTTGAACTTCTTGCTGATCAGCAGAGGGGTAATGTTGAAGTCACGGGCTGCAAAGACCATTTCCACGCTGCCGCGCAGTGCGGATTCCAGACCTGCACGGACGGACTTAATGGGCTTATAGTCCACAACAATATAAGCAATCACATGACCGTTGACAGCCATGAACAGTGCGTTTTCGCTGTCCTTTTTACGGGCAGGGATGCGGAAGCCCTGGAGCTTCATATAAGAATGGCTGGCAATCAGCACTTCATCGGGACCAATCATGCCGCTCAGACCACCTGCTTCGTGGCACACGAAGGTTTCCACGGGGCGCAGCTCACAGTCGTTGTTTTCTGCCAGCTGTTCAAAGGCGGGCACCAGACAGCTGCCGCTTTCCTTAATCATGCTGCAGAAGTAGCTCAGGGTCAGCTCGGGGTTTACTTCGTCCACAATGCGAACACTCTTAATGACTACGGTTTCGTCGGGGAACAGGTCGCGGTCGGTGACAATCATGGTGGATACGCGGCCGATTTCCTTGGCACCTGTCCAGCCTGCAATGGCGGACTTGGTAGCGTACAGGTCGCGCTGGGTCAGGAAGTAGGGCAGAGGGAATGCCATGAGGGCGGAGAATGCGGGAGCAGCGGCATACATAGCTGCCAGAATGTGGAAGAAATCTCCCATTCCGTCGGACAGCAGGGCAGCCAGCAGGCTCAGCACGGGGATACCCACCAGCAGAGCGGGGGCTGCCAGACCGTAAACGGTTTCTGCCAGGTCTTCTTCCTCACTGCGGTGGATATACTGCTCGGGGTGACCGATGGTGCGGTATACGGTGGTGGTTTCGTCGTCCACAATGCCGTAGTCCACGCTGATGGTCAGGGGTTCGGCACACTGTTCCAGTGTCTTAAAGTTCAGTCGCTGGCTGCGGCAGTACAGCAGGCTGCCGTAAATGGCGAAGCACATGCTGATGGAAGATACCGCACAGAAGGGCAGGTAGCCGCCCTGACCCTTGGAGCCCACGATTACGAGGGCATCGATTACAGAGGCAATGCAGGACACAAACACCAGACTGTGGAGACCGGGCTGTCTGCGCAGGAGGGCGGTAAAGCCTCTTGCCAGAATGTCCGCACCTGCCAGCATAACCGTCAGCTGCAGCATCAGGCACATGGCGGCTGCGGCGGCAGGGTTCTTCAGAGAGCCGAATACGGGCAGGCCCAGTGCAATCCATGCGGAGATTACGCACAGCACTGCAGACAGACGCAGACGGAAACGGTAGTCGTTGACAAATTTATTGAAGAAGCGATATGCCTTGGTGGGGGTGACTTCCGCACCGAGAGCGTCCTCGTCTTCATCACCCATGGAGGCGGTGAATGCTGCCATGGCTGCGCCGAAACGCTTGCCGATGTGGCTGCCAATGGCCTTTGCGGGAGCTTCTTCGGGAATATAACGCAGGTCGTCGTCGGAAATCTTGTTTTCCTCGGTCATTGCTGCGGGAGCAGCACCCTCCTGCTCCGTATCGGGGGTTTCCAGCAGAGACAAAATCTCAGGGTCGCTTTCCTCGTCCACGGGTTTAGCGGGAGACAGGGCAGGTTCTTCGGTAATGTCGAGGGTGGGCAGCTGTGCCACAGCCTCTTCGTTGGATGCTGCGGGGACGTAGACGTGCATATCCTCGTCTTCGTCGGCCAATTCCATGGTGGGTTCTTCCACGGGGAAGAATTCTTCCGTTTCTGCCTCGTGCTTGGGCTTGCGGCGGAGCTTGTTGGTGGATTCAATCCAGTCAAACAGCTCATCCTGTGCAACGGACAGCAGTTCTTCTTCCTCAGCAGCGCGAATGGCAGCTTCTTCGGCAGCCTTGCGGAGGGCTTCCTCCTCGGCTTCCTGCTGCAGTGCGGCAATGGCTGCGGGGACTTCCACGATGGGGTCAGGGACATTGGTGATGTGGTCCTCTGCTTCCCATGCAGCCTGCATGGCTTCTCGTTCCGCTTCCATTTCCGCCATGACTTCCAGTTCCAGCATCAGGGCGCTGTCCATGTCCAAATCGTCTACAGACAGCATCTGGTCTTCAAACAGGTCACGGGCACGTGCGAAGGGGTCTTCCTCGGTGACCGCGGCGGTCTTCTTGGCATGAGCGGCGGGCTTCTTCTTGAAGCTGCCCAGCAGACCCATGACCACAGCCACAGCCTTGGTCAGCAGACCGGGACCCTTTGCCTTGGAGGGCTCAGCTGCGGATACGGGAGCGGAGCCGATGGCTTCGGGAATCTCCAAATCTTCCACAGCGGTGAAGGGAATGGTTTCCGCGGAAATTTCCGCCGCGGGAGCCACAGGCGCCACGGGGGCATATACCTTCACGTCATCTTCCTCGTCTTCTATGGGGGCTGCCTTGGCTGCGGGGGCGTATACCTTCACGCCTTCCTCGTCCACGGGGGTGCCAAACTCATAGAGGATATCGCCGATGCCGAAGGGGTCGCCGAACAGGTCACCGTGATACACGGCAGTGTCCTCGGAGACTTCTTCCTTGACAACCTTGACGTCATCATCTTCCGAGAAAAAGTCCACGGCAGCTTCGGTGATGACGGGAATGACCACGGTTTCCTCCGCAACGGGAGCTTCTTCCATGGGTTCCTGAATGGCGGTGAACACCAAGGTGGAGTCGTCTTCTTCTATAATCGCAGGCAGGGGTTCTGCCTCTGCCGCGGTTGGTGCAAACAGACCGGGGGTGCTGAATTCGAACAGAATGTCGTCCAAATCGAATTCAGAACCATCGGGCAAATCATCAGTCAGATCCAATAATTCCAGATCTTCCAGAATACTCATTATCTCATCAATCCTTACGAAATTACTTCATTCTCTGGTGCAATACTTCGTACATCAAAATGGTGGCGGCGCAAGAAGCATTCAGGGAGCTAACCTTGCCCTTCATGGGGATGCTGACGCATACGTCGCAGCTTTCAGCCACCAGACGGCTCATGCCCTCGCCTTCGGAGCCGATGACCAGACCGATGGGACCGGTCAGGTTGGTCTTCCACAGGGAGGACTGACCGTCAGCAGCGGTGCCGTAAATCCACAGACCTGCCTGCTTCAGTTCCTTGATGGCGTTGGTGATATTGGGAACGCGGGCAACTGCCATGTGTTCGGCAGCACCTGCGCTGACCTTGCCCACAATGGCGGTAACACCTGCGCTGCGGCGTTTGGGGATGACGATGCCGTGTGCGCCTGCGCATTCAGCGCTGCGGATGATGGCGCCCAGGTTGTGGGGGTCGCTGATTTCGTCGCAGATGATGACGAAGGGGTCTTCGCCGCGCTCTGCAGCGATGGCCAGAATGTCATCGATGGAGCAGTAGGTGCGAACTGCACAAACCGCAACCACACCCTGATGGGCACCGGTCTGGCTCATCATGTCCAGCTTGCGGCGTTCGGTTTCTACTACAACAATGCCGTTGGCACGTGCCTTGGAAGCGATGTGACCCAGAGTCTTGTCGGTTTCGCCCTTTGCCAGATAAATCTTGTCAATGGCGCGGCCTGCACGCAGTGCTTCGATGACGGCGTTGCGGCCTTCGACGATTTCATTTTTCAGCTCCCGTTCTTCACGCTCGGGACGCTGCTGTTCGTTCATTTCTTCGTATTTCAAAGTCAATTCCTCGTTTTCATAGTAAAATAGACATAGTGATGCGATTTTATAAAGATACAGTATAAATATAACATATGGGTCGAAAAAACAAAAGCATAAAAATAGTGTATTTGAAAACAAATTATGGTACAATGTGCTCAGCGAATTTATTTACCCCTCGGAGGAAAACCAAAATGAAAAAACTGATGGATCGCATCGATCGTTTTTGTTACACCCATCCCAACTTCGGCATTCCCCGTCTGATGCTGTATATCGTTGTGGGCAATATTGCGGTATTTTTGCTGTCTGCCATGGACACTACGGGGCTGCTGCGGAGTATGCTGACTTTCTCCCCTGAAATGATTTTCAAGCACGCACAAATCTGGCGTATCGTCACCTTTGTGTTTATCCCCGAAAGTTCAGGTCTGGCACTGGTATTGTGGCTGTATCTGTATTACTTCATCGGCAATGCGCTGGAAGACCGCTGGGGCAGTGCCAAGTTCACGGTATTCTATGTGTCCGGTATGCTGCTGAGCGGACTGTACAGCACTATTATGTGGCTGCTGACCGGTTATGATGTGACCGCAACCTCTCATTACATCAACCTGTCCATGTTCTTCGCTTTTGCTACCCTGTATCCCGACCTGCAGCTGCTGTTCATGTTTATTATCCCCATTAAAATCAAGTGGCTGGCTCTTGCTGACCTGCTGCTGTTTGCTGCGGGTGTGCTGGGCAATCCCTTCCCCTATAATCTGCTGCCCGTTGTGGCACTGCTGAACTATGTGCTGTTCTTTGGGGAATGGCTGCTGGAACTGTTCACCCCCGAACGCAAGGAACAGCGCAAAACCAAAGCCAACTTCAAAAACGAGCAGCGCCGCATTCATCAGGAAATGAAGACCAGACCCTACAACCGCAAGTGCGAGGTTTGCGGACGTACCGACACGGACTATCCCGATTTGGAATTCCGTTTCTGCTCTCGCTGCGAGGGCTACCACTGCTATTGCATGGACCATATTAGCAATCACGTACACAAAACTTAAGGAGAGAACGAATTTTGTTTAACGGATTTTCTGCCGCTGCCTCTGATTTTCTGTGGGGCATTCGGTTCAATAACCACCGCGGCTGGTTTATGGAGCATAAACAGGAATATCTGACCCTTGTGCAGCAGCCTCTGAAGGCACTGGCGCAGGAGGTGTTTGACCGCTTTACAGACCGATACCCCGACCTGAATATGGAGCTGCATGTGTCCCGCATCTATCGTGATGCCCGCCGTCTCCACGGGAAGGGACCTTACAAGGACCATCTGTGGTTCTCCATTCGCCGTCCCACCACCAACCACTGGACAGAACGCCCTGTGTTTTGGTTTGAAATCAGTCCCGAGGGCTATGGCTTCGGTATGGGTATGTGGATGGCAAAGCCCTTTACCATGGAATGCTACCGCAAGGAGCTGCTGGAGCGTCCCGAAGGGTTGCTGCCTCTGGCGGAGAAGCTGGAAGCACAGGACGTGTTTGTGCTGGATGCGCCCGAATATAAGCGCCCCAAGGCAGGCACACCCGACGGCATTCTTGCCAAGTGGTATAACCGCAAGGGCTTTTCCATCAGCTGCGAGCGGGGCTGGGACAGCACCCTGGAAAGCCGTCAAATTGTAGAGGATTTGATGAACGGCTACGAGTTCCTCATGCCTTATTACGAATATTTCATGGGCATGTGCGATTTGGCACGGATGAAAGAATTTATGAGATAAAAAAAGGAACGAACCACGACGGTTCGTTCCTTTTTTATGTTTACGTTTTGGTTTCCCCGTGCATTGCGTCGTACAATGCGCCGCTGAGGAGCGGATAAAATTCCTTGGGGATTTGTTCCAGTTTTTTGAACATGGGGGAGAAGTGGGACTTCATAATCTCCTGAGAATATTCTTCGTACAGAGCCTTGCCGAAGTCATTGACCGTTACCATCAGTTCCTTGCGGCTGCCCTGCATATATTGCTTTTCCACCAGTCCCTTGGCTTCCAGTCGGTTGACGATTTTTGTGAAATTGCTGCGGCTGATACCCAGACGATCGGCAATGGCAGACATATTTTCCCTGCGTTCCTCATTTTCCAGAAGATACTCCAGTACCTGTACCTGAGAGAAGGAATAGGTCACGTCTTGGAAGACCATATGTTCGTGTTTATAAATGTCGGCATAAATATTGCAGTAGTGGATTAGAGATTCCACAATGTCGCGATATTCGCCCATCCAATTCATTTTCATAGGGGGCACTCCTTCGCTGTCTTCGTATACATATATAATATAACATGGTTGTTCATGTTTCACAAGGGTGTGGCAAATATTTTAACTTGTTGTTGCGTTTTATACAACCCTGTATTATAATATCGGTGTAACTTGATTGTCGTCGGAAACAATTGGGCTTCCGGCGTATTTTTAACCCTCGATTGTTTCCGCGAGAAACAATCAAAGAGAAAAAGGAGGAAACATATGAAACTGAGCAAGCGCACCTATGGTCTGCTGGCGATCGCTCTTGTCCTGATTCTGCTGGGCAGCTTCTTGGCAAGCACCTTCAATGGCAGCAGCGGCAAGGTTGATGTGAGCCGTATCCGCTTTGACGGCGGTCACGGTGAACTGAGCGGTCTTCTGTACATGCCCGAAGACGCATCTGCCGACAACCCCAAGCCCACCATCATCGTTACCCACGGCTATTTGAACTCTGCGGAAATGCAGGACGCAAATGCCATCGAACTGTCTCGTCGCGGCTTTGTGGTTCTGGCACTGGACCAGTATGACCACGGTCACTCCGCACTGAGCCACGAAAACTACTCCGACACCAGCTTCTTTGGCGTATGGCTGCCCTTCTGGATGCACTCCATGTATGACGCAGTTCAGTACATGTACGAACAGCCCTACGTTCTCAAGGACGCAGCCGGCAACGGTATGATCGGTGTTACCGGTCACTCCATGGGCGGCTTCTCCTCCACCGCAGCTCTGGCATTTGACGCCATGGCATATCCCGAAACCGGCGTTCTGAAGATCCACGCAGGTCTGACCGAAGGCGCTGACTTCTCTTACACCGCACTCATCGGCGTTGACGCAGCTGCTTCCGCAGCTACCGGCGCAGGCCGTACTCTGGGCCGCATTGCAGGTCAGTACGACGAATTCTTCTTCAACGATCCCAACGAAGCAGGCGGCACCGTACGTCACAAGAACTTTGTTGGCACTCCCGACGGCCAGACTTGGCTGGAACAGGCTGCTCCCGAAGCAAACACTTGGTACAACACCTCCGACGGCGGCAAGCGTATCATTTACCAGCCTGCTGAAACCCACCCTTGGAACCACTTCTCCAAGACCTCTACCGGTCACGCAATCGACTTCTACTATGAAGCATTCTCCGAATGCTCCGACCAGCTCACCGACATTGCTTCCGACGATCAGATCTGGATTTGGAAGGAACTGTCTGAATTTGTTGCTCTGATCGGCTTCGTTCTGCTGATTCTGGGCGCAGCTGATGTTGTTCTGGCTCTGCCCTTCTTCAAGAACGCAAAGGGCGAAGAACTGCCCGTTCTGCCCTCCGCTGAAGGCGGCGTAAAGATCGCTTCTCTGCTGATTACCATCGCAGCAATCCTGCTGCCCGCAATCTTCTTCACTCCTCTGATGGACCAGGGCGCAGGTACTCCCATTGTAAACATTCTGGTTTACGCAGGCATCATCATTGCTCTGGGCGGCCTGTTCTTCGCAGTCTTCAAGAAGGTCGTTGGCGGCGGCATCGTGATGGCAATCGGCGGCGCAGGTCTGGCAGCAGTTGCTTCCAACGCAATGTACGCAGACAACGGTCGCTTCACCGCAATCGGCATCAACTCCATCGCATACTGGACCATTGCTTGTGCAATGATCTCTCTGGCAATCATGGGCACCGTTTATGTCCTGTTCAAGGCTAAGGACGGCGTTACCGCTTCCGCATACGGTCTGGGTGGCAAGCCCAAGAACATCTTCGCAGGCATCTGCGCAGGTCTGGCAATCGTTGTGATTGCATACGCAGTTCTGTTCGCAGTTGACGCAATCTTCCTGGCTGACTTCCGTATCTGGACCTTCGCATTCAAGACCTTTGATGCAAACATCATTCCCGCAATTCTGACCTACCTGCCTACCTTCCTGATCTTCTACCTGATCAACACCGCAGCAATCGTAATCAACACCAACACCGAAAAGCTGCAGGGCTGGAAGGGTTATCTGGTAGCAATCCTGCTGAACGCAGGCGGCCCCATTCTGTGGCTGGCTGTTCAGTACGGCAGCCTGTTCGCTACCGGCGTTGCTGTCAACGACGGCTCCGCACTGTCCGGCATCATGATGGTAGCAATGGTTCCCACTCTGTCCATTGCAGCAATCATCTCCCGCAACCTGTACAAGAAGACAGGCAACATCTGGACACCTGCAATTCTGAATGCAGTTCTGATGACTACCATGACCGTAGCCAACACCATGGTTGCATTCAAGTAAATCATCTCTTCAAAAAAAGACGGGCCTTCGGGCCCGTTTTTTTCTGTAAACAGCAAATCCCGACCTGTGCGTTCTGCATAGGTCGGGACTTTTTTACATGTTTTTCATGCCGTCGTACCGTCGAAGCATGCTTCGACTTTTTCCAACCAAACCCACTTCGTTGGGCTTTGGTTGGAGTCCTAATCTGTACGCAGCCTACATGTTTTTCATACCGTCGTAAATATAATC
>JAZREI010000008.1:0-3119 GCA_045660685.1 Oscillospiraceae bacterium
TCTCTGGAAACCTGCGGCGCAGAAGTTCAGAAGGGCAACGCTCCCGAAGGACGCAAGCTGCAGAGACTGTTCCGCCGCGGTGAAGCTACCAAGCTCATCAAGCGCTGCAACGACTTCGGTGCAGGCGGCGTATCCGTTTCCGTTGGCGAACTGTGCGACGGTCTGGATATCGACCTGAACGCAGTACCCAAGAAGTACGACGGTCTGGACGGCACCGAACTGGCGATCTCCGAATCTCAGGAACGTATGTCCGTTGTTGTTGAAGCGAAGGACGAAGCAGAATTCTGCCGTCTGGCTGCTGAAGAAAACCTGGAAGTAACCCGCATCGCTGTTGTTAAGGCTGACCGCCGTCTGACCATGACCTGGAACGGCGCTACCATCTGCGATATCTCCCGTGACTTCCTGGATACCAACGGCGCTGAAAAGCATATCACCGCTGCTCCCGCTGCTCCCGAAGCATGGGCAAAGGAAATCCCCGCAGGCTTCGCAGCAGGTATGAACGCACTGGCAACCGACCTGAACGTATGCTCCAAGCGTGGTCTGGGCGAACGCTTCGACTCCACCATCGGTGCAAACACCGTTCTGATGCCCTTCGGCGGCAAGTACCAGCACACCCCCATTCAGGCAATGGTACACAAGGTTGCTGTGGAAAAGCAGCACACCAAGACCTGCTCCGTCATGAGCTGGGGCTACAATCCCTACATTGCTGAAAAGAGCCCCTACCACTCTGCATTCCTGGCAGTTGTGGAATCCGTTGCGAAGCTGGTTGCTACCGGTGCAAAGTTTGAAGATGTTTACCTGTCTCTGCAGGAATACTTCGAACGTCTGGGCAACGACCCCAAGCGTTGGGGCAAGCCTCTGGCAGCTCTGCTGGGCGCATTCATGGCTCAGAAGCAGCTGAAGATTGCAGCCATCGGCGGCAAGGACTCCATGTCCGGCAGCTTCGAACATCTGGATGTTCCTCCCACTCTGGTAAGCTTCGCAATTACCACTGAAGATATCGACAATATTATCTCCAACGAATTTAAGGCAGCAGGCCACAAGGTTGTTCTGGTCAAGCCCGAAGTCGACGCTGACGGTCTGCCCGTAGTTGACTCTCTGGTGAAGGTATTCGACAAGGTCTTCGAACTGACCTCCACCGGCAAGGCAGTTGCTGCATACACCCCCACCTTCGGCGGCGCAGCAGAAGCTATCATGAAGATGTGCTTTGGCAATATGCTGGGCTTCAAGTTTGCTGACGTTTCCATGGAAGAACTGTTTGGCTACAACTACGGCTCCTTCATTCTGGAACTGGCTGACGGTGCAGAAGCTGAAGGCATCCTGCTGGGTGAAACCACCGAAGCACAGGCTCTGGTATTCGGCGGCGAAACCGTATGCCTGAACGAACTGCTGGCAGTTTACGAAGGCAAGCTGGAACCCATCTACCCCTGCAACATCCCCATGGAAGAAAAGGAAATCCCCGTATTCAACTACGAAGCAACTTCCTACCCCGCACCTTCCATCAAGATTGCAAAGCCCAAGGCAATTATCCCTGTATTCCCCGGCACCAACTGCGAATTCGACACCGCAAAGGCGCTGCGTGATGCAGGTGCTGATCCCGAAATCATTGTTATCAAGAACCTGACTGCTGATGCTATCACCGAAAGCGTAGAATACTTCGCTAAGGCAATCCAGCAGAGCCAGATCGTATTCATCCCCGGCGGCTTCTCCGGCGGCGACGAACCCGATGGCTCCGCAAAGTTCATCACCGCATTCTTCCGCAACGCACAGATCAAGGATGCTGTTCACGAACTGCTGAAGAACCGTGACGGTTTGATGGGCGGTATCTGCAACGGCTTCCAGGCACTGATCAAGCTGGGTCTGGTACCCTACGGCGAAATCATCGATGCTGATGACAAGTGCCCCACTCTGACCTTCAACACTATCGGTCGTCACCAGTCCCGCATCGTACGTACCCGCATCGCATCCAACAAGAGCCCCTGGCTGTCTGCTACCAAGCCCGGCGATGTCTACAACGTAGCAATCTCCCACGGCGAAGGCCGCTTCATTGCTCCCGAAGCTCTGATTCTGGACCTGGCAGAAAATGGTCAGATCGCAACCCAGTATGTAGGTCTTGACGGCATGCCCACCAATGCTGTAAACTACAATCCCAATAACTCCGCATTCGCAATCGAAGGTATCACATCTCCCGACGGCAGAGTCTTCGGTAAGATGGGTCACTCCGAACGTAAGGGCTACGGTATGTACAAGAACGTTCCCGGCGAATACGATATGAAGATGTTTGAATCCGCTGTGAAGTATTTCAAGTAATTTGACAAGGAGAGGAAATCAAAATGGCAATTTTTTACAATGAACCTTCCCGCACTTTTAACGAATACCTGCTGATTCCCGGTTACACCGGCGAAGAATGCATCCCCGCAAACGTTGACCTGAGAACTCCCCTGGTCAAGTACAAGAAGGGTGAAGAACCTGCTATCACCCTGAACATCCCCATGATCTCCGCTATCATGCAGTCCGTTTCCAACGACACTCTGGCAATCGCTCTGGCTAAGGAAGGCGGCATGTCCTTCATCTTCGGTTCTCAGACCATCGAAGACCAGGCTGCTATGGTCGCTCGCGTAAAGAACTACAAGTCCGGCTTCGTAGTATCCGCATCCAATGTTACCCCCGACCACACTCTGGCTGACATTCTGAACCTGAAGGCACGCAACGGCTTCTCCACCGTAGCAGTTACCGAAGACGGCTCTCCCAACGGCAAGCTGCTGGGTCTGGTTACCAGCCGTGACTACCGTGTAAGCCGTATGTCCACCGACCTGAAGGTTCGTGACTTCATGACTCCTCTGGATAAGCTGGTTACCGCTCCCGCAGGCACCACTCTGAAGGAAGCTAACGACATCATTTGGGATCACAAGCTGAACGCACTGCCCATCGTGGACAATGCAGGCTGCCTGATGTACTTCGTATTCCGCAAGGACTACGCAAGCCACAAGGAAAACCCCAACGAAATGCTGGACGCTCAGAAGCGTTACATGGTTGGCGCAGGTATCAACTCCCGCGACTACGCAGAACGTATCCCCGCTCTGCTGGCAGCAGGCTGTGATGTAGTTTGCATCGACTCC
>JAZREI010000009.1:0-35166 GCA_045660685.1 Oscillospiraceae bacterium
TACTCAGCCTCTGTTTCTTCCTTTCCGCTTCTTCCCGACTCTGCCTCACAGTGGCTTTCTCGGTGCTCCGTCTCCGCTTTCGCTTCCTCGGCTTCCCCCTTCTCTCCGACCTGATTTCTCATGTCTTCCTTCCGGGTTCTCCTACTCGGCTTCCTGTTTGTTTCCTTTCATCCCTCCCGGTTTCGCTCCCACAGCCGTTCCACCGGTGCTTCCCTTCCGCTTTCGCTTTCGGGCTTTCCCCTCACTTCCGCTTTCTTTCGTCTGCTTCCGCTCGGTTCTGACTACTCAGCCTTCCGTTCTTTCCTTTCCCTTCTTCCCGTCCTCCCCTGTCGGCGGTTCCTACGGTGCTTCTTTCCTCATCCGTTCGGCCTGTTTCCATGCCTTCCTTCCGATTTCGGTACTCAGCCCTCTGCATTTCCTTTCTCCGCTCGCCGTCTCGCCTCACAGTGGCTACCTCAGCGCCTCAGCCTTATCCCTTTCGGGTTTCGGCCGCCTCCCCTTTGCTTTCGCATTCGGTTCCGGTTACTCGGCTCCCAATGTCCCCTCTTCAAGGACATTCATCCGCGCATCACCTACGTTCCGCAGCGAACTTTGATAATATAGCACGCGTTTCTTTGTTTGTCAACACCTTTTTTCAAAATTTTTCAACAAATTTTATTTTTTCTTTTTAGTTAAAACAAACAGGGGTAATCTACCCCTGTTTTTCTCACGATCCCGCTGCATCCAGCATGTTTTCAATATAAATCCCATAGCCACGTGTGGGGTCATTTACCAACACATGGGTTACAGCGCCGATGATCTTCCCGTCTTGAATGATGGGGCTGCCGCTCATGCCGCACACCACGCCCCCTGTGATATCAAGCAGGTCGGGGTCGGTGACGGTCAGCTGATACCGCTCCTCACCGCCGCCGCGGCGAATTTTATCGATGCGGATGTCATACAGTTGAGGCTCACTGCCATCCACCGTGGACAGAATCTGCGCTTCGCCCACCTTGGCTTCCCCTGCCGCAGCAGTCTCCATCACATCTCCGCAGCTGATTGCGCCGCACTTGCCGAAAATGCCGTACACCGTGTTCCCTGCCACAGTGCCGAACACCGCCCCCGTGTCAAAGGAGCCCGTCAGCTCACCGGGGTCACCGCTTTTGCCCCGCACCACATCCACTACAGAGGCATCGAAGGTCTTGCCATGGGTAATAGGAATCAGTGTTCCGCTTTCGGGGTCATTGATACCGTGGCCCAGCGCCCCATATTCTCCGCTTTTTGGGTCATAATAAGTGACAGTACCGATGCCTGCCACCTTGTCACGAAGCCACAGCCCCAGTCGATATTCCCCGTCCTTGGACTTCACGGGAGTCAGCTCACAGGTAAAAGTCTTCGCTTCACGCATGACGGTCAGAGTCACGGTCTGCCCTTTGTGTTCTCTCAGTTCTTCGGAAAAATCTTCCAGATCTTCCACATCCTCTCCATTGATGGCGAGGATAATGTCTCCCTCCTTCAGCCCTGCGGCTTTGGCAGGCTGTACCGTGCCGTCGGCAGTCTCTACCTCACACAGCTTTTCCACCAACACACCGTCCACATCCACCTCGATGCCCACGGCGCAGCCCACGGGAATCAGTTGTGCCGCCAATGCGGAAACGGGGAATGCCGCCCCAAGGCAAACAGCCGTCACCGCCGTCACCACAGCCAAACGCATTTGTTTTTTCAAAATTTCACACCCTCTCATAAAGCATTGCTCATAGACCGAGCAATCTCAGTATGTGTCGGTGCAGCAGATTTAAATGTGACACATCTTCTCAGTGACGGCATATTTTTTGAAAATAAAAAAAGCCTCCCTTTCAGCAAGGGAGGCGAATATGGAATTTATTTCTTTTTTCGTGCTTTGTACTGTTCGGGGTCGATGGCACCTGTCGCCAGCATACGCTCGGACCACAGCTGCAGAGTCTCCACGGTAATGGAGATGCGCTCCAGTTCTTCTTGGATGAAAATGAAGTCGTCCAGCTCGTCATTGTCGATGACACCATCGGCAGTGATTTCAATGAGTCGATCCTTGCGCTTGTTCATGGAATTCAGAGATGCCAGCATTTCCAGCACAATCTGGGACAGGTCCTTAATTTTGATTTCGGGCACATACTGCTGTCCGATGGGGCACTGATTGGAGCAATAGTGATTGCACAGGCTGGGACGCTTGTACTTTTCCGCCATGGTCAGCACTTCGTCGGGGTTGGGCATACTGCGCTCGTTCTCGATTTTTTCGATACGGTCGGCAGAAATCCACTCCAGCAGCTCACTTGCCTTGTCACGGGTAAGCCCCATACCCTCTCTGGCCTGATGATATACATTTTTATTTTCTTTGGTGGATACTCTCGCCATACTTCCGCCTCCCGCAGTCTTTTTTTCATTATAGCGAAATCTTAACAAATGCGCAAGTAGGGGCAAACTTCCTTCGCCCGTTCTTTTACAGCCCCACCTCTGCATACACTTGCATCAGACTGATTATTTTGGAGGCATATGCATGAACATCTTGGAATACGGCTGCAGAGGGCCACGGGTGTCCTTTTTACAGCTGGCACTGAATCGAGCGGGAGTAGGCCCCGTTGCCGCCGACGGGGTATTCGGACACGACACCGCAGAAGCGGTCCGTCGTTTTCAGCGGCAGGCGGGTATCCACCCCAACGGCATCGCAGGCAAGCGCACCCATCAGGCCCTGCGCCCCTATTACACAGGCTATGTGACCCATCGGGTATGCCGCGGGGAAACCCTATACGCCATCGCCCGTAAATACCACACGTCCCTGCGCAGCTTGGAGGCAGCCAACCACGTGACCAATGCCATCCGACTGCAGGTGGGAGACTTGCTGACAGTGCCCCTGTCCTTCCCTGTAGTGCCTACGGGCATCCCATGGAGCAGCGATGTACTGGACTGCGTGGTGGAAGGCTTGGATGCACGTTACCCCTTTCTCCGCCGCCGCATCATCGGCCGCAGCGTCATGGGTAAGCCCCTGTACGCCTTGGCCATGGGCAGCGGTCGGCGCACGGTGCTGTACTGCGGCACCCACCACGGCAACGAGTGGATTACCACGCCCCTGCTGCTGAAATTCGCCGAGGAGCTGGCAACGGCAGCGGTACGGGAAACCGACATCCGTGACCATAATGCACGCACCCTGCTGGAAAACACCCGATTCATCATCGTCCCCTGTGTAAACCCCGACGGCATGGACATCGCCACAAGCTTCCTCAAGGAAGGGCCTACATACAATCGCATCAAAAACATCGCCGACTGCTTCCCTGCCATTCCATTCCCCGAGGGTTGGAAGGCCAATGTACGGGGCGTGGACCTGAACTTGCAATACCCTGCCGCATGGGAGCAGGCAAAACAAATCAAATACGCCCAAGGCTACACCTGTCCTGCCCCACGGGACTATGTAGGCACCCAGCCTCTGACCCAACCGGAAGCCCGCGCCATGGTACGGCTGACAGAGCTGTGCAGCCCCGACCGCATTTTGGCATACCACACCCAAGGTGCGGTGATTTATCCACAGTTTATGGACTTCGACCCACCCGACAGTATGCCCATCGCATGGCAGCTGGCAGCTGCATCGGGCTATGACGTAGAGCCCACGCCCCCCGACTCTGCCGCCGCAGGGTATAAGGATTGGTTCATCCAGACCTATAACCGCCCGGGGTACACCATCGAGGCAGGCAAGGGTGTGACTCCTCTGCCTCTTGAGGACTTCGACGAAATTTACGCCGCGAACCTGCCCATCATGGTACTGACAGCAGCGCTATAACCACCGCAATATCCGTACGAGCTAAAAAAAAGCTGCCTCACATTTGTGAGACAGCTTTTGTTGTTTCATGATTTACGCCATAGCGGCTTTCTGCTTTCTGCCCATGAAGAAGCTAATTACGATGACCACAGCCACGATTACCAGACCCACAACGTCGGTTATGGTGCCGGGAATAATCATCAGCAGACCGCCAAAGATTGCCAGCAAGCGCAGAGGCATATTCAAGTTAGATGCAAAGTAGCCCATGAGACCCATGCATACGCCCAGCATACCCATGCAGGAAGACAGGGTAATCTGCAGAACGTCAATGACGGTTGCGTCAATGAACAGCATAGCGGGGTTCATTGCGAAGATGTAAGGTACGATAAACGCCGCAATGGCCAGCTTGGTTGCCGTAATACCCGTTTTCATGGGGTTTGCCTTTGCGATTGCCGCACCTGCGTAAGCAGCCAGCGCAACGGGAGGTGTGATGTCCGCAACAATACCGAAGTAGAATACGAAGAAGTGTGCGGGAATCTTATCAACACCCAGAGAAATCAGAATGGGTGCGCAGGTGGTAGCCATGATGCAGTAGTTTGCGGTGGTGGGAACGCCCATACCCAGAACGATACAGCAAATCATGGTCAGGAACAGTGCAATAAACAGGTTGTTGCCGCTGATTGCTACAACTGCGGTAATAAGCTTGGAAGCCAGACCGGTAACGGTAATGCAGCCTGCAATGATACCTGCCATAGCGCAAGCAACAGCAACGGTGATAACGCCGCGGCCGCCTGCTTCCATGGCTTCAAAGAACTTCTTGGGAGTAATGCGGTTTTCCTTATCGAACAAGCTCACCAGAATGGTAGCCGCGATTGCCAGAGATGCGGAGGTCTGCATGGTACGTGTGTTGGTGGAAACCAGCCATACCAGCAGCACCAGAGGTGCCAGCAGATAAATCTTCTTGATGAGGCTGCCGAACTTGGGCAGTTCTTCTCTGGGAATGCCCTGCAGACCCAGACGTCTTGCTTCCAGATGAACGGACATGAAAATGCCGCCAAAGTACAGGAACGCAGGAAGAATTGCCATCAGTGCTACCTGTGCATAGGTAATGCCCATGTATTCTGCCATCAGGAACGCCGCAGCACCCATAATGGGGGGCATAATCTGACCGCCGGTGGAAGCGGATGCTTCAACCGCAGCGGAGAATTCGGGCTTATAGCCGGTCTTCTTCATCATGGGAATGGTAACGGAGCCGGTGGTAACGGTGTTGCCAACGGAGGAGCCGCTGACCATGCCGCACAGTGCGGAGGAAATAACCGCTACCTTAGCGGGACCGCCGCTGGAGGCACCTGCTACGCAGTTTGCCAGATTGATAAAGAATGCGGAAATACCGGTACGTTCCAGGAATGCGCCGAAAATAGTAAATACAACGATGAACTTTGCACAGACGTTAATGGGAGTACCCATAACACCGCTGGTGCCGTAGAACAGAGTGTAGATAACGCGTTCGATGGGCAGACCGATGGAGAAGGTGTAAGCCAGCAGAGCGCCGACCACGCACAGAATGGGCAGACCCACGCAGCGGCGGCACAGTTCCATCAAGCTCACTACGCCTACAATACCCACAGTGGTGAACCAGAAGTTCATCTTGGAAGCACTGGTCAGTACCATAACCAGATTCTTGTATTCCACACAATAGTAGAAGAATGCAGCCGCACCTGCCACCATCAGCACAATATCATACCAAGGCAGCGCATTGACACGGACACGCTTCTTGCTGCGGGGATAGTTCAGGTAACCCAAAACAATGATGCAGCCCAAAAATGCAGTCAGACGTTCTTCAATGCCCGCAACGGAAAACAGAGTAGACCAAATGCAGTAAGCAGCAAAACACGCGGAGATGGTCATAACCACCCATTTCTGCCAGCCTTCCCAGATTCTGGTATTGGATTCCAGGTCGAACTTCTTCATCATCGCATCCACTTCGGCTGCGATGTCACGGTTGGCATCATCCACATCCACGGGAGCGCTATTTACAATGGTTTTGTCTTCGTCTTTCTTACGGAAAAACATTGAAGACCCTCCTTCTTAATGGTTTCTTTACATTCCTATAAATGGTAAGGACTACGGCACTTGCAGGAAGTGCCGTAGTCTGATTTTAAGCAGTGTTTACTTTGCTTGGGAATCCGAATGGATTACTTAACGGGAACGTCAAAGCCCTTTTCTGCAAAGTACTTAGCAGCGCCGGGGTGGTAGGGCACATCGGTGATGGAGGAAGCAAATTCCAGAGATGCTTCGTAGCCCTTTGCGTGCTGTTCGGAGATTTCTGCCAGATTTTCGAAGATGGTGGAAGTCATGTCGTAAACTGCATCTTCGGAAACGGTGTCAGCTGCGATGATAACTGCTGCGATTGCAACGGTCTTAGCGTCTTCGGGAGTGCCGTAAACGTCAGCAGCGATGGTAGCTTCTGCGTAGTAGGGAGAAACTTCGATCAGGGCTGCGATATGTTCTGCATCCAGGCTAACCAGGTAAACTTCATTGGTGGTAGCCAGAGAGGTAACAGCGTTGGTGGGAGCGCCCGCTACAACGAATGCAGCGTCAATCTTGCCGTCCTGCAGGGATTCGACGGAGTCGCCGAAGGACTGGTAAACGGGTTCGATGTCGGATTCGGACAGGCCATAAACGCCCAGAATGTCGATAGCGTTGAAGTAAACGCCGGAGCCCAGAGCGCCGATGGAAACGATCTTGCCTTCCAGATCGGCAACGGACTTAATGTCGGGATTCAGGGTAATGATCTGAACCTGTTCCATGTACATAGCAGCAACGGTGGAGAAGCCTTCAACTGCTTCTTCAAACAGGTTGGTGTCGGAGTAAGCATAGCTCATAACGTCAGACTGGACAAAGCCCAGCTGGTTAGCTTCTGCTGCGCTATCTTCAATGTTGGCCTTGGAGCCGCCGGAAGTAACTGCGGTGATGGAAACGTCGGTCTTGCCGGAAACATACTGAGCCAGAACGCCGCCGTATGCGTAATAGGTGCCGGTTTCGCCGCCGGTGCCGAACATCAGGTTGGTGCCGCTGCCGCCGCCACAAGCGACCAGAGTCAGTGCCAGGGCCAGACACAGAGCTGCAGCCAGAATCTTCTTCATCTTTTTCATTTCTAATTCCTCCTGGTGGAATAATTTCAACCTCGCAATTGAGTATGTTGCAAGTATAATCGCTTTAATGTAAAAAAGCAAGTCTTTTTTTGCAATTTTTGCAAAAACAAGCTGCATTTTTCAACGCAGAAAAAGTCAAAATTTTTGCATTTTACACATCCGACAAAATCACCCCCTGTGTTTTCGTGCTTATTGCGCAACGCCTTGGGAGCACAATTGTTTTTCACTTGCGCATTTCCCGTGGACAGGTTATAATGGTCACAAGAAATTTTCGGGGAGAGATGCTATGAAAATCGCAGTCATTGACGGACAGGGCGGCAGAATCGGTCAGATGATTGTCAGCGCCATCAAAAAGGAAGGTCTTCCCTGCACCGTCCGTGCCATCGGCACCAACTCCATCGCCACCTCCGCCATGATCAAAGCAGGGGCAGATGAGGCCGCCACAGGGGAAAACCCCGTAATTGTGGCCTGCAGACAGGTAAATATCATCATAGGCCCTGTGGGCTTGCTGGTTGCAGACGGGCTTTTGGGAGAAATCACCCCTGCAATGGCCGCTGCCGTAGGACAAAGTGAAGCCACAAAGCTGCTGCTCCCCTTGAATTTGTGCAATAATATCGTCGTAGGCACCCAGGCTATGTCCGTTTCGAGCCTTGTAGCAGATACCGTAAACACCCTGAAAACCCTTTTGAACCCATAAAATTAACCGCCGCACTGATTGTGCGGCGGTATTTTGTTCATCGCAGACAGTCACGCAGCAGCTCCTTCAGCGCGTTCTCATGGTCGGTGATGATTCCCCCTGCATCTCCCACAGATACATTGCAAGCCTCCGCCGCCTTTTGCAGGCGCTCTGCAAGTTTCACAGCGTTTTTATAGGTTTTTTGCAAGTTGTACGGTGTGTAACTTGCAAGATTTTCACTCATCCTCGGTTGGAAGATATCTCCCGTTTCCAAAAAATACTCCGTTTGCAGATTTCGGAACAGCTCTCTCGCCTCCCCGGCAAGCCCTATGAGCCGTTTGCGAGGCATTCCCACAGCCCAAGCCGACAAAGATACGCAGCTGCGCCAATGGCCGTATACCCCGTTCAGCACGTCCTCCCAATCCGCAAACGCTGCAGGCGCAGAGTCAATCCGCTGACCGCTGACCCGCTCCCATACCCTATTGAAGCCTGCCAGCACTGCCAAATCCTCCTGTGTCATACAACTCCCCCCTTTTCCACAATATGACATGATTGCAAGTTGGTGCAAAATATTTTATAATATGATATCACTTATGTAGGGGCGAACTGCGTTCGCCCTCATTGCCGCAAAATCGTTACCGTGCTCATATAAAACAACAAGTGCGTCGGTTGTACGAGCCGAAAAAACGGGCGAACACTGTTCGCCGCTACACATAAATCCACGGAGGTTTTCCCATGCCCAGATTTTTTATGGAACATATCGATATTGAAGCCAAGTCCATCGTCATCACAGGTCGTGACGCCGAGCACATTAAGGTGCTGCGCATGCGCAACGGCGAAGTGCTAACCATCTGCGACGGTAAGGGCACCGACCTGCACTGTGTCCTCACAGGCTCCGACGGTAAGACCGCCTACGCCGATGTTGTGGAAGCAGTGCCCTCCAAGAGCGAGGCTGCGGTAAAGGTTCGTGTATACGCAGGTCTGGCCAAGGGTGACCGTGTGGACTACGTGGCCCAGAAATGCACCGAAATGGGCGCAACCGAAATCGTTTTCTTCAACTGCGACCGCTGTGTGGTACGCCTTGACCCCAAAAAGGGTGCGGACAAGAAGGTAGAGCGCTGGCAGCGCATCGCCGAGGAAGCCGCTAAGCAGTCCGGTCGCGGCATCATCCCCACCGTACGCTATCTCGACAGCTACAAGCAGATGCTGGAAGAAGCCGCACAGTGCGCACTGAAACTGTTCATGTACGAAACA
Source organism: Oscillospiraceae bacterium (assembly GCA_045660685.1). Taxonomy (GTDB): domain Bacteria; phylum Bacillota; class Clostridia; order Oscillospirales; family Oscillospiraceae; genus HGM13010. The sequence continues at coordinate 8,852 of JAZREI010000009.1, forward strand.
GGTGACCGCATCTCCATGCAGGAAGCCATTCGTGCAGCCCTGCCCTGTCCCGATGCCGCCATCATCACAGGTCCCGAAGGCGGCTTCACCGCTGAGGAAGCAGAGCTTGCCCGCAGCATGGGCTTTGCGGTATGCGCTATGGGTCCCCGTATTCTCCGCTGTGAAACCGCACCTTTGATTCCCCTGACCGCGATTCTGTACGAAAGCGGCGATTTGAACTAAATCCGAGTTTGTAGGGACCGTCGTTCCCGACGGCCCCTACAATTTTATTGTGAGGAACCATATGAAAAAACTCGTAGTGGGCATCACCGCCCACGTTGACTCAGGCAAAACCACATTATCCGAAGCCATGCTGTACCTGTCGGGGGCAATCCGCAAGCTGGGCCGCGTAGACCATCGTGATGCCTATCTGGATACCCACGAGCTGGAACGCCGTCGCGGCATTACCATTTTCTCCAAGCAGGCACGCTTTTCCACAGACTCCATGGACGTGACCCTGCTGGACACCCCCGGTCACGCAGACTTCTCCGCGGAGATGGAGCGCGTGCTCCATGTGTTGGACTACGCCATTCTGGTGGTCAGCGGCACCGACGGGGTACAGGCACACACGGAAACCGTCTGGCGACTGCTGCAGCGCTATCACGTACCCACCTTCATCTTCGTCAACAAGATGGACCTGGACGGTGCGGACAAGCAGCGTGTGCTCCATGACCTGAAACGAAGCCTCTCCGACAGCTGCGTAGACTTTACCAAGCGCCCAGCACTGTATGAAGACATCGCCATGTGCGACGAAGCCGCACTGGAAGAATATATGGAAACAGACACCGTGGACCAAAGCCGCATCGCGGACATGATTGCTCACCGCAAGCTGTTCCCCTGCCTGTTTGGCTCTGCACTGAAGCTGCAGGGTGTGGAGGAATTTCTGGCACTGCTGGAGCGTTACACCCTTCCCGCCCCTGCACGTAAGGACTTCGGCGCAAAGGTATTCAAAATCGCCCGTGATGCCCAAGGCAACCGTTTGACCTATCTGAAGGTCACAGGGGGTACTCTGAAGGCACGTGACGAGCTGAAGTACACTGACCAAAACGGGGAAGCATTCACTGAAAAAATCAAGGGACTGCGCCTGTATTCGGGCACCAAGTTCGACACCCCCGAAGCCGTCACACAGGGCGAGGTCTGTGCCGTTGCAGGTCTCACCAAGACCTACCCCGGTCAGGGCTTGGGTGCAGATGCGGATGCCTCCGCGCCTCTGCTGGAGCCTGTACTGTCCTACCGCATCGTGCTGCCCAAGGGCACCGACCCCATGGTCATGCTGCCCAAGCTCCGCCAGCTGGAGGAGGAAGACCCCCAGCTGCACATCGTCTGGCACGAGCGCCTGCAGCAGATTCATGCTCAGCTCATGGGCGAGGTACAGATTGATATTCTGAAAAGCCTCATCAAAGAGCGGTTTAATGTGGACGTGGAAATGGACACAGGCCGCATTATGTATAAGGAAACCATCGCCAACACCGTAGAGGGCGTAGGTCACTTCGAGCCCCTGCGCCACTATGCGGAAGCTCACTTCCTGTTAGAGCCTCTGCCCAACGGCAGCGGTCTGGAGTTCACCTCCAACTGCAGCGAAGACCTGCTGGACCGCAACTGGCAGCGACTGATTTTGACCCATCTGGGGGAAAAGCAGCATCTGGGCGTGCTCACAGGCTCCCCCATCACCGACCTGCGCATTACCCTCACCGCAGGCCGTGCCCACGCCAAGCATACCGAAGGGGGCGACTTCCGTCAGGCCACCTATCGCGGTGTCCGTCAGGGACTCATGCAGGCGGAAAGCGTGCTGCTGGAGCCCATGTACAGCTTCCGACTGACCGTACCCACGGAAACCATGGGCCGTGCTATCAACGACATCCGCGCCATGAACGGTACGTTTGAAACGCCCGATGACTACGCCGAGACCATTACCCTCACAGGCACAGCCCCCGTTTCTGCCATGAACGGTTACCACACGGAGGTTGCAGCCTATACCCACGGCACAGGCAAGCTCAGCTGCGCTCCCGCGGGCTATGCCCCCTGCAGCAATGCCGAGACTGTCATCGCCGAAATTGGCTACGACCCCGAACAAGACGTGGACAACACCCCTCACTCCGTTTTCTGCGCCCACGGTGCAGGCTTCACAGTGAAGTGGAACGAAGTCCCCGAATATATGCATCTGAGCAGCACTTTGGAAAAGCCCAAAGCGCCCGACGAGCCCCCACAGCCCGTCATCCGTCGGAGAAATCTGGACATCGACGAAAAAGAGCTGGAGGCCATTATGCGCCGAGAGTTCGGGGAGATTCGCCGTCCCCAGTATGGCACCGCCAAGCAGGCTATGACCGCAGAGCGGATGCAGAAAGAGCCCATCGCAAAGAAGGACTACATCATCGTAGACGGCTACAACTTGATTTTCGCATGGGAGGACCTCAGCGACCTTGCATCGGTGGATTTGGACAATGCCCGACAGCAGCTGCTGGACCGACTGGCCAATTATCGTGCCTTCCGTGGCTGCGAGCTGGTAGTAGTCTTTGACGGCTACCGTGTCAAAGGAAACAAGGGCACCCACGAGAACTACCACGACCTGAATGTGGTGTACACCATGGAAAACGAAACAGGTGATATGTACATCGAAAAGCTGGCCAACTCCATCGGCAAAAACTACCGTGTCCGTGTCGTCACCTCCGACGGACTCATTCAGCTGTCCGCCCTCCGCAGCGGCGTACTGCGTATGTCCTCTCGTGAATTCATCCCCGAAGTGCAGACCATTCTGGAGCAAATCCGCAAAACCATCACCCAATAAACACACAAACGGCTTACCGCAATCGGTAAGCCGTTTTTCATCCCCCGCTAAATCGAAGTTTGAAGGCTGCACCAGCAAAGGACCCCTTGCCTAAAGGGGGCTGGCACGGCGAATGCCGTGACTGGGGGATTTAAAAAATGGCCATTTTATGACAGTACGGCTGTAAACAAGCATCCCCCCGACCTCGCTTGCGCTCGGTCACCCCCCTTTAGGCAAGGGGGGCTTTGTATCTTCAAACTCCAATTTGTCACTCTCCCTCGCACCTCTCTGTCATTCTGAGCGCAGCGAAGGATCTCAACGCCAAGGACGGGGTTCGTTATCAACTCCGCAGCTACAGGCAAAGCCTTGAGATCCTTCGACTCCGCTGTCGCTCCGCTCAGGATGACAAACCGTGGAGCCCGCTTCATGCTTCGCCTCAACACCCCTTCTCCCGGAGAGAAGGTGACCGAGCGAACGCGAGGTCGGAAGAGGAATTCGGGAGACGCACTGCAACATAGTACAAACTGCGTACCTATTCCCATGTCCAACACAAGAAAAAGTACAAGCTTCGGCACTTGACGAACATTGCCGCCCGCATTCCTCATCCGCCCCTTTGGGGCACCTGCGTCCCGCCAAGCCCCCCCGGGGGAAGGTATATAAGTGCGCAGCAAAAACGGACATTCAAACTACAATTCATCGTTTCACCCCCGTAGGGCCACAAAAGCCTCGAACCCTTTCGGATTCGAGGCTCTTTTTCATGTACTTTCTTCAAATAAGACTAACTGAATACTCTAAGTTAGCTCTTAACGATAATCTCTACGCCGCCAATATCGTTGATATTTTTTCTATTGCCAGCCGAATTGAAGAACAGATCGTGAACTTCCTGGCTGCCGAAGGTAATGCTTTCCAGTGCGGTGCAACGAGCAAAGACCTGACTGTCCCAGCTGTTCACATAATCCATTCCGCAGTAATCAACATGAGTCCAACAAGCAAAAGTAGTAACATTAGCGGGGATTGTCACACGCTTCAGGCTCAGGCAATCGTTGAACGCCCAGCAATGAACGTGTACTTCACGGCCTGCAGGAAGAACAAGTTCTTCAATAGCCAAACTCTTAAATGCACCGGGAGCAATGCACAACGGTTCTGTGCCGCCCTCAGCAAAGGTCAGCTTGGTAATTCCAGTCTTCTGGAATGCTTCCTGTCCGATATAAGTAACGGTGGAAGGAATCACAACCTCACCGGTCAAATTGGGGAACTTTGCAGCAAAGGAGCCGATGGAGGTCACGCCATCTTCAATCACCAAAGACTTTACTGCATTGACATCATAGGGATAACCACCAATAGCAGAAGCGTCTCCGTTGCTCTTGTAAATAACAGCTTCTCTCCATTCACCGGACTTGAATTCCTTACCGCTATCTTTGTCAGGCACAGGGTTTTTGGCAGGAGAAACAGTCAAGACACCCGCATCGTCCAAGGTCCAATCGATACCACCCCAGGTACCGCTGTCAACAATAACAACAGGGGGCTTCTGATGTTCTACCAGTACGCCGCCCAGCCAAGAAGCAACATTTACATTGTTATCGCCCATGGGGAAAGCTGCTTCAAATGCAGCTGCTGCAGTGTCGAAGCCTGCAGTCTGGATTGCCTGAGACAGAACGATAATGTCCAGCTTGCCGTTGTCGTTGCCGTCAATCGCTTCTATGTCTTCATTGGTTGCTGCGGACTTGATGTAAACCTGAGCCAGATTGGGATAGGAGGTATCGCCGGCGGGCAAAATGCCGTTTTCATGTCTCCAAGTGCCGTCGCTCAGCTGGCCGCCCTTGTAAGTGTACGCAAATACAACATAATTGTTGCCGTCGATTTCAATGACACCGAGGTTTTCCTTGTCCCAAGTGTTGTGGTGAGAGGTTCCAAGCAGAGTACCATCGGATTTGCCGATTTCAATCGCAACAAAGGTACGAATATATGCATCGCTCTTGCCGGTGTTTTCTACGGTTACAAACTTGTCCTGTGCATTCTTGCCTGCAAAAACCTGCATATTGCCGTAGGAATCCACCTGAGTCATACGAACGATGGTTTCATCCCAGCCTGCATCACCCACACTGGGGTCACCAACGATAGGATACAGAGGCTTGTCCTGAGTAAAGTCCTGCAGTTCATAGCTGTTTTGGCCGTCCACGTCCTTAGTCTTGTAGGAACCGTCTTCGTTCACAACGCGTTCGTATTCGTGCTGGTCGATTGCTACATTGCCGAGGGTCATGACGTTTACGTCGCTGTCTTCATACTGCAGATACGCTACAGTGCCTGCAACAGCGATGGAAGCGGTCAGAACGACTGTCAGAAGCAGTGCAATAATTTTTCTAAACATACTTCATTTCTTCCTTTCGAGGGTATTTTATGCTTTTTCGGGACTGAACCCGCTTAACATACATTAAGGGATATGATACAGCTGCGGTGCATCAGGGTGCGGTTGCTTCCCACTGTTCCTGATATGCTTCGTATGCTTCCTGTACGGTTTCGAAGCCGTCTGCCTGAATTGCAAATGCTTCTACAATGATCTGGGGAGCCTTTGCAGAATCCCAAGCGATTTCGGTTGCAACGCCGTCTTTTACCAGATACCACTTGCCGTCAATAACGTCCACCTTGGTATCCAGATAAACCTTGGTCATACCGACGGTGGTAACTTCTTCCTTCACCAGAGTGCCATTGTACAGAACTGCATATACATTGTAGTCAATGCCATCCACGGTCACAGTGCCAACGGGATTGCCATCGCCTGCGGGATTGTAGTCAACGATCCAGCACTGATCTTCGGGGATTGCTTCGGTCTGGTCATCAGCCCAGTAAGACTGGTTGTTGCGATAGTCCAGCCAAGTTGCGCCCGCATGGTTTACGTGCAGAACGTTGCCGCTTGCGTCTTCGGGAGTGTCCAGTGCAGTGGGGATAGCGTAGGTGTACCAAACCCATGCTTCATTTTCGCCAATGTTTTTAATCTGAACGTCCTTGTTTACGTCAACACCGGGAGTCAGAACGGAATTCTGAGCGAATTGTTCCTGAACTTCGATGTCTACTTCGCCAACGGTGAATACGTTGACTTCGCTGTCCTTATCGGTCAGGTATGCCAGAGTGCCTGCAATAGACAGAGCAGCAGTCAGGGCAATTACCAGCAACAGAGAGATAATCTTCTTCATTTGCTTGTTCTCCTTTGCTTATTCTTCAGTTTCGGGTTCCGCAGTGGCGATTTCCCACGCCTGTGCAACAGATTCAATGTTTGCCTGCTGTACTGCGTAGGCGGTGATGCTCAGCTTGGGGTAGTTTACTACACCTGCCGCATCCAGCTCGTTCAGCATTTCCTTGGTAGCATCCAAGCTGACGTGCACTGCGTTGTCCTTAAGTACGGGGTAGTATGCAGGCTTGTCGTTGGTGTCTTCTTCCACCTCGCGGTAGTATACGCCGCTGACTGCCTTGCCTTCTTTGTCGGTCAGCTGATTCCAGCCGATGGCCAGCTCATAGCTCAGGTAATCCCCAAAGCTATAGGGGCTCACGCCACCGCTTTCCTCCAGCTTCACAAACAGGTAACATGCTTCGTTGCCTGTCAGAACCGTGACACAGGGGTCCTTGAAAATGGTGTTGCCGGGCACCATTTTATATGTATTCCCTTCGGGAGCTCTCACGGGGTCACCCTTTTCATTCAGCACAGGGTCACCATTTTCATCCAAAACGGTTTCATCCAGCTTGATGTTGATGTCGCCGTATGTAAACGTGTTGACAATGGTGGTGGACTCCGTCTGCAGCCATGCAATGGTGCCCGTGATGGAACTGCCGATCAGGAGCGCCGCAAACAGCACAGTCATGATGATTCGTTTTTTCAATCGGCGCCCCTCCTTTCATTTAAGTGATTTTGCCGCAAACCGCAAGGCTTGCGATTGAGTTTATACGCCAATGGTTTTGGTTATGCTATGATTATGCGCCAACCTGTGCGTCGAATGCTGCCCATGCTGCGTCAGCGTCAGCAAAGGTGCTGGTCTGAATTGCATTGCCTTCTACCAGAATCTTGAAGCCATCCAGCAGAGCCAGTTCTTCGCCGGTTACTTCGCCGGGCAGTTCAAAGCTAGTGAACAGTGCGGGCAGTGCATAGTCAGCTGCGTTGCCTTCAACAGCTTCCTTGTAACGGAATTCGTAGGTAACGGTGTCGTTGCCATTGTCAACGATAGCAACGCAGGGCCATTCAGCTGCGTCCCAGCCCTGTACGAAGTTCTGGGGCAGGAAGTCGTCGCCAAATACTGCCTTCAGACCTGCGTAGTTGCTCATGGTAACGACCATACGTACGTAAGCTTCTTCGCTTTCAGCCTTAATGGTGATGGTGGGGTCCTTTACGTAGGTGTTGCCGGGAATCAGGTGGTATTCGTTACCGGTCTGAGTCTTTTCAGCAGGATCAACGGGCTTGCCATCGGGAGTAACCTTGGTTTCTTCCAGATCAATTGCTACGTTGCCCACGGTGAAGGTGTTCAGCATAGCGTCACGAGAAGTCAGGTATGCAACGGTAGCAAATACGGAGCTTGCACATACCATTACCACGCACAGCAGCAGGGCAATAATCTTCTTGGTTTTGTTCATAATGATTTCTCCTTCTTTTTTGTTTTTATTTAATTTTTAATTTTTTCCTTTTTCTTGTCATCCCAAAGCAAGTCGGGAATCACCAGCAGCAACGCAAAGGTCGCTGCCACCGCAATTGCCACATACGTCCCGGGGGGCTGCTGCACAAAGCTCACGCCGAAGCCCAGATACGGTACGCTGAACACATAGCGGCCAATGACACTTTCGGGGGCAACCACGTTGTTGTCCGCAAAGTCGTTTGCGTCCCCCTTGGTCACGAAGCCTTCCTCCGTAACCTCAATGATGCGGTGTGTGGCAGTAACGCCGCCGACCATACGGAAGGTGATGATATCTCCCTCAGCCAGTTCCGCAGGATCTGCCTCCCGCACATATACCATAGACCCTGTATGGATCACAGGTTCCATGGAGCCGGATAATACAATGTAGGGTTGAATGCCGATGATCCGTACACCTACTACCAGAATCGCCAGAATCACACCGATGATCACGATCAACGTTGTAACCAGATTCCAAATTTTATGTATCTTCTCTCCCATCATACCTCCAACCGCACTGTCGGCTTTGCAGTCTCGTCTCAAGACCGCAGGGCTTATCATCGGCAATCAAAGATGCCAATCCCTCCTATAAAAACCGGGTAGACAGTGTTATTTTCTGAATGTCTTTCAGTAAAAGGCGCAGAATACACCTATACAGTGTCAAGTATATCACTAATTGCCCCAATAGACAACAACAATAAACTAAACTTTATTAATTTTTTCAGTGTGATTTTGTGTATTTTGTTAGAAGTTGTGGTTTTTCTTAACTTTTTTGTTCCTAAAAAGTTAAGATTTGTAACCTCTTTCGTTGTTATCACCAAAATCATGCCTCTCATTTTTATCCGCTATATTCATTCATCGGATGCGAAATAACCACACTAACCGAACAGTTTCGCCGTATATATATATATATAGTAAAATTAGTGTATTAAACACCGAGGCTACATTTATGGAAAAAGAACAGTTCATCGCCAGACTCACACAGCTGCGCCTCGGCAAAGGCGTTTCTGCAAGAGATATGAGTCTTTCCCTGGGCCAGAGTGCAGGGTACATCAACAATATTGAAAACGGTGTGAACCTGCCTTCCATGACAGTGTTCTTTTACATCTGCGACTACTTCGGGATTAGCCCCAAGGATTTCTTCGACGACGATACCACCGCCCCCACTAAGGTCAAGGAACTCACGGATGCAGCCGCAAAGCTGACACCCGAACAACTGGACCACTTGATTGCCATTGTAAAATCTATGCACAAATAAAGTAAAAAGCCACGGAGCATGCTCCGTGGCTTTTTACTTTATTTGTGCATAGATTTTACAATGGCAATCAAGTGGTCCAGTTGTTCGGGTGTCAGCTTTGCGGCTGCATCCGTGAGTTCCTTGACCTTAGTGGGGGCGGTGGTATCGTCGTCGAAGAAATCCTTGGGGCTAATCCCGAAGTAGTCGCAGATGTAAAAGAACACTGTCATGGAAGGCAGGTTCACACCGTTTTCAATATTGTTGATGTACCCTGCACTCTGGCCCAGGGAAAGACTCATATCTCTTGCAGAAACGCCTTTGCCGAGGCGCAGCTGTGTGAGTCTGGCGATGAACTGTTCTTTTTCCATAAATGTAGCCTCGGTGTTTAATACACTAATTTTACTATATATATATATATACGGCGAAACTGTTCGGTTAGTGTGGTTATTTCGCATCCGATGAATGAATATAGCGGATAAAAATGAGAGGCATGATTTTGGTGATAACAACGAAAGAGGTTACAAATCTTAACTTTTTAGGAACAAAAAAGTTAAGAAAAACCACAACTTCTAACAAAATACACAAAATCACACTGAAAAAATTAATAAAGTTTAGTTTATTGTTGTTGTCTATTGGGGCAATTAGTGATATACTTGACACTGTATAGGTGTATTCTGCGCCTTTTACTGAAAGACATTCAGAAAATAACACTGTCTACCCGGTTTTTATAGGAGGGATTGGCATCTTTGATTGCCGATGATAAGCCCTGCGGTCTTGAGACGAGACTGCAAAGCCGACAGTGCGGTTGGAGGTATGATGGGAGAGAAGATACATAAAATTTGGAATCTGGTTACAACGTTGATCGTGATCATCGGTGTGATTCTGGCGATTCTGGTAGTAGGTGTACGGATCATCGGCATTCAACCCTACATTGTATTATCCGGCTCCATGGAACCTGTGATCCATACAGGGTCTATGGTATATGTGCGGGAGGCAGATCCTGCGGAACTGGCTGAGGGAGATATCATCACCTTCCGTATGGTCGGCGGCGTTACTGCCACACACCGCATCATTGAGGTTACGGAGGAAGGCTTCGTGACCAAGGGGGACGCAAACGACTTTGCGGACAACAACGTGGTTGCCCCCGAAAGTGTCATTGGCCGCTATGTGTTCAGCGTACCGTATCTGGGCTTCGGCGTGAGCTTTGTGCAGCAGCCCCCCGGGACGTATGTGGCAATTGCGGTGGCAGCGACCTTTGCGTTGCTGCTGGTGATTCCCGACTTGCTTTGGGATGACAAGAAAAAGGAAAAAATTAAAAATTAAATAAAAACAAAAAAGAAGGAGAAATCATTATGAACAAAACCAAGAAGATTATTGCCCTGCTGCTGTGCGTGGTAATGGTATGTGCAAGCTCCGTATTTGCTACCGTTGCATACCTGACTTCTCGTGACGCTATGCTGAACACCTTCACCGTGGGCAACGTAGCAATTGATCTGGAAGAAACCAAGGTTACTCCCGATGGCAAGCCCGTTGATCCTGCTGAAAAGACTCAGACCGGTAACGAATACCACCTGATTCCCGGCAACACCTACGTAAAGGACCCCACCATCACCATTAAGGCTGAAAGCGAAGAAGCTTACGTACGTATGGTCGTTACCATGAGCAACTACGCAGGTCTGAAGGCAGTATTTGGCGACGACTTCCTGCCCCAGAACTTCGTACAGGGCTGGGACGCAGCTGAATGGCCCTGCGTTGCTATCGTTGACAATGGCAACGACACCGTTACCTACGAATTCCGTTACAAGGAAGCTGTTGAAGGCAACGCAGCTGACTATGCACTGCCCGCACTGTTCACTAGCTTTGAACTGCCCGGCGAAGTAACCGGCGAAGAACTGGCTCTGCTGGATGGCTTCAAGATTCTGGTAGAAGGCAATGCAATTCAGACCAGCACCTTTGCTGACGCTGACGCAGCATGGGCAGCATTCGACGCACAGGTTGGCGCATAATCATAGCATAACCAAAACCATTGGCGTATAAACTCAATCGCAAGCCTTGCGGTTTGCGGCAAAATCACTTAAATGAAAGGAGGGGCGCCGATTGAAAAAACGAATCATCATGACTGTGCTGTTTGCGGCGCTCCTGATCGGCAGTTCCATCACGGGCACCATTGCATGGCTGCAGACGGAGTCCACCACCATTGTCAACACGTTTACATACGGCGACATCAACATCAAGCTGGATGAAACCGTTTTGGATGAAAATGGTGACCCTGTGCTGAATGAAAAGGGTGACCCCGTGAGAGCTCCCGAAGGGAATACATATAAAATGGTGCCCGGCAACACCATTTTCAAGGACCCCTGTGTCACGGTTCTGACAGGCAACGAAGCATGTTACCTGTTTGTGAAGCTGGAGGAAAGCGGTGGCGTGAGCCCCTATAGCTTTGGGGATTACCTGAGCTATGAGCTGGCCATCGGCTGGAATCAGCTGACCGACAAAGAAGGCAAGGCAGTCAGCGGCGTATACTACCGCGAGGTGGAAGAAGACACCAACGACAAGCCTGCATACTACCCCGTACTTAAGGACAACGCAGTGCACGTCAGCTTGGATGCTACCAAGGAAATGCTGAACGAGCTGGATGCGGCAGGTGTAGTAAACTACCCCAAGCTGAGCATCACCGCCTACGCAGTACAGCAGGCAAACATTGAATCTGTTGCACAGGCGTGGGAAATCGCCACTGCGGAACCCGAAACTGAAGAATAAGCAAAGGAGAACAAGCAAATGAAGAAGATTATCTCTCTGTTGCTGGTAATTGCCCTGACTGCTGCTCTGTCTATTGCAGGCACTCTGGCATACCTGACCGATAAGGACAGCGAAGTCAACGTATTCACCGTTGGCGAAGTAGACATCGAAGTTCAGGAACAATTCGCTCAGAATTCCGTTCTGACTCCCGGTGTTGACGTAAACAAGGACGTTCAGATTAAAAACATTGGCGAAAATGAAGCATGGGTTTGGTACACCTACGCTATCCCCACTGCACTGGACACTCCCGAAGACGCAAGCGGCAACGTTCTGCACGTAAACCATGCGGGCGCAACTTGGCTGGACTATCGCAACAACCAGTCTTACTGGGCTGATGACCAGACCGAAGCAATCCCCGAAGATCAGTGCTGGATCGTTGACTACAATCCCGCAGGCGATGGCAATCCCGTTGGCACTGTGACCGTGGATGGCATTGACTACAATGTATATGCAGTTCTGTACAATGGCACTCTGGTGAAGGAAGAAGTTACCACCGTCGGTATGACCAAGGTTTATCTGGATACCAAGGTGGACGTTATTGACGGCAAGTGGTATCTGGTAAAAGACGGCGTTGCAACCGAAATCGCTTGGGATTCTGCAAAGGCTCCCCAGATCATTGTAGAAGCATTTGCAATTCAGGCAGACGGCTTCGAAACCGTACAGGAAGCATACGAAGCATATCAGGAACAGTGGGAAGCAACCGCACCCTGATGCACCGCAGCTGTATCATATCCCTTAATGTATGTTAAGCGGGTTCAGTCCCGAAAAAGCATAAAATACCCTCGAAAGGAAGAAATGAAGTATGTTTAGAAAAATTATTGCACTGCTTCTGACAGTCGTTCTGACCGCTTCCATCGCTGTTGCAGGCACTGTAGCGTATCTGCAGTATGAAGACAGCGACGTAAACGTCATGACCCTCGGCAATGTAGCAATCGACCAGCACGAATACGAACGCGTTGTGAACGAAGACGGTTCCTACAAGACTAAGGACGTGGACGGCCAAAACAGCTATGAACTGCAGGACTTTACTCAGGACAAGCCTCTGTATCCTATCGTTGGTGACCCCAGTGTGGGTGATGCAGGCTGGGATGAAACCATCGTTCGTATGACTCAGGTGGATTCCTACGGCAATATGCAGGTTTTTGCAGGCAAGAATGCACAGGACAAGTTTGTAACCGTAGAAAACACCGGCAAGAGCGATGCATATATTCGTACCTTTGTTGCGATTGAAATCGGCAAATCCGATGGTACTCTGCTTGGAACCTCTCACCACAACACTTGGGACAAGGAAAACCTCGGTGTCATTGAAATCGACGGCAACAATTATGTTGTATTTGCGTACACTTACAAGGGCGGCCAGCTGAGCGACGGCACTTGGAGACATGAAAACGGCATTTTGCCCGCCGGCGATACCTCCTATCCCAATCTGGCTCAGGTTTACATCAAGTCCGCAGCAACCAATGAAGACATAGAAGCGATTGACGGCAACGACAACGGCAAGCTGGACATTATCGTTCTGTCTCAGGCAATCCAGACTGCAGGCTTCGACACTGCAGCAGCTGCATTTGAAGCAGCTTTCCCCATGGGCGATAACAATGTAAATGTTGCTTCTTGGCTGGGCGGCGTACTGGTAGAACATCAGAAGCCCCCTGTTGTTATTGTTGACAGCGGTACCTGGGGTGGTATCGATTGGACCTTGGACGATGCGGGTGTCTTGACTGTTTCTCCTGCCAAAAACCCTGTGCCTGACAAAGATAGCGGTAAGGAATTCAAGTCCGGTGAATGGAGAGAAGCTGTTATTTACAAGAGCAACGGAGACGCTTCTGCTATTGGTGGTTATCCCTATGATGTCAATGCAGTAAAGTCTTTGGTGATTGAAGATGGCGTGACCTCCATCGGCTCCTTTGCTGCAAAGTTCCCCAATTTGACCGGTGAGGTTGTGATTCCTTCCACCGTTACTTATATCGGACAGGAAGCATTCCAGAAGACTGGAATTACCAAGCTGACCTTTGCTGAGGGCGGCACAGAACCGTTGTGCATTGCTCCCGGTGCATTTAAGAGTTTGGCTATTGAAGAACTTGTTCTTCCTGCAGGCCGTGAAGTACACGTTCATTGCTGGGCGTTCAACGATTGCCTGAGCCTGAAGCGTGTGACAATCCCCGCTAATGTTACTACTTTTGCTTGTTGGACTCATGTTGATTACTGCGGAATGGATTATGTGAACAGCTGGGACAGTCAGGTCTTTGCTCGTTGCACCGCACTGGAAAGCATTACCTTCGGCAGCCAGGAAGTTCACGATCTGTTCTTCAATTCGGCTGGCAATAGAAAAAATATCAACGATATTGGCGGCGTAGAGATTATCGTTAAGAGCTAACTTAGAGTATTCAGTTAGTCTTATTTGAAGAAAGTACATGAAAAAGAGCCTCGAATCCGAAAGGGTTCGAGGCTTTTGTGGCCCTACGGGGGTGAAACGATGAATTGTAGTTTGAATGTCCGTTTTTGCTGCGCACTTATATACCTTCCCCCGGGGGGGCTTGGCGGGACGCAGGTGCCCCAAAGGGGCGGATGAGGAATGCGGGCGGCAATGTTCGTCAAGTGCCGAAGCTTGTACTTTTTCTTGTGTTGGACATGGGAATAGGTACGCAGTTTGTACTATGTTGCAGTGCGTCTCCCGAATTCCTCTTCCGACCTCGCGTTCGCTCGGTCACCTTCTCTCCGGGAGAAGGGGTGTTGAGGCGAAGCATGAAGCGGGCTCCACGGTTTGTCATCCTGAGCGGAGCGACAGCGGAGTCGAAGGATCTCAAGGCTTTGCCTGTAGCTGCGGAGTTGATAACGAACCCCGTCCTTGGCGTTGAGATCCTTCGCTGCGCTCAGAATGACAGAGAGGTGCGAGGGAGAGTGACAAATTGGAGTTTGAAGATACAAAGCCCCCCTTGCCTAAAGGGGGGTGACCGAGCGCAAGCGAGGTCGGGGGGATGCTTGTTTACAGCCGTACTGTCATAAAATGGCCATTTTTTAAATCCCCCAGTCACGGCATTCGCCGTGCCAGCCCCCTTTAGGCAAGGGGTCCTTTGCTGGTGCAGCCTTCAAACTTCGATTTAGCGGGGGATGAAAAACGGCTTACCGATTGCGGTAAGCCGTTTGTGTGTTTATTGGGTGATGGTTTTGCGGATTTGCTCCAGAATGGTCTGCACTTCGGGGATGAATTCACGAGAGGACATACGCAGTACGCCGCTGCGGAGGGCGGACAGCTGAATGAGTCCGTCGGAGGTGACGACACGGACACGGTAGTTTTTGCCGATGGAGTTGGCCAGCTTTTCGATGTACATATCACCTGTTTCGTTTTCCATGGTGTACACCACATTCAGGTCGTGGTAGTTCTCGTGGGTGCCCTTGTTTCCTTTGACACGGTAGCCGTCAAAGACTACTACCAGCTCGCAGCCACGGAAGGCACGATAATTGGCCAGTCGGTCCAGCAGCTGCTGTCGGGCATTGTCCAAATCCACCGATGCAAGGTCGCTGAGGTCCTCCCATGCGAAAATCAAGTTGTAGCCGTCTACGATGATGTAGTCCTTCTTTGCGATGGGCTCTTTCTGCATCCGCTCTGCGGTCATAGCCTGCTTGGCGGTGCCATACTGGGGACGGCGAATCTCCCCGAACTCTCGGCGCATAATGGCCTCCAGCTCTTTTTCGTCGATGTCCAGATTTCTCCGACGGATGACGGGCTGTGGGGGCTCGTCGGGCGCTTTGGGCTTTTCCAAAGTGCTGCTCAGATGCATATATTCGGGGACTTCGTTCCACTTCACTGTGAAGCCTGCACCGTGGGCGCAGAAAACGGAGTGAGGGGTGTTGTCCACGTCTTGTTCGGGGTCGTAGCCAATTTCGGCGATGACAGTCTCGGCATTGCTGCAGGGGGCATAGCCCGCGGGAGCGCAGCTGAGCTTGCCTGTGCCGTGGGTATAGGCTGCAACCTCCGTGTGGTAACCGTTCATGGCAGAAACGGGGGCTGTGCCTGTGAGGGTAATGGTCTCGGCGTAGTCATCGGGCGTTTCAAACGTACCGTTCATGGCGCGGATGTCGTTGATAGCACGGCCCATGGTTTCCGTGGGTACGGTCAGTCGGAAGCTGTACATGGGCTCCAGCAGCACGCTTTCCGCCTGCATGAGTCCCTGACGGACACCGCGATAGGTGGCCTGACGGAAGTCGCCCCCTTCGGTATGCTTGGCGTGGGCACGGCCTGCGGTGAGGGTAATGCGCAGGTCGGTGATGGGGGAGCCTGTGAGCACGCCCAGATGCTGCTTTTCCCCCAGATGGGTCAAAATCAGTCGCTGCCAGTTGCGGTCCAGCAGGTCTTCGCTGCAGTTGGAGGTGAACTCCAGACCGCTGCCGTTGGGCAGAGGCTCTAACAGGAAGTGAGCTTCCGCATAGTGGCGCAGGGGCTCGAAGTGACCTACGCCCTCTACGGTGTTGGCGATGGTTTCCTTATACATAATGCGGCCTGTGTCCATTTCCACGTCCACATTAAACCGCTCTTTGATGAGGCTTTTCAGAATATCAATCTGTACCTCGCCCATGAGCTGAGCATGAATCTGCTGCAGGCGCTCGTGCCAGACGATGTGCAGCTGGGGGTCTTCCTCCTCCAGCTGGCGGAGCTTGGGCAGCATGACCATGGGGTCGGTGCCCTTGGGCAGCACGATGCGGTAGGACAGTACAGGCTCCAGCAGAGGCGCGGAGGCATCCGCATCTGCACCCAAGCCCTGACCGGGGTAGGTCTTGGTGAGACCTGCAACGGCACAGACCTCGCCCTGTGTGACGGCTTCGGGGGTGTCGAACTTGGTGCCCGAATACAGGCGCAGTCCCTTGATTTTTTCAGTGAATGCTTCCCCGTTTTGGTCAGTGTACTTCAGCTCGTCACGTGCCTTCAGAGTACCCCCTGTGACCTTCAGATAGGTCAAACGGTTGCCTTGGGCATCACGGGCGATTTTGAATACCTTTGCGCCGAAGTCCTTACGTGCAGGGGCGGGAAGGGTGTAACGCTCCAGCAGTGCCAGAAATTCCTCCACACCCTGCAGCTTCAGTGCAGAGCCAAACAGGCAGGGGAACAGCTTGCGGTGAGCAATCATGTCCGCGATGCGGCTTTGGTCCACGGTGTCTGTTTCCATATATTCTTCCAGTGCGGCTTCGTCGCACATGGCGATGTCTTCATACAGTGCTGGGCGCTTGGTAAAGTCTACGCAGCTGTCGGAGAGGCTTCGTTTCAGGTCATGGAGCACACGCTGCTTGTCCGCACCGTCCAGGTCCATCTTGTTGACGAAGATGAAGGTGGGTACGTGATAGCGCTGCAGCAGTCGCCAGACGGTTTCCGTGTGTGCCTGTACCCCGTCGGTGCCGCTGACCACCAGAATGGCGTAGTCCAACACATGGAGCACGCGCTCCATCTCCGCGGAGAAGTCTGCGTGACCGGGGGTGTCCAGCAGGGTCACGTCCATGGAGTCTGTGGAAAAGCGTGCCTGCTTGGAGAAAATGGTAATGCCGCGACGGCGTTCCAGCTCGTGGGTATCCAGATAGGCATCACGATGGTCTACGCGGCCCAGCTTGCGGATTGCCCCCGACAGGTACAGCATGGCTTCGGATAATGTGGTTTTGCCTGAGTCAACGTGGGCGGTGATGCCCACTACGAGTTTTTTCATATGGTTCCTCACAATAAAATTGTAGGGGCCGTCGGGAACGACGGTCCCTACAAACTCGGATTTAGTTCAAATCGCCGCTTTCGTACAGAATCGCGGTCAGGGGAATCAAAGGTGCGGTTTCACAGCGGAGAATACGGGGACCCATAGCGCATACCGCAAAGCCCATGCTGCGGGCAAGCTCTGCTTCCTCAGCGGTGAAGCCGCCTTCGGGACCTGTGATGATGGCGGCATCGGGACAGGGCAGGGCTGCACGAATGGCTTCCTGCATGGAGATGCGGTCACCTGTTTCGTACATGAACAGTTTCAGTGCGCACTGTGCGGCTTCTTCCAGCATCTGCTTGTAGCTGTCGAGATAGCGTACGGTGGGGATGATGCCGCGACCGGACTGCTTAGCGGCTTCCTCGGCGATGCGCTGCCAGCGCTCTACCTTCTTGTCCGCACCCTTTTTGGGGTCAAGGCGTACCACACAGCGGTCGCAGTTGAAGAAAACGATTTCGGTTGCGCCCATTTCGGTGCATTTCTGGGCCACGTAGTCCACACGGTCACCCTTGGCCAGACCTGCGTATACACGAACCTTTACCGCAGCCTCGCTCTTGGAGGGCACTGCTTCCACAACATCGGCGTAGGCGGTCTTACCGTCGGAGCCTGTGAGGACACAGTGCAGGTCGGTGCCCTTACCGTCGCAGATGGTTAGCACTTCGCCGTTGCGCATGCGCAGCACCTTAATGTGCTCGGCGTCACGACCTGTGATGACGATGGACTTGGCTTCAATATCGATATGTTCCATAAAAAATCTGGGCATGGGAAAACCTCCGTGGATTTATGTGTAGCGGCGAACAGTGTTCGCCCGTTTTTTCGGCTCGTACAACCGACGCACTTGTTGTTTTATATGAGCACGGTAACGATTTTGCGGCAATGAGGGCGAACGCAGTTCGCCCCTACATAAGTGATATCATATTATAAAATATTTTGCACCAACTTGCAATCATGTCATATTGTGGAAAAGGGGGGAGTTGTATGACACAGGAGGATTTGGCAGTGCTGGCAGGCTTCAATAGGGTATGGGAGCGGGTCAGCGGTCAGCGGATTGACTCTGCGCCTGCAGCGTTTGCGGATTGGGAGGACGTGCTGAACGGGGTATACGGCCATTGGCGCAGCTGCGTATCTTTGTCGGCTTGGGCTGTGGGAATGCCTCGCAAACGGCTCATAGGGCTTGCCGGGGAGGCGAGAGAGCTGTTCCGAAATCTGCAAACGGAGTATTTTTTGGAAACGGGAGATATCTTCCAACCGAGGATGAGTGAAAATCTTGCAAGTTACACACCGTACAACTTGCAAAAAACCTATAAAAACGCTGTGAAACTTGCAGAGCGCCTGCAAAAGGCGGCGGAGGCTTGCAATGTATCTGTGGGAGATGCAGGGGGAATCATCACCGACCATGAGAACGCGCTGAAGGAGCTGCTGCGTGACTGTCTGCGATGAACAAAATACCGCCGCACAATCAGTGCGGCGGTTAATTTTATGGGTTCAAAAGGGTTTTCAGGGTGTTTACGGTATCTGCTACAAGGCTCGAAACGGACATAGCCTGGGTGCCTACGACGATATTATTGCACAAATTCAAGGGGAGCAGCAGCTTTGTGGCTTCACTTTGTCCTACGGCAGCGGCCATTGCAGGGGTGATTTCTCCCAAAAGCCCGTCTGCAACCAGCAAGCCCACAGGGCCTATGATGATATTTACCTGTCTGCAGGCCACAATTACGGGGTTTTCCCCTGTGGCGGCCTCATCTGCCCCTGCTTTGATCATGGCGGAGGTGGCGATGGAGTTGGTGCCGATGGCACGGACGGTGCAGGGAAGACCTTCCTTTTTGATGGCGCTGACAATCATCTGACCGATTCTGCCGCCCTGTCCGTCAATGACTGCGATTTTCATAGCATCTCTCCCCGAAAATTTCTTGTGACCATTATAACCTGTCCACGGGAAATGCGCAAGTGAAAAACAATTGTGCTCCCAAGGCGTTGCGCAATAAGCACGAAAACACAGGGGGTGATTTTGTCGGATGTGTAAAATGCAAAAATTTTGACTTTTTCTGCGTTGAAAAATGCAGCTTGTTTTTGCAAAAATTGCAAAAAAAGACTTGCTTTTTTACATTAAAGCGATTATACTTGCAACATACTCAATTGCGAGGTTGAAATTATTCCACCAGGAGGAATTAGAAATGAAAAAGATGAAGAAGATTCTGGCTGCAGCTCTGTGTCTGGCCCTGGCACTGACTCTGGTCGCTTGTGGCGGCGGCAGCGGCACCAACCTGATGTTCGGCACCGGCGGCGAAACCGGCACCTATTACGCATACGGCGGCGTTCTGGCTCAGTATGTTTCCGGCAAGACCGACGTTTCCATCACCGCAGTTACTTCCGGCGGCTCCAAGGCCAACATTGAAGATAGCGCAGCAGAAGCTAACCAGCTGGGCTTTGTCCAGTCTGACGTTATGAGCTATGCTTACTCCGACACCAACCTGTTTGAAGAAGCAGTTGAAGGCTTCTCCACCGTTGCTGCTATGTACATGGAACAGGTTCAGATCATTACCCTGAATCCCGACATTAAGTCCGTTGCCGATCTGGAAGGCAAGATCGTTTCCATCGGCGCTCTGGGCTCCGGCGTTTACTTCAACGCTATCGACATTCTGGGCGTTTATGGCCTGTCCGAATCCGACATCGAACCCGTTTACCAGTCCTTCGGCGACTCCGTCGAATCCCTGCAGGACGGCAAGATTGACGCTGCATTCGTTGTAGCGGGCGCTCCCACCAACGCTGTTACCTCTCTGGCTACCACCAATGAAGTTTACCTGGTTAGCCTGGATGCAGAACATATCGCAGCCCTGATCGAAGTTTCTCCCTACTACGCAGAAGCTACCATCGCTGCTGACGTTTACGGCACTCCCGAAGACGCTAAGACCGTTGCAATCGCAGCAGTTATCATCGCAGCTGACACCGTTTCCGAAGATGCAGTTTACGACATGACTTCCACCATCTTCGAAAATCTGGCAGAAATCTCCGAACAGCACGCAAAGGGCTACGAAGCATCTCTGGAATTTGCTTCCTCCATCACCGATGTGCCCTACCACCCCGGCGCTGCTAAGTACTTTGCAGAAAAGGGCTTTGACGTTCCCGTTAAGTAATCCATTCGGATTCCCAAGCAAAGTAAACACTGCTTAAAATCAGACTACGGCACTTCCTGCAAGTGCCGTAGTCCTTACCATTTATAGGAATGTAAAGAAACCATTAAGAAGGAGGGTCTTCAATGTTTTTCCGTAAGAAAGACGAAGACAAAACCATTGTAAATAGCGCTCCCGTGGATGTGGATGATGCCAACCGTGACATCGCAGCCGAAGTGGATGCGATGATGAAGAAGTTCGACCTGGAATCCAATACCAGAATCTGGGAAGGCTGGCAGAAATGGGTGGTTATGACCATCTCCGCGTGTTTTGCTGCTTACTGCATTTGGTCTACTCTGTTTTCCGTTGCGGGCATTGAAGAACGTCTGACTGCATTTTTGGGCTGCATCATTGTTTTGGGTTACCTGAACTATCCCCGCAGCAAGAAGCGTGTCCGTGTCAATGCGCTGCCTTGGTATGATATTGTGCTGATGGTGGCAGGTGCGGCTGCATTCTTCTACTATTGTGTGGAATACAAGAATCTGGTTATGGTACTGACCAGTGCTTCCAAGATGAACTTCTGGTTCACCACTGTGGGTATTGTAGGCGTAGTGAGCTTGATGGAACTGTGCCGCCGCTGCGTGGGTCTGCCCATTCTGTGCGTGGTCGGCGCTCTGCTGGCTTACACCTTCTCCATCGGTCTGCCCATCGAACGCGTTATCTACACTCTGTTCTACGGCACCAGCGGTGTTATGGGTACTCCCATTAACGTCTGTGCAAAGTTCATCGTTGTATTTACTATTTTCGGCGCATTCCTGGAACGTACCGGTATTTCCGCATTCTTTATCAATCTGGCAAACTGCGTAGCAGGTGCCTCCAGCGGCGGTCCCGCTAAGGTAGCGGTTATTTCCTCCGCACTGTGCGGCATGGTCAGCGGCTCCTCCGTTGGCAACACCGTTACCACCGGCTCCGTTACCATTCCCATGATGAAGAAGACCGGCTATAAGCCCGAATTCTCCGCTGCGGTTGAAGCATCCGCTTCCACCGGCGGTCAGATTATGCCCCCCATTATGGGTGCTGCGGCGTTCCTGATGGCAGAATACATGGGCATTACCTATGCACAGGTAGCACTGATGGCAATTCTTCCTGCGTTCCTGTACTTTGGCGGCATTTTCATGTCCGTTCATCTGGAAGCAAGACGTCTGGGTCTGCAGGGCATTCCCAGAGAAGAACTGCCCAAGTTCGGCAGCCTCATCAAGAAGATTTATCTGCTGGCACCTCTGGTGCTGCTGGTATGGCTGGTTTCCACCAACACACGTACCATGCAGACCTCCGCATCTCTGGCAATCGCGGCTACCATTCTGGTGAGCTTGTTCGATAAGGAAAACCGCATTACTCCCAAGAAGTTCTTTGAAGCCATGGAAGCAGGCGGCCGCGGCGTTATCACCGTTGCTGTTGCTTGCGCTATGGCAGGTATCATTGCAGGCTGCATTACCGTTACCGGTCTGGCTTCCAAGCTTATTACCGCAGTTGTAGCAATCAGCGGCAACAACCTGTTTATTGCACTGTTCCTGACCATGATTTGCTGTATCGTTCTGGGTATGGGCGTTCCCACCACCGCAAACTACTGCATCATGGCTACCACCTGCGCACCCATTCTGATTTCTCTGGGTGTTGATAAGATTCCCGCACACTTCTTCGTATTCTACTTCGGTATTGTTGCGGACATCACACCTCCCGTTGCGCTGGCTGCTTACGCAGGTGCGGCAATCGCAAAGGCAAACCCCATGAAAACGGGTATTACGGCAACCAAGCTGGCCATTGCGGCGTTTATCGTACCTTACATCTTCGCAATGAACCCCGCTATGCTGTTCATTGACGCAACCGTCATTGACGTTCTGCAGATTACCCTGTCTTCCTGCATGGGTATGCTGGGCGTATGCATGGGTCTCATGGGCTACTTTGCATCTAACTTGAATATGCCTCTGCGCTTGCTGGCAATCTTTGGCGGTCTGCTGATGATTATTCCCGGCACCATAACCGACGTTGTGGGTCTGGTAATCGTGGCTGTGGTCATCGTAATTAGCTTCTTCATGGGCAGAAAGCAGAAAGCCGCTATGGCGTAAATCATGAAACAACAAAAGCTGTCTCACAAATGTGAGGCAGCTTTTTTTTAGCTCGTACGGATATTGCGGTGGTTATAGCGCTGCTGTCAGTACCATGATGGGCAGGTTCGCGGCGTAAATTTCGTCGAAGTCCTCAAGAGGCAGAGGAGTCACACCCTTGCCTGCCTCGATGGTGTACCCCGGGCGGTTATAGGTCTGGATGAACCAATCCTTATACCCTGCGGCGGCAGAGTCGGGGGGCGTGGGCTCTACGTCATAGCCCGATGCAGCTGCCAGCTGCCATGCGATGGGCATACTGTCGGGTGGGTCGAAGTCCATAAACTGTGGATAAATCACCGCACCTTGGGTGTGGTATGCCAAAATGCGGTCGGGGCTGCACAGCTCTGTCAGCCGTACCATGGCGCGGGCTTCCGGTTGGGTCAGAGGCTGGGTGCCTACATAGTCCCGTGGGGCAGGACAGGTGTAGCCTTGGGCGTATTTGATTTGTTTTGCCTGCTCCCATGCGGCAGGGTATTGCAAGTTCAGGTCCACGCCCCGTACATTGGCCTTCCAACCCTCGGGGAATGGAATGGCAGGGAAGCAGTCGGCGATGTTTTTGATGCGATTGTATGTAGGCCCTTCCTTGAGGAAGCTTGTGGCGATGTCCATGCCGTCGGGGTTTACACAGGGGACGATGATGAATCGGGTGTTTTCCAGCAGGGTGCGTGCATTATGGTCACGGATGTCGGTTTCCCGTACCGCTGCCGTTGCCAGCTCCTCGGCGAATTTCAGCAGCAGGGGCGTGGTAATCCACTCGTTGCCGTGGTGGGTGCCGCAGTACAGCACCGTGCGCCGACCGCTGCCCATGGCCAAGGCGTACAGGGGCTTACCCATGACGCTGCGGCCGATGATGCGGCGGCGGAGAAAGGGGTAACGTGCATCCAAGCCTTCCACCACGCAGTCCAGTACATCGCTGCTCCATGGGATGCCCGTAGGCACTACAGGGAAGGACAGGGGCACTGTCAGCAAGTCTCCCACCTGCAGTCGGATGGCATTGGTCACGTGGTTGGCTGCCTCCAAGCTGCGCAGGGACGTGTGGTATTTACGGGCGATGGCGTATAGGGTTTCCCCGCGGCATACCCGATGGGTCACATAGCCTGTGTAATAGGGGCGCAGGGCCTGATGGGTGCGCTTGCCTGCGATGCCGTTGGGGTGGATACCCGCCTGCCGCTGAAAACGACGGACCGCTTCTGCGGTGTCGTGTCCGAATACCCCGTCGGCGGCAACGGGGCCTACTCCCGCTCGATTCAGTGCCAGCTGTAAAAAGGACACCCGTGGCCCTCTGCAGCCGTATTCCAAGATGTTCATGCATATGCCTCCAAAATAATCAGTCTGATGCAAGTGTATGCAGAGGTGGGGCTGTAAAAGAACGGGCGAAGGAAGTTTGCCCCTACTTGCGCATTTGTTAAGATTTCGCTATAATGAAAAAAAGACTGCGGGAGGCGGAAGTATGGCGAGAGTATCCACCAAAGAAAATAAAAATGTATATCATCAGGCCAGAGAGGGTATGGGGCTTACCCGTGACAAGGCAAGTGAGCTGCTGGAGTGGATTTCTGCCGACCGTATCGAAAAAATCGAGAACGAGCGCAGTATGCCCAACCCCGACGAAGTGCTGACCATGGCGGAAAAGTACAAGCGTCCCAGCCTGTGCAATCACTATTGCTCCAATCAGTGCCCCATCGGACAGCAGTATGTGCCCGAAATCAAAATTAAGGACCTGTCCCAGATTGTGCTGGAAATGCTGGCATCTCTGAATTCCATGAACAAGCGCAAGGATCGACTCATTGAAATCACTGCCGATGGTGTCATCGACAATGACGAGCTGGACGACTTCATTTTCATCCAAGAAGAACTGGAGCGCATCTCCATTACCGTGGAGACTCTGCAGCTGTGGTCCGAGCGTATGCTGGCGACAGGTGCCATCGACCCCGAACAGTACAAAGCACGAAAAAAGAAATAAATTCCATATTCGCCTCCCTTGCTGAAAGGGAGGCTTTTTTTATTTTCAAAAAATATGCCGTCACTGAGAAGATGTGTCACATTTAAATCTGCTGCACCGACACATACTGAGATTGCTCGGTCTATGAGCAATGCTTTATGAGAGGGTGTGAAATTTTGAAAAAACAAATGCGTTTGGCTGTGGTGACGGCGGTGACGGCTGTTTGCCTTGGGGCGGCATTCCCCGTTTCCGCATTGGCGGCACAACTGATTCCCGTGGGCTGCGCCGTGGGCATCGAGGTGGATGTGGACGGTGTGTTGGTGGAAAAGCTGTGTGAGGTAGAGACTGCCGACGGCACGGTACAGCCTGCCAAAGCCGCAGGGCTGAAGGAGGGAGACATTATCCTCGCCATCAATGGAGAGGATGTGGAAGATCTGGAAGATTTTTCCGAAGAACTGAGAGAACACAAAGGGCAGACCGTGACTCTGACCGTCATGCGTGAAGCGAAGACTTTTACCTGTGAGCTGACTCCCGTGAAGTCCAAGGACGGGGAATATCGACTGGGGCTGTGGCTTCGTGACAAGGTGGCAGGCATCGGTACTGTCACTTATTATGACCCAAAAAGCGGAGAATATGGGGCGCTGGGCCACGGTATCAATGACCCCGAAAGCGGAACACTGATTCCTATTACCCATGGCAAGACCTTCGATGCCTCTGTAGTGGATGTGGTGCGGGGCAAAAGCGGTGACCCCGGTGAGCTGACGGGCTCCTTTGACACGGGGGCGGTGTTCGGCACTGTGGCAGGGAACACGGTGTACGGCATTTTCGGCAAGTGCGGCGCAATCAGCTGCGGAGATGTGATGGAGACTGCTGCGGCAGGGGAAGCCAAGGTGGGCGAAGCGCAGATTCTGTCCACGGTGGATGGCAGTGAGCCTCAACTGTATGACATCCGCATCGATAAAATTCGCCGCGGCGGCGGTGAGGAGCGGTATCAGCTGACCGTCACCGACCCCGACCTGCTTGATATCACAGGGGGCGTGGTGTGCGGCATGAGCGGCAGCCCCATCATTCAAGACGGGAAGATCATCGGCGCTGTAACCCATGTGTTGGTAAATGACCCCACACGTGGCTATGGGATTTATATTGAAAACATGCTGGATGCAGCGGGATCGTGAGAAAAACAGGGGTAGATTACCCCTGTTTGTTTTAACTAAAAAGAAAAAATAAAATTTGTTGAAAAATTTTGAAAAAAGGTGTTGACAAACAAAGAAACGCGTGCTATATTATCAAAGTTCGCTGCGGAACGTAGGTGATGCGCGGATGAATGTCCTTGAAGAGGGGACATTGGGAGCCGAGTAACCGGAACCGAATGCGAAAGCAAAGGGGAGGCGGCCGAAACCCGAAAGGGATAAGGCTGAGGCGCTGAGGTAGCCACTGTGAGGCGAGACGGCGAGCGGAGAAAGGAAATGCAGAGGGCTGAGTACCGAAATCGGAAGGAAGGCATGGAAACAGGCCGAACGGATGAGGAAAGAAGCACCGTAGGAACCGCCGACAGGGGAGGACGGGAAGAAGGGAAAGGAAAGAACGGAAGGCTGAGTAGTCAGAACCGAGCGGAAGCAGACGAAAGAAAGCGGAAGTGAGGGGAAAGCCCGAAAGCGAAAGCGGAAGGGAAGCACCGGTGGAACGGCTGTGGGAGCGAAACCGGGAGGGATGAAAGGAAACAAACAGGAAGCCGAGTAGGAGAACCCGGAAGGAAGACATGAGAAATCAGGTCGGAGAGAAGGGGGAAGCCGAGGAAGCGAAAGCGGAGACGGAGCACCGAGAAAGCCACTGTGAGGCAGAGTCGGGAAGAAGCGGAAAGGAAGAAACAGAGGCTGAGTA
>JAZREI010000010.1:0-17522 GCA_045660685.1 Oscillospiraceae bacterium
CCTGCGCGCTGGTACAGAGTATCGGTAACGAAGCCCTGTTCGTCGGTAGTATACTTGTGATATTCGCCTACGTCAAGACCTTCTGCGCAAACAACGGTAACACCTGCGCCGGATTCGACGTGAGTCTTGTAAACATCCTTCAGGTTAATATTGATTGCCAGATTGCCGGGCATAATGACGACATTGTTTTCCTTCATACGACGCAGGTAGGATTCTGCAACCAGCAGAGCTTCCAGCAGACCGCTGTAAGCACCCTTATTGCCGCCCATACCGAAGGGAGGCAGCAGGCTCAGGCCGCCGTTCTTCTTGGACATATCCCAGTCCTTACCGCTGCCGATATGGTCCATCAGGGACTGATAGTTCTTCTGCATGACTACGCCAACGTTGTAAACACCGGCTGCCTTCATATTGGACAGAGCAAAGTCCACCAGACGGTAACGGCCTGCAAAGGTCAGAGCAGAAGCGGTTCTTTCTTCAACCAGTGCGCCCAGCTCAGGGGAGCCGCGATATGCACTGATAATACCGTGAAGATCCATCATAATTACTTACCCTCCACACTTTCATAAATCATGGCGCCTGCTGCAACTGCTGCGCCTTCACCGATGGTGACATCGGGGCCAACGGTAGCTACGCCCCATTCTTCAGAGCCATCGGGCTGAGTGCCTACGTGTGCGCCTGCCTTGATCACAGCGTTTTCGCCCAGGATTGCATATTCAACAACTGCACCGGGTTCCACAACAACGCCGGGCATCAGTACGGAGTAGCTGACAACAGCGCCTTCGCCGATGATGCAGGAGTTGGACAGAACGGAGTTTTCAACCTTACCTTCTACTTCACAGCCTTCGGTGATGATGGAGTGGTCGACCTGTGCATTGTCGCCTACCCAATGGGGAGGACGAATTGCGGTACGAGAACGTACGGGCCATTCTGCATCGAACAGGTTGATCAGGTCGGGAGACAGCATATCCATGTTTGCGTCCCACAGAGAGCTGATGGTACCTACGTCACGCCAGTAACCGTTGAAGCGGTATGCCCACATCTTTTCCCCTGCCTTCAGCATGTTGGGAATGATGTTCTTACCAAAGTCCTTGGAGGAGTTGGGGTCAGCTTCGTCTTCGATCAGATAGCTTCTCAGCTTCTGATAGTTGAAAATGTAGATACCCATGGAAGCCAGGTCGGACTTGGGATGAGCGGGCTTTTCTTCGAAGTCGTTGATATAGCCGTCTTCGCCGCAGCTCATAATACCCAGACGAGTAGCTTCTTCCATGGAAACCTGCTGAACAGCGATAGTCAGCGCAGCATCCTTTTCCAGATGTTCACGCAGCATATCTGCATAGTCCATCTTGTAAATATGGTCACCGGACAGAATCAGAACATTTTCAGGGTCATAGTTATCCATAAACTGAATGTTCTGATAAATTGCGTTAGCGGTGCCTGCAAACCAGTTACCCTTTTCGCCTTCTACCATGTAGGGGGACAGAATGTAAGCGCCGCCGTCAGAGTTATCCAAATCCCAAGGCTGACCGTTGCCGATGTAGCTATTCAGCTGCAGGGGCTTGTACTGGGTCAGAACACCGACGGTGTCGATCCCGGAGTTGGCGCAGTTAGACAGAGGGAAGTCAATGATTCTGTACTTACCGCCAAAGGGTACGTTGGGTTTTGCAACATTGCGAGTCAGAGCATACAGACGAGAACCCTGACCACCGGCAAGAAGCATTGCTATACAGGTTTTTTTCACGTATCTCACTACCTTTTTACAAAATTAGTTTTCGATTCTCCCTTTCAAGTGATATCGAAATCCCTAAAGATTTTTCTTATTTACTCTTATGTTTTCCCGTTTGAAACAGTCAATTGTAGCGGTTCATGGCCTGATCGGGCCCGTTTGTGATATAACAAGCACAGGCTTCCGCTGCTTTTGCTGCTGTTTCTTCAATGAGTTTAAGCTCTGCCTTAGGTACGCTGCCGATGACCCAGTCAATGACCTCATCATGGTCATCGCTCGGTGCGGGAGCGCCCACGCCAATGCGGATACGGGGGAATGCATCGGTGCCCAGATGGGCAATAATGTTCTTCAGTCCGTTGTGACCGCCCGCAGACCCCTTTCTGCGAATGCGCATCTTTCCGGCTGCCAGACTCATTTCGTCGGAGATGACGATAATGTGGTCGGGCTCGATTTTGTAAAACCGAGCTGCCTCCCCTACCGCCTCACCGGACAGGTTCATATAAGTCTGGGGCTTCATCAGCAAAGCTGCTTGACCGCCCATGTCAGCAACAGCGGTCAAGGCTTTGAATTTGATCTTATTGATCTTTACGTTGTACTTCCGTTCCAGAACGTCTGCGGCCATAAACCCTGCGTTGTGGCGGGTATTGGCATACTTTGCCCCGGGGTTACCCAGACAGACGATCATCCAAACAGGCTTTTGACTTCTTCCGAACAAAGAGCGATTCCTTAGTTGAACAGAACGGAAATGGAGGATTCTTCGAAGATCTTGTCGATAGCCGCTGCGAACAGGGGTGCAACGGACAGGTACTTGATCTTATCGCATGCGGGCTTGTCTGCGGGATAGGGGATGGTGTCCAGGAACAGCAGTTCTTCGATGTAGCTGTTTTCGATGCGTTCGATTGCGGGACCGGACAGAACGCCGTGGGTAGCACAGGCCATAACCTGAGTAGCGCCACCGATTTCCACCAGAGCCTTAGCAGCATTGCACAGAGAGCCTGCGGTGTCTACCATGTCGTCCAGCAGGATGACCTTCTTGCCGCGAACATCGCCGATGATGTTCATAACTTCGGACTGGTTAGCCTTTTCACGGCGCTTGTCAACAATTGCCATGTTCAGACCCAGCTTGTGTGCGAAGTTTCTTGCACGAGCTACGGAGCCAACGTCGGGGGAAACAACCATGTATTCGTCGTTGCCGAAGCCGAAGCGGTCAATGTAGTGGTGTGCAAAGATTGCGGAGCCTCTCAGGTTATCCAGAGGGATATCGAAGAAGCCCTGGATCTGGTCTGCGTGCAGGTCCATGGTCAGAACGCGGTCAACACCTGCTGCGGTCAGCAGATTTGCCACGAGCTTAGCGGAAATGGGATCGCGGGGCTTAGCCTTACGGTCCTGTCTTGCGTAGCCAAAGTAAGGAATAACAGCGGTAATACGGCCTGCAGATGCTCTGTGCATTGCGTCGACCATAACCAGCAGTTCCATCAGGCTGTCGTTTACGGGTTTGCAGGTGGACTGAACGATAAATACGTCCTTGCCGCGTACGGGTTCCAGCAGAGAAATGGAGCATTCGCCGTCTGCGAACTGTGCGGCCTTAGATGCACCCAGCGAGAAACCACCGATTTCGCAAATTGCCTTTGCCAGTTCGGGGTTAGAGTTGCCGGCGAACACCTTGATTTCGGTACCATGAGATATCACGATTGTATATCCTCCCTCATCTATTTATAGCTTTCGCTATTGTATGTTCCGTACTATTATAACAACTAAATGCAAGAATGGAAAGTCAAATTTTACATTTTCTCCGAAAAAATAAGTAAGAAAAAGCAACAGAATATCGGGCTAAAATTCGTCATTTACAACAGAGAGATTTTATTATATAATATAGGGTGCTGAATAAAGAACTGCTTTTATAACAATACGATAAAGTGAGTGATTATCAACATGATTGAATTTGAAGAATATAAAGTAAAGCTGAACGGTCTGAAGCCCACTCTGGACAATCTGGAAGGCGCACTGCATCTGGACCTGGCTCGCAGAGAAATCGAAGAACTGCAGGTAGCATCCGAACAGGACGGCTTCTGGAATAACGTAGAAAAGAGCCAGAAGGCACAGAAGCGTCTGAAGGCACTGCAGGCAAAGTGCGAACGCTACGAAAGCCTGTGCAATGCATGGGATGATATGTTCACCCTGTGCGAAATGGCACTGGAAGAAGACGACGCATCCATGCTGGACGAGCTGAAGTCCGAATTTGATGCTTTCGCAGGCAAGCTGGAAGCAACCCGTCTGGAAACCCTGCTGACCGGCGAATACGACGCAAACAACGCAATTCTGACCTTCCACGCAGGTGCAGGCGGCACCGAAGCACAGGACTGGACCCAGATGCTGTATCGTATGTACACCCGCTGGGCAGAACGCCACGGCTACAATGTAAAGGTCATGGATATGCTGGAAGGCGACGAAGCAGGTCTGAAGTCCGCTACCATCATGATCGAAGGCGAAAACGCATACGGCTTCCTGAAGGGCGAAAACGGCGTTCACCGTCTGGTCCGCATCTCCCCCTTCGACGCATCCGGCCGTCGTCAGACCAGCTTCTCCGCACTGGAAGTTATGCCTGAAATGAGCGAAGACAACACCATCGAAATTCGCGAAGACGATATCGAAATGCAGGTATTCCGCTCCTCCGGCGCAGGCGGTCAGAAGGTCAACAAGACCTCCTCCGCAGTTCGTCTGATCCACAAGCCCACCGGCATCGTGGTATCCTCTCAGGTAGAACGTTCTCAGTTCCAGAACCGTGACAACTGTATGGCAATGCTGAAGGCAAAGCTGGCAGAAATCAAGGAACGCGAACATCTGGAACGCATCGAAGACATCAAGGACGTACAGCAGAAGATCGAATGGGGCTCTCAGATTCGTTCCTACGTATTCATGCCCTACACTCTGGCAAAGGACCACCGCACCGGTCACGAAAACGGTCAGATTAACGCAGTTATGAACGGCGAAATCGACGGCTTCATCAACGCATATCTGGCAATGAAGGCAACCGACAGCCAGAAGCAGTAATCCTATATACAATTCACGCACCGCAGTCACCCTGCGGTGCGTTATTTTTATCTAAAAATTCCCAGCGAAAATACTACAAAATAATAACAAAAACTGTTGACTGCAACAGCCAAAAGTATTACAATAGCCGAGCGCCTTTTTTGAGGGCGTCATTTTTATGTATCGACAATTTACTTCGATAATGAAAAAAAGACAAGGTAAGGTGTTCGAATTGAAAGAAAAAGAATTCCAGCCCTACATCCCTGCCCACAAAGCAGTTCCCGAGTTCACGGTATTCTCCGTAATTTTCGGCTGCATCATGGCAGTGCTGTTCGGCGGCGCCAACGCTTATCTGGGTCTGCGTGTGGGTATGACGGTTTCCGCCTCCATCCCCGCAGCAGTTATCTCCATGGGCGTCATGCGCAAGATTTTCAAGCGCGATTCCATTCTGGAAAACAACATGGTCCAGACCATCGGCTCTGCAGGTGAATCTCTGGCAGCAGGTGCCATCTTCACCATGCCCGCTCTGTTCATGTGGGCTGCGGAAGGTCTGTGCGATGTACCTTCTCTGTTGGAGATTGGTCTGATTGCACTGTGCGGCGGCGTGCTGGGTACCATGATGATGATTCCTCTGCGCAATGCACTGATCGTCAAGGAACATGGCACTCTGGGTTATCCCGAAGGCACTGCCTGTGCGGAAGTGCTGATGGCAGGCGAAGAAGGCGGCAGCGGTGCTTCCACCGTATTCGCAGGTCTGGGTCTGTCCGCAGCATACAAGTTCATCGCTGACGGTCTGAAGCTGTTCCCCAGCGAAGTGGACTATACCATTAAGTTCTACAAGGGCAGCGGCATGGGCGTAGACGTTCTGCCCGCTTTGGCAGGCGTTGGCTACATCTGCGGTCCTCGCATCGCATCCTTCATGTTCGGCGGCAGTGTGCTGGCATGGTTTGCACTGATGCCCATGATCGCGCTGTTCGGCAGCGATCTGATTATCTACCCCGCTGAAACCACCGTTGCGGAAGTTTGGGCAAGCAGCGGCACTTGGGGTCTGTGGGGCACCTACATTCGTTATATCGGCGCGGGCGCACTGGTTGCAGGCGGTCTGATCAGTCTGGTAAAGACCCTGCCTCTGCTGATTACCACCTTCGCTGCAGTCTTCAAGGACTACGGCAAGGGCGCTGCAGGCACTCTGCGCACCGAACAGGACATCTCCATGAAGGTGGCAATCGCAACCTGCGTGGCAGTGGTTCTGTTCATGTGGCTGTTCCCCGGCATCCCCGTCAGCTTCATGGGCGCTGTGATCATTCTGATTTTCGGTTTCTTCTTTGCAACCGTTTCCTCCCGTATGGTCGGTCTCATCGGCTCCTCCAACAACCCCGTATCCGGCATGGCCATCGCTACCCTGCTGATTGCCACCATTGCACTGAAGGCAAGCGGCAAAGTAGGTGCGGAAGGCATGGTCGGTGCCATCGCCATCGGCACTGTCATCTGCATCATCGCTGCTATGGCAGGTGACACCTCTCAGGACCTGAAGACAGGCTTCCTGCTGGGTGCTACCCCCAAGAAGCAGCAGTACGGTGAGCTGCTGGGCGCAGTGGTTTCCGCTGTTGCAATCGGCGCTACCATGCACCTGCTCAACGGCGCATGGGGCTTTGGTTCCGAAGAACTGAGCGCACCTCAGGCAACCATGATGAAGATGGTTATCGAAGGTGTTATGGGCGGCGATATGCCCTGGTCTCTGGTATTCGTCGGTGTTGCCATTGCCGTATTTGTTGAAATCGTGGGTCTGCCCGTGCTGCCCATCGCCATCGGCATTTACCTGCCCATCCACCTGAACGCAGGTGTTATGCTGGGCGGTCTGGTTCGTCTGCTGGTAGAAAAGCGCAAGTACGCTTCCGAAACCGAAAAGGAATCCTGCATCCAGAGCGGCATCCTGTATGCCTCCGGTCTGATTGCAGGCGAAGGTGTAGTCGGCATCCTGCTGGCAGTCTTCGCTGTACTGGGCATCAGCCTGGACCTGTCCGGTGTGATTAACCTGGGCAACATCGGCGGTCTGATTGCATTCGCAGTTGTTCTGGCTTCCATCCTGTTCTTCTGCAACAAGGGCAAACAGTCTGCCAAGTAAGCCATGGGTAAAAACCGAGAAAACTATCTGGACTACGTTCCTGCCGTCTCTCCCAGACACACATGGGATGTAGAGGAAGACGGCTCTGTGACCATCCACATGGAACATCGTGGCTTCTATGCCACTGTTGCACAGAAGCTGTTTCGCCGTCCTCGCGTCAGCCATATCCATTTGGATGCAATGGGCAGCTTCGTCTTCCCTCTGATTGACGGTGTGCGTACCGTGGGAGACATTGCTGTGCTGGTGGGTGAGCATTTCGGTCCCGAAGCCGAGCCTCTGTACGAGCGTCTTGCAAAATATATGCAGATTCTCCGCAACAACGGTTTTATCTACTACATTGGCAAGGATAAAACTCCAAAAGCATAAAACAACGATCCCCCGAATGGACAAGCCATTCGGGGGATTTTTTTCGTTTATTGTTTTTCTTCATACACCCCGGCGATTCTGTCATAAACCGTACACAGGGCTTCATCGATGGATTCCCAGCTTTCCGATACCACGCAGCGAGCGATTCTGTTTTCCACGGAATACACACGCCCTGTATCCGTATCCGCAAACAGATCGTAGGTTTTATCATTCGGCATGGAATAGTTACCAAACTTCAGCCATGCATTCGGTGTCCCGTCGGGTCTGTTCAAGTCCTCAATGGAAATGTTAAAGGGTTCGATATGCATTCTGTCTGTGGTAAGGGGCACGCCGAATATGGACAGATACTTGATGGGAATAGACATTCCCCGTGTACCCACGGTCTTGCGTCCCCAGAACAGATTCGCCCCGTTCATCACATCATACAGCTTCAGCAATTCTGCGGGAACCGTGCGTTTGTAGGATGCGATCAGGTGCTTTTGCACATCCGAAGGCATCGGTCTGAATATCATGTGGGCAGCAAGAGGCGGAGTCTTGGTAAACTTTCCCAGCAGCTCCGCTTGATCGCGAGTCCCACAGCGGTCACTGCTGTAGGAAGCCTTCAATGCATTGATTTTCTCAACAAACCGCATAAGTTCTTCCTCCCGGCAGCGCCGTCAGCAGAGTGCCTTCGCCCCAATCTTCCGACGCATCCTCATATTCAAATGCCTCATCACACAGCCACATACCTGTGGTTTCGTAAAACTCCGTGGCCCATTCGTCATCGCAGTAGAAGGCATATACATTCCAGTAATCGTCATAACCAAAGTACAGCTGCTTGTCACTGTTCTTGCGGATCAGGTCATTTAGTTTATTGACAAAACAGGGATCGATCCAGACACCGTCCACAACTACGGTAAAGGTATATTCCTCCCCATCCCACGAAAGGGTCAGTTCTCTGGTTCCCGTGAGTTCCTCCCAATCCACGTTGTCGGTGTTGTCCTTCACAATGGTAAAATCCAATTCACCATTCCCCAGCGCAGCAATGCCTCGCAGGAATTCATCATACATGGTTTCCCCATTTTCGAATTCCTCCCAATAGGCATACACATCATTAGAGGACGGGATAAACTCCCACGAATCTCCTTCATAGCTGCCGCAGCCAATTTCCCACAGCAAATCTGAAACCTTATCTATGTACGGAAGCTCATCGTATTCGTAATCACTCCACCGGTCTTCCAGATACCCAAGAATTTCCTCATCTACCGCATCAAAGCCCAGCTTTTCCAGTCGGGCAGCCAGTTCCTCACCTGTCAGATAGCTTGCCCAGCGATAAGAGGGCATATAATCCTCGTAATCGTAGCCGCCGAATATCCATTGATAGACTGCCCCCGACAGGACAGCAATCAGCAGAATACCCAAAACGATCACCCGAGGAATGAGCCGTTTTCTGCCCAGCACCTTGCGCTTTTTCAGCTTCTTGCAGTGTTCAAACAGAAACGCAACCAATTCTTCCTTGGTGCCGCCCTCCAAATTGCGCTTGTCCACAATCAGCACCAGATTCTGTTCCATCGTCAAAATCAGCAGATTTCTCGTTTCTCCGATTCTGCGGATCAAACCATAGTCATAGTGCTTCACATTCTGATTATCCAGCTTCAGTATCTGCACATCTTCTTCACCAAACGTCAGCTCAAATCTGGCAGGCACACCGTTATTGTCTACCAGCATCCGCTTATACTGTACACCGCCGTTCAGCTCAATCAGTCGTAAAACCGTCCAGAACACCACAAATGCGGGAGCCCACCAAAGCATTGACCCTTCGCCACCCGTCCACAGAAAAACAGCATAGCAGGCCATCACCCAAGCAACCAACAGCTGGCCGACAAGTTCGTTGGGAGCTATGTATAAGCTGCCGAAATTCAATTCTCGCACAGTTTTGCGGTCATAACAACCTTTCGCTCGAAATTGTTTTTGTTCCATAGGGTTCTCCTTTCTGTGTTATTGGAAGCCTCATTTCATTGTTCGTAAGACCATTTTCGCAGCCAACGAAAGCGTCCCGTCGTCAGAATGCGCTTCAATTTCCCGAAGCACAGCCGCAGCCTCTTCGCAAAAGATCTTCCTCCGCAAACAAGCAGCCGCCGCATTCAGCCGCACCCGCTCATCCTCGTGTGTAAGCAGCTGCTGAAATTCATGTGCCGTCAGTTCCGTTTCCAGCTTTGCCAACGTGTCCATGGCCCGATTATGGGCTTTCACTCGTTTGCGTTCTGCGTAATCATCCATCAAGCACAGCTTCAAGCAATTTTCAACATATAAATCGTAACAGCTCATATCAGCCACCGAAATACGCCTTGATTTCCGCTGCGCTTGCGTTGGCAGTGCCTTGAATCATTTCGCTCTTGCCGCCGCCCTTGCCCTTGATGGCTGCGTTGATTTCCTTGCCCTTGGCTCTCAAATCCACATTGGCGCTGCCGATAATATAGCGGTACCCCCCCTCATCGCTGCCGATGAAGGCCGCCACCATACCGCCGCACTTAGGCACTGCGCCATTGACCAGCATACGCAGATGGTCCATGTCCAAGTCCTCGTCGAAAATCACCAGATTACCCTCGGTAGGCTCAATGGCCGCGATTTTGATGTCTGTGAGCTTGTTGTACAGCCCGGTCATCTTATATTTCAGGTCTTCCTGCTCCTGCCACAGCTTTGCCACCGCACGACTGACTTCCATGGGCTTTGCGCTCAGCAGTCCCGAAATGGAGCTGATATTGGCACAGCGTGCATTGTAGTCATCCAGTGCATCCATGCCGCACAGCATGGTCAAACGAGTGCCCCCACGGTGGCGAGCCCAGCTGTAAATCTTAATCATACCAATCTGGCCTGTGGTGTACACATGAGGGGCGCAGCAGGCACAGGTATCGTAGCCCTGTACATTGACAATACGTACAGCCCCCTGCAGCTCCTTCTTGCTGCGGTACTCCATGGCATCCAGCTCTGCCTTTTCGGGGAATCGGCAAATTATGGGAACGTTAGCAGCGACTGCCAGATTGCACTCCCGCTCAATATCATAGACCTGTCCTGCAGTGAGCTCACCGCTGTAATCCACGGTGATGAAGTCCTCGCCCATGTGGAAGCCCACATTTTCATAGCCGAACTTGCTGTGGATGATGCCCGACAGCACGTGTTCGCCGCTGTGGTTCTGCATACGGCGCAGGCGCTGATTCCAGTTCAGACGGCATTCCACCACGCTGCCCACGGTCATAGGTGCGGAGACATAATGCACCACGTCCTCCCCGTCTTCTTTGGCACCCATGACGCGAGCCATATTCATGGCACCGGTATCGGGAAGCTGTCCGCCGCCACCGGGGAAAAACGCGGTTTGGTCCAGTACCACTTCCCAACGGTCTTTGCCTTCGGTACAGGAAAGAACGGTTGCGGTAAACTGCTTGATGTGGCTGTCTTCATAGTAGAGCTTGCGGGTCATAATCTCAAATTCCTTTCGCGAATCTTTCTTAGGTACAAACATACCGCTGTACGGCAAAATTGTCAAGAAACCATTGCAATACCATGATAATTCACATATAATTTACATAAGTGGCTCAACAACATCCAAACAAGAGAGGAACGTGCCTATGAAAATCGCTTCCAAACAGAGAACCTATGACCAAGTCATGGC
The DNA here is from genome assembly GCA_045660685.1 of Oscillospiraceae bacterium. GTDB lineage: Bacteria > Bacillota > Clostridia > Oscillospirales > Oscillospiraceae > HGM13010. The sequence goes on from JAZREI010000010.1 coordinate 10,894, forward strand.
CCTACCCCGCAATCCCCATAAGCACCCCCAAAAGCCCTCTGTTTTTCTGAATAAGCTCATTAAGCTCATCACCATCCCCGATATGCTCATCAACCGATTCTCCTGTAATCGAATCAACATGGAGCAGCTCCCCGATGATCAGCCCTGCCTGATTCTCATGAATCATTCCTGCTTCTATGACCTGAAGTGTGTGTTTCATGCTTTGGGCAAGCGCACCTTCAACATCGTCACCACTTACGACGGTATGGTAGGTATGTTCGGCATCGAACCCATTATGCGCTGGCTGGGCTGCATTCCCACCCATAAATTCGTCACCGACGCCGCACTGATTCGCGACATCAAATATGCACTCCACGAAAACAAGAGCAATGTGCTCATGTTCCCCGAAGCAGGCTACAGCTTTGACGGCACCTCTACCACACTCCCCGATTCTCTGGGCAGACTGGTAAAGATGATGAAGGTCCCTGTGGTCACCATCATCACCCAAGGGGCATACCACCGTGACCCCCTGTACAACGGTCTGCAGCTGCGCAAGGTGAAGGTCAGCGCGGATATTAAGTACCTACTGAGCCCCGAAGATATCGCTGAGAAAAGTGCAGAGGAGCTGAATGCACTTCTGCAGCAGGAATTCTCCTTCGATAACTTCCGCTGGCAGCAGGAAAATGAAGTCATCATTGACGAGCCTTTCCGTGCCGACGGTCTTCACCGTGTACTGTACAAATGCGCACACTGCGGCTGCGAGCACGCTATGGAAGGCAAGGGCATTGAGCTGCGCTGCAACGCCTGCGGTAAGGTCTACACCCTCACGGAAATCGGTTATCTGGAAGCACAAGATGGCGATACTCGCTTCGACCATGTGCCCGATTGGTACGCATGGCAGCGAGAAGAAGTCCGCAAGGAAATTGTAGACGGTACCTACAAGCTGGATACTCCCGTAGATATTTCCATGCTGGTAGACACCAAATGTCTCTACAACATTGGCGAAGGCAGACTGCAGCACAACGAAGAAGGCTTCCGCCTGACAGACTGCGAAGACCGACTGTATTTCTCCCTGGTCCCTCAGGCATCCTACAGCCTCAACGCCGACTACTTCTGGTATGAAATCGGCGATGTGATTTCCATCGGTGATAAGGACGCCCTGTACTACTGCTTCCCCAAGGACAAAACCATCCCCGTAGCCAAGGCACGACTGGCCACCGAAGAACTGTACAAGCTGAAAGCCAAACGCAGAGTACGGAAATAATTTTCAGCTCGTACGAACATTGTCCGTATCGTTATGTTTCAGCACGGTATCGTTTTTACACAGTTCAACGGACATCTCGCCACACTCGGCATTGTAAAAACATCCACCAACTGTTTCCATCTGCACCCCCATTGCCCAAGAGCAACGGGGGTGTTGTTTTGTTATATGATAGAAAAGCTTTCTTAATAGTAATAATTCCTATTTACAGTAGCATTCTTTTCGTGTATAATAGAGACATCAAAGAAACACCTACAAGGAAAGGAATTGAGACTATGAACTACCGCAATGACATCGTTTATGCAGGGGTCAACGACCACGTTGTGGACCTGTTTGAAGGCCAGTACGTCGTCCCCAACGGCATGGCATATAATTCTTATGTAATCATCGACGAAAAGACCGCCGTTATGGACACCGTGGACATCGGCTTCACCGAAGAATGGCTGGGCAATATCGCAGCCGCATTGCAGGGCCGCACCCCCGACTATTTGGTGGTGCAGCACATGGAGCCCGACCACTCCGCAAGCATCGGCAGATTTATGGAGCTGTACCCCGACGTCACCGTAGTGGGCAATCCTCGCACCTTCATCATGCTGTACAACTACTTCCCCGCTCTAATGGAGCAAATCAAGACCTTGGAGGTCAACGAAGGGGATATTCTCTCTTTGGGCAAGCACGAGCTGCAGTTTGTCATGGCACCTATGGTCCACTGGCCCGAAGTCATGATGACCTATGACCGCACCGCAAAGGCTCTGTTCTCCGCAGACGCCTTCGGTAAATTCGGGGCATTGGACATTGACGAGCCTTGGGAGGACGAAGCTCGCCGCTATTACATCGGCATCGTGGGCAAATACGGTGTGCAGGTGCAGGCACTGCTGAAAAAGGCGGCCGCACTGGATATCCAAGCCATTTACCCCCTCCACGGCCCTGTGCTGGATGAAAACCTGGGTCACTACATCCGTCTGTACGACCTGTGGTCAAGCTACACCCCCGAAGAAGAAGGTGTGGTCATTGCCTACACCTCCGTCTACGGCAACACCAAAAAGGCTGTGGAGCTGCTGACCGAGGCGCTGCGGAATCAAGGTGTCAAAGTGGTCGTCCACGACTTGGCACGCACCGATTGGGCTCTTGCAGTATCCGATGCTTTCCGTTACAATAAACTTGTACTGGCAACCACCACCTACAGCGGTGATATTTTCCCCTTCATGAAGCAGTACATCGACCGCCTTACCGAGCGCAACTTCAAAAACCGTAAGGTTGGGCTGATTGAAAACGGCTCTTGGGCACCCGTAGCCGCAAGGCTCATGCAGCGGTATCTGGAAAGCAGCAAGAGTATCGAGTATGCGGAAACCATCGTGAAGATTTTTGCCGGTCTGAAAGAAGAAAACATCCAACAGATTGCCGCACTGGCTGAAGAAATGAGCAAATGAAACCTTTGACCAAAGCCGCAGGTCTTGCCGCAGTTACCATCGCCGCAGCAGGACTTGCATGGGGAAATACCTCCATCGTCACAACGGAATATACAATTACCTCCCCCGCTCTGCCCAAGGGCTTCCATGGGCTGCGCATTGCACAGGTGTCCGACCTGCACAATGAGCTGTTCGGCATGGATCACTGCCGACTGGTACGCAGTCTCCGTGCAGTCCGTCCTCACATGATTGCCATTACGGGAGATCTGCTGGACGCACGCCGCACCAATATTCCTCGAGCACTGGATGCCGTCCGTGCCATGCTGACTGTAGCACCCTGCTTTTATGTAAAGGGCAACCACGAAGCACGCACCCCCGACTATCCTCTATTGGAAACAGGATTGCGGCAATTGGGTGTCACTGTCCTGCGCAACGAAAGCCGCACTTTACACCGAAACGGAGATACCATCACCCTCATTGGCATGGACTGTCCATACGGTGACGAGGACTACCCTTTCTTTCTCTATGATTTGGCAGAGGAAGCAGCGGGCTTCAAGCTTCTGCTGAGCCACCATCCCGAGCAATTCCACACCTACGCCGATGCAGGCATTAACCTGACCCTATGCGGACATACCCACGGTGGGCAAATGCGACTGCCCAAGGTGGGCGGCATCATCGCACCTCATCAGGGATTTTTCCCCAAGTACGATGCAGGCTTGTATGAACAGGAAGGCTGCAAAATGATTATCAGCCGCGGACTGGGCAACAGCCTGTTCCCCCTGCGCATCAATAATCGCCCCGAATTGGTGGTTGTTGAGCTGCGAAGCGAATAAGAAAAATAAATTCATTTGAGATAGCAGACCTTTGGGTCTGCTATCTTTTTATTGCTTCAAACAACAAATATCCCGTTTATTATTGACATCACCGCTTTATTGTGTTAAATTTTCTCTATCTTTATATTGAGAAATCCGTAAGTTCGGAGGCGTTTATGAAAAAAGGAAATCCCATTGCTTTGCTCCCCATTCTGGTATTTTTGGTTATCTATCTGGGGCTTGGTCTGTTGTTTGAATATGGTATGAAAATCTCCATGGGCTTCTACAACATTCCCATTGTCATTGCATTCTTGGTAGCAATTCTGGTTGCTTGCCTGCAGAATAAAAAATTGAGCTTCGACGAAAAGCTGACTATTATGGGTCAGGGCGTAGGCGATAAGAATATTATCACCATGCTGCTGATTTTCCTGGCTGCAGGCGCATTCGTTGGCGTTGTTGGCCGCAGCTCCGCTCAGAGCGTTGCATACTTCATGCTGGACATCATTCCCGCAAAGTTCGCTGTTGCGGTTCTGTTCGTGGTCGCTTGTTTCGTTTCCACTGCAATGGGTACTTCCGTAGGCACCATCACTCTGATTACCCCCATCGCAGTAGAAGTGGCACAGGCTTCCGGCTTTAACGTTGCTCTCTGCGTAGGCACCATCGTGGGCGGCGCAATGTTCGGCGATAACCTGTCCTTCATTTCCGACACCACCATCGCAGCCTGCAACGGTCAGGGCTGCGCAATGCAGGATAAGTTCAAGGGCAACTTCTGGATTGCTCTGCCTGCCGCACTGGCAACTCTGGTACTGATTCTGGTCCTCACCATGGGTCAGCAGGTCACTCTGACCACTCAGGAATACAGTCTGGTGCAGATTATCCCCTACGTACTGGTTCTGATTGGCGGCGTTGTGGGTATCAACGTATTCGTGGTACTGCTGGTCGGTATTGTTTCCGGTGCAATCATCATGCTGGCAACCGGTCAGGTAGCAGCCATCAACCTGCTGTCTGCTATGGGCAGTGGTGCTTCCGGTATGTTTGAAACCGCAATGGTAGCAATTCTGGTTGCTGCAATGTGCAGCCTGATTCGCGTATATGGTGGCTTTGACGCACTGCTGAGCTTCATCCAGCGTGTATTCAAGGGCAAGAAGGGCGGTCAGCTGGGCATGGGCCTGCTGGTTGGCGCAATGGACATTGCAACCGCAAACAACACCGTTGCAATCGTTATGGCAAACCCCATCGCTAAGGAAATGAGCGAAGAATACGGCATCAGCAACAAGCGTACAGCCTGCATTCTGGACACCTTCTCCTGCGTATTCCAGGGCATCATCCCCTACGGCGCACAGATGCTGGTTGCAATCTCCGCTTGCTCCGAAATGGGCGTAGCACTGTCCGCATTCAACATCATGCGTTACCTGTTCTACCCCTACCTGCTGCTGGTCAGCTCTCTGGTAGCCATTTACCTGTTCAAGGAAAAGGAAAACTAAATCAAAAAACAAACTAAGGCCGCTGCAAATGCAGCGGCCTTTTTCTATTATTGGAAGCTCAAATCGATTTCTCCCACACCGCCTTCAATGTCCACGGAATTGCGTCCGCTTCCATAGTTGCCGTATTGGGAGACGATTTCTCCGTCCACGCGGATATTTCCAAGCCCCTTTTCGATTTCCACACGATAGTCGTCCTTATTCCCCAGCAGGGTCAGTTTGGATCCTCCAACGCCCAGGCTCAAGTCACTGTCGCCAAGGAGAGCAGCGGTCAAGTCCAGTCCGCCTACACCCATTTCCAGTTCAAGGTTTGTGATGGTTCCGTCAGCGATCACAATTGCACCCGCACCGCCTTCAATGTCGGTTTCCTTGGTGGTTTCCAGATAGCCGAACTCTACCGCTCCCGCCCCCAGAGACAAGTCCAATCTTTCGGCACGGAGTTCATCCGCCGTGAGCCGCCCCGCACCGGTGTCAATGCTCACCGATTCAAACACGGTACCTTCGGGCACATACAATGTCAGCATGGCATCGGTATAGGAAACACCCACCTTGTCCTTCTGTCGAACAGTCAGCACCCCGTTTTGCACAGATACCGTCAAATGCTTCAGATTACTCTCCACATGGAAGGTGTCTCCTTGCGCGATTTTCAAATCCGCAGCGTTGATGTACATACGTAAAGAGCTTACTTCCCCACTCACAGGATAATCCTTGGGTGCACCCAGCTTCACCTGCTTTTGGCAGCCGGTCAAGCCAATGACACACAGCAGCGCCATTAGAATGACGATATATTTTTTCATATAGCTCACCTCATTGTGTTCATGGGATTTCATCATACTACATAACTCCAAAAATTCTTCAACATTCTGTGAAGCTTTGATACGTTCTCAGTAGGTATATGTATCGAATCCGTCCACCCAATTTTTCGATAAATTGGGATTTAATTCTCCATAGCTATCAATACAGCTCTACATGGCGAACCGTCCGCACCTGATAAATTCAGCGGTGCAGCATTTAAAAAATAAACACCTTCAGATACCTCTGACAAACGAATCCCTTCAAGCAAGATAACATTTGCACCCAAAAGCACAAGATGCACTGCCATTGGGGCGTTTTGAGGCCCGATTGTCTGGGATTCATTTCCCAGAAGTAAAATATCAGAAGATGCAAATACCTTTGCCGCCTCTAATGAGACTTCTGCATCCCCTTTAATCAAAAGTCTCTTTGCCGCTTCCGGGTTCTGTTTTTTCGCCTTTCCAATTATTTCTGCAGCATCATCGCCTGTGACAATTCCATGATGTTCTGCCACATAAGCCATTCCCACAAATGTCTCTAAGCATATTTCATCCACAGTTTTTCCATCTTTCATAAAATGGAAAGGTGCATCTATATGCGTGCCGTTGTGTGCACACATATTAAACGCTGTCAAATTATATACTTCACCTTTTCCCATTGACATAAGCATCTTTTTCTCCGGTGTCGGGTCGCCGGGATATACCCCGCAGCTGAAAACTTCTTGGGAAATATCGTAGATTTTCATCGCTTAATTCTCCACTACAAATTCAAGGTATGTTTATTTTATCCTATCATTTTTTTGCAATAAATACAACAGCACGCCTCGTTGAGGTACGGTCACATCCATGAGTCCCCTCAGCATGCCAAAAGAAGCACCCCCTACGCTGGTGGGTCT
>JAZREI010000011.1:0-1770 GCA_045660685.1 Oscillospiraceae bacterium
AGCAGAGTCAGCAGGGTAGCGCACTCGCCTTCGTCGTTGATGGTACGGAAGCCAACGCCGGGCAGATCCTGCAGCTGTGCCTTCAGCAGAGCCTTCTTCTCACGCAGGGTCTTCAGAACCATGGGCAGCTTACGACCCTGAGCAACAGCAACAGCGCCGGACAGCTCGTTCATACGCATGTTAACGCCAACGATGGAGCGGTTACCAACTTCAACGCCGGTACGGGAGGGCTTGTGACCCTGATCGTGGAAGCCGAATGCACGCTCGTACAGAGCCTCATCGGAAGTACCAACAAAGCCGCCGTCACCGGTGGTGATGGTCTTAAACACGTTCAGAGAGTAGGCGCCCATGTCGCCGATGGTGCCGCAGCACTTGCCCTTGTAGGAAGCGCCGACTGCCTGGCAGCAGTCCTCGATAACGTACAGATTGTGCTTCTTAGCAATAGCCATGATCTCGTCCATCTTACAGGGGTTACCCAGCATATGGACAGGCATAATAGCCTTGGTGCGGGGGGTGATCAGAGCCTCGATCTTGGTGGGGTCGATAGTCAAAGAGTCATCGATCTCAGCCAGAACGGGGACTGCGTTCATCATTGCGATGGTGGAAATAGAAGCGATAAAGGTGTAGCCGGGAACGATAACCTCGTCGCCCTGACCGATGCCCAGAGCTGCCAAGCAGCACAGCAGAGAACCGGTACCGGAGCTGGTAGCTACCACATAACCGTGGCCCAGCTGAGCAGCGATTTCCTTCTCAAAGGTTGCAACCTTACCCTGGAAGCCGTCGACACCGGGAGTGCCGTAACGGAACAAAGCACCTGCTTCGATAACATCCATCAATTCCTTCTTTTCTTCTGCGCCGAATACATAAGATCCAGGACCGCCAGCCATAATAAATACCTCCAAAATTTTTGTTATTTTTTTGTGGTGCGCGGTAACGCAATTGTGTCGTGTTGCCACACTGTACCACTTTATCCATATACATTGTACTAAACTGCGCCGATTATTTCAATAGTACGAATACACAAATAACCCACACGAATTTTGTGGCTTTTGTGAATCTTTGGAAAAAAAGAAAAAGGAAAAAACCAAAAATCGCAAGATTGTCGGTTTTTCCCTTTTGTCGATTGTATGCTTTTCAGAGATTGCCACGGGTGCTGACGCACCCTCGCAATGACGGGAGTAGGGAGGGATTGCCGCGTCGTCGCAAGCGACTCCTCGCAATGACGGGGTTCATTCTCAATTCTTAATTCTTAATTCTCAATTTTTAATTTAGTGGGCGCCGGAGAGGGGTCGCAGCACGCTGTAAACATCGAATCGGGTATCGTAAAGCTCCGTGATGAACACCAGATTCACCGCGGTGTTTTCAATGCCGCTTGATGATGCCGCGTTCATAGCCTGGGTGGCATCCAGACCCTCCATATACATTCTGACCCGGCCTTTCGGCAAGGTGAAGTCCGCCGTTTTCACAAAGGACACGGCAAACTTTTCCGTGGCGCAGGCAGACACCAAAGTATTGGCCGCCTTGGTGAGCATTTGGGCTTTGTCGCCCTTTACGTTGGTATCTTCGGTGTCAGGGAACTGGAAGTCGTACATCACGACCTCGTCAAACCCCCGCTCCCGCAGTTCCATAATAATCTGCATCAAAAAGTTCAGCGTGCCGTTACTGGACGGGTGGAGCCAATAACAGCCCTTATCGTCCTGGTACAGATAGCGGCCCGAGGAGTGGTGAACGCCGTCAGGCACATGGTGCAGGCCGTAAATATAGTCCCGC
>JAZREI010000012.1:0-4737 GCA_045660685.1 Oscillospiraceae bacterium
CAAAAGAGTGGTTGTGTTCGCATTTATAGGATTTGTCACCGTTCAGCGCGCCGCTGCATACGGGACAGGTAAAGAATGAAGTCATAGTACATCCCTCCAAGTGAGTATTGTAGCTGTCTTTGTATGGAAACACAAGAGAAATGTTCACCCATACAATTTGGTGAGGGAAATAAAAAACAAACGAGAACCATTGGTTCTCGGTTGAATAGTTTTGTTTTAGCCGAACAGTGCCAGCAGGAAACCTGCAGCAACTGCGGAGCCGATAACGCCGGCCACGTTGGGGCCCATTGCGTGCATCAGCAGGAAGTTGGAGGGATTTGCCTTCTGGCCTTCCATCTGAGATACGCGAGCAGCCATGGGAACTGCGGAAACGCCTGCGGAACCAATCAGAGGATTGATCTTGCCGCCGGTGAGCTTGCACAGCAGCTTGCCCAGCAGCAGACCGCCAACGGTGGAGAAGCAGAATGCGAACAGACCCAAGCAGATAACCAGAATGGTTTCCAGAGTCAGGAAGCGTTCACCAACGGTGGTAGCACCAACGGAGATGCCCAGGAAGATGGTGACGATGTTCATCAGTGCATTCTGAGCGGTGTCGGACAGGCGGTCGGTTGCGCCTGTTTCACGCCACAGGTTGCCCAGCATCAGACAGCCAATCAGAGGCGCGGTGGAGGGCAGCAGCAGGATGATGAATGCGGAAACCGCAATGGGGAAGATAATCTTTTCGGTCTTGGAAACGGGACGCAGCTGTTCCATCTTGATCTTGCGTTCTTCTTCGGTGGTCAGAGCGCGCATGATGGGGGGCTGAATCAGAGGAATCAGTGCCATGTAGGAGTAAGCTGCGATTGCGATTGCACCCAGCAGTTCGGGAGCCAGCTTGGAGCACAGGTAAATTGCGGTAGGACCGTCAGCACCGCCGATGATGCCGATAGCAGCCGCCTGATTACCGGTGAAGCCCAGAATGATTGCCAGAATGAATGCGCAGTAAACGCCCAGCTGTGCAGCAGAGCCCAGCAGCAGGGACTTGGGGTTAGCAATCAGAGGACCGAAGTCGGTCATAGCGCCAACGCCCATGAAAATCAGAGAGGGGTAGATACCTGCCTTAACGCCAATATACAGAATGTCCAGCAGACCGCCGTCATGCATAATGGTGCCGTAGCCGATTTCCCCTGCAATGAAGGCATCCCACAGCTCGGGATGGTACAGGTTTGCACCGGGCAGGTTGGTCAGCAGTGCGCCGAATGCGATGCCTACCAGCAGCAGAGGTTCAAACTGCTTGACAATGCCCAGATACAGCAGAACCAGGGAAATGCCAATCATGACCAGACTGCGCCAGTCCATCATGGCAAAGCCGGATTCCAACCAAATGGTTTGGATAACATCAATAATTACAGACATACCGTCACCTCTTAGCTGAGAACCACCAGAGTATCACCGGTGTTGACGGTTGCGCCCTTGGGAACGGAAACCTGAGCGATGGTGCCTGCTCTGGGAGCTACAACATCGTTTTCCATCTTCATCGCTTCGATGACAACCAGAACGTCACCTTCCTTGACTGCCTGACCAACGGATACATTGACCTTCAAAATGGTGCCGGGCAGGGGAGAGGGAACAGCATCACCGGAAGCAGCTGCTGCAGCGATATTAGCGGAGAGAACGGGTGCGGCAGGTGCGGCAGCAACGGGAGCGGCTGCGGGTGCGGGAGCAGGAGCGGGAACGTATGCTTCGTATTCGTCCACCAGCATGGCGGTATCTTCTTCCACTTCTACTTCGTAAACTCTGCCGTTGAGAGTAACCTTATATTTCATTGTTCAGTAACCTCCCTAATGGAAATGAATCGCAGCTCATTGAGCGGCTTGCCGACCTTGTCGGCCACGATTGCCATGACCATAGCTGCATCACGTTCTTCTACGTTGTACAGCTTCAGCTCACCGGCAGTACCGGGAGCGGGCTTGGCAGAGGCGGGTGCGGGCATGGGTGCGGCAGGTGCAGCTGCGGAAGCTGTTTCTTCCTGCTTGTTGCGGTTGGTGAACTTTTCCATGAGCTTGACTACGCCAATCAGCATAATCAGAACCGCGAACACGATGGCCATGCCCAGAATGGAGTAACCCAGACCTTCAATCAGGGATACATCAGAGGGCTGGAAAAGGGTGAAGTTCATAGATCTTCCTCCTTACATAGCTTCGATGGAGAACTTGACCTTGCGTTCTTCCTTTGCCTTGCGTTCTTCGAAGAAGCGTTCCGCAACCTGGGGGAATGCGATGTAGCTGAGAACGTCGTCATCGTCGCGAGCCATGTCGCCCAAATCAGCCTTGGTCTTTTCGAAAGCAGGTTCCAGAGTGTCTGCGAAGCGGACGGTCAGGGGCTGTTCGTCACCCAGAATCTTCTTCTGCAGCTCTGCGTTGATTTCGCCGGGAGCACGGCCGTATTCACCGCGCATGTAAGCGATGGCTTCCTTGGTGACGTTCTTGTAGCGTTCGCCTGCCAGAACGTTGTTGGTTGCCTGTACGCCGACAATCTGGCTCATGGGAGTAACCAGAGGAGGATAGCCCATGTCCTTGCGAACAGCGGGAACTTCCTGCAGTACTTCTTCCAGACGGTCGAATGCGTTCATGGATTCCAGCTGGCTCATGAGGTTGGAGAGCATACCGCCGGGAACCTTGTAGGTCAGTGCGTCGGTATCGGTTGCCATAGCCTTGGGCTTCAGCAGACCGCTGGAGAGACATTCGTCACGGTAGGGCTTGAAGTAGTCATTGACTTCCTTGAGGATGATGCGGTCCAGAGGAACTTCGAAGCCCATCTGGGTCAGTGCGTCATACAGAGTTTCGGTTGCGGGCTGGCTGGTGCCGCCGGAGAAGCAGGAGGAAGCGGTGTCGATGACGTCGCAGCCTGCTTCCACGCCCTTCAGGATGGACATGAATGCCATACCGGTGGTGGAGTGGGTGTGCAGAACCAGAGGCATTTCGGGCAGTGCGTCCTTAATGGCGCTGACCAGATCATGGGTTTCCTGAGGCGTGATAACCCCTGCCATGTCTTTGATGCAGATGGTGCCGCAGCCCATAGCAGCCATTTCTTTGCACAGCTTTACGTAGTTTTCCAGAGTATGTACGGGAGAAGTGGTATAGGAGATGGCACCGGAAGCCAGAGCGCCGTACTTCACGGTGGTTTCGATAGCCAGCTTCAGGTTGCGCAGGTCGTTCAGCGCGTCGAAAATACGGATGATGTCGATGCCGTTTGCAACGGAGCGTTCAATGAACTTGATAACAACGTCATCGGGGTAGTGCTTATAGCCCAGCAGGTTCTGACCACGCAGCAGCATCTGCAGCTTGGTGTTGGGCATTTCCTTGCGGATGATGCGCAGACGTTCCCAGGGGTCTTCGCCCAGATAACGCAGGCAGGAGTCGAAGGTTGCGCCGCCCCAGCATTCCACGGAGTAGTAGCCGGCCTTGTCCATGGTGGACAGGATGGGCTTCATCTGGGACATGGGCATTCTGGTAGCGATCAGAGACTGGTTCGCATCGCGGAGAACAGTCTCGGTAAACTGAATTTTATGCATGTTTGATTCCTCCGATAATGGATGATTGATGCCTTATATACTCTTATGCCGCAGGGGCATTGCGCCCCTGCGGTCGATTTCACGATATTTGCTGCAAAGAGCCGTTAAAGAACGGTTAAGCTTTTACTATTTGCTTATGCCTTGGGGCCTGCAGCGATAACTTCGGGGCTCATCTTGGTGTACTGCTTGAAGTTTTCGTTGAAGGATGCAGCCAGCTTCTTAGCGGTTTCTTCGTACTTTGCCTTGTCTTCCCAGGTGTTGATGGGGATCATCAGTTCGTCGGGAACATTGGGGCAGGTGGTGGGTACGGATACGCCGAAGATGGGGTCGGTAACGAATTCGCTCTTGAGCAGTTCGCCGTTGAGAGCTGCGGTAACCATTGCACGGGTGTACTTCAGCTTGGTACGCTGACCGGTGCCGTTCCAGCCGGTGTTAATCAGCCATACGCTTGCGCCAGCCTTTTCAACCTTGTCAGCCAGCATATCTGCGTAAATGGAGGGATCCAGAGGCAGGAAGGGTGCGCCGAAGCAGGTGGAGAAGGTGGGAACGGGTTCCTTGATGCCGATTTCGGTGCCTGCCAGCTTGGAGGTGAAACCGGATACGAAGTAGTACATTGCCTGGTTCATGTCCAGCTTGGAGATGGGAGGCAGTACGCCGTATGCGTCAGCGGTCAGGAAGATAACGTTCTTGGGAACGGAGGGGCTCATGCCGCTCAGCTCAGCATTGGGGATGTATTCGATGGGGTAGCCAACGCGGGAGTTGACTGCCAGAGAATCGTCGTCAAAGTCAAATTCACGGGTTTCTTCGTCCATAACAACGTTTTCAACCAGAGAGCCGAACTTGATTGCGTTGAAGATTTCGGGTTCGGATTCAGCGGACAGGTTGATGCACTTTGCGTAGCAGCCGCCTTCGAAGTTGAATACGGAGTCGTCAGCCCAGCCGTGTTCGTCGTCGCCGATGAGCTTGCGGTTGGGGTCAGCGGACAGGGTGGTCTTGCCGGTGCCGGACAGACCGAAGAAGACTGCGGAGTCGCCTTCTGCGCCGATGTTCGCGGAGCAGTGCATGGGGAATACGCCCTGCTTGGGCAGGATGTAGTTCATGATGGAGAAGACGGTCTTCTTGATTTCGCCTGCGTACTGAGTGCCGCAGATGATTGCCAGATGCTTTTCGTAGTCCAGCAGGAT
>JAZREI010000013.1:0-12744 GCA_045660685.1 Oscillospiraceae bacterium
TCCCACTCCCACGGTGAAGCCTACACCTACTCCCACGGCGAAGCCTACACCCACTCCCACGGTGAAGCCTACTCCCACTCCCACGGTGAAGCCTACTCCTACTCCCACGGTGAAGCCTACTCCTACTCCCACGGTGAAGCCTACTCCTACTCCCACACCTACTCCCACGGTGAAGCCTACACCTACTCCCACACCTACTCCCACGCCTACCCCCACACCTGCACCTGTTGAAAACCCCTTCAAGGACATCAGCGACACAGACTGGTACTACAACTCCGTCATGTGGGCAAAGGAAAATGAGGTCACAGGCGGTAAAACCGCAGACACCTTCGCACCGAACGAAGGCTGCACACGCGCACAGGTAGTTACCTTCCTGTGGGCAGCAAACGGCAAGCCCGAGCCCAAGACCACCATCAATCCCTTTGACGATGTGGCTGATGATGCTTGGTACTTGAAGCCCGTACTGTGGGCTGTGGAAAACGGCATCACAAGCGGCATCAGCAAGCGTGAGTTCGGTCCCGAACAGACCTGTACCCGCGCACAGATTGTGACCTTCCTGTACGCTGCGGAAAGCAAACCCGTCATCAAGGGCGGCAGCAGCTTCGCTGACGTAGCGGACACCGACTGGTTCGCCGCTCCCGTCATCTGGGCAGCGGAAAACGACATCACCGGCGGTATCGGGGAAAACAAGTTTGGCCCCAACGATACCTGCACCCGTGCACAGGTAGTTACATTCCTGTACAAGGTCAGCCAAATGAAATAACAACGTACGAACGCCACAGGAACAATCCCTGTGGCGTTTTCGTCTAAATCGTATGCAACTTGTAATTCACCGAACCATGTGCTACCATGGCACTATCATTACTGCAAGGAGAAAATGATTATGAAGCTTTTCAAAGGCATGGGCATCATCCTGCTGTCGCTGACTATCATCCTCTGCGCCGCTGCGGGCATTTACGCCGCTGACTATTACCACATGGAAGAACGTGCCGTCACAGCACTGGAAAGCTCTGACAATGTCACCGTCACCGTGGAAAACAACCTTGCTGTGTTCACCCCAAATGAACCGAAAATCGGCTTCATCTTCTATCCCGGCGGCAAGGTGGAATACACCGCCTACGCCCCCCTCATGGAAATGCTGGCAGAAAACGGCGTCCTGTGTGTCATTCCCAAGATGCCCTTGAATCTGGCGGTTTTGTCCGTTGACAGCGCCGAAAAGATTTCCGCACAATACCCCGACATTGACACATGGTATATCGGCGGACATAGTCTGGGTGGCAGCATGGCAGCAAGTCACGCCGCACACTGCGACAAGGTGAAGGGTGTTGTACTGCTGGCAGCCTACTCCACCGCTGACCTGACAAACACCGACCTGCAGGTGCTGTCCATTTACGGCACCCGTGACGGTGTGCTGAACATGGAAAAATACAGGGAATACTTCCCCAATCTCCCTGCCGACACCACCGAAATCATTTTGGAAGGTGGCAACCACGCCCAATTCGGCAGCTACGGCAAGCAGGAAAACGACGGCAATCCGCTGATTGGAGAATTTGAGCAGCAGGTACAAACCATGTCCCAAATTCTGTACTTCACGGGACTATCCCAGCCGGAAGTCCCCGAATATGAATATGAGCAGTACACATTTTGGATAGAACGTGAGGACAAAGAAAGCTTACGCTCCGTTTTGACCCTGACTCCCGAGCCGGGGCAATTTACTCTCTCCGAACCTATTTACTCCTCTCGACTCAACGGTGGCACCTACACCATCGAAAACGACATCTTAACCTGCTTCAATTGGGATGGCGAAGCTGTCTTTTCCTTTGATGTAACCGACTACGGCATGGTCTATCGCGCCGCAGATTCCGACCCCATTTATGCCCACGGCTCTATTTTTGGTTCCGACCCCAACGCCCAAGCGGAAGTTCCCGACGGTGCGGTATACAGTCAACTGATGATTTGCAATTGATCTCCCATCGCCCGCTTTTCAACGAAAAATTCATTCAAAAAAGCACCCCAATGCTATGCATTGAGGTGCTTTTGTTTTTAATATACATTTAATCCCTTTGCCAGATTCACAATAAAATCCTGGGCATTGGTAACAATCCCTCGTGCGGAGAGGCTGCCGCGGTCAGCAAGCTTATTCACCGCAAATTCGGAGATATCCACGCAGTAGAAGTAAATCTGCCGCACAGTGCCATCGGGCATAACCCGATAGGATGGGGTCATGTTCCCCACCGCAATGGTGTGCAGCATGGTTGCCATACAAATCACCGTGGTGGCGCTGCGAATTTCATTGCGCATAGCATCCTGTGCATCATACACATTTCCGTAAATTTCGGGCACAGGACCGTCGTCACGGATAGACCCTGCCAACACATAAGGCACGCCGCATTTCTCGCAGCTGTAAATGATTCCGTTGTCGATGCCTTCGTTGCGGATGAACTCCCCAATGCTGCCGTGATAGCGAATGCGATTGAGCGTGTCCAAGTGATTGTAGTGTCCGTTGGGCATACTGCGCTGTGTGTAAATGTCCTGCCCCAAAGCGGTACGCAAATACGCCCCCTCCAAATCGTGGGTCGCCAATGCGTTGCCTGCCAAAAGGGCATGGGCATAGCCGTTTTCAATGAGGGCACTCATGGCATTGCGGGCATCGTGGTCAAAGGCAAAAGCAGGACCCATGACCCATACGATTTTTCCATGGTCCCGCTCATGCTTCATGACCTCGTACAATTCGTCATAGTCTCTGGAGAAGGCCGTTTCACGGGAGCGGCTGCGGCGGAAGGCAAAGGCATCGGTATTTTCATCCAACACCTCACGGAATCCGTCGGGGTACACATAAATGCCGTCCTCGCCGTTTTCCCTGCGTCCCACAGCCACAAGCTCCCCTGCCAACAGGTTGCGGAACTCCTTCACAAGGATTTTACCATGTTCCAAAACCGCCACACAGTCCATGCGGCTTTCCTCCGCAAGAAGCCATGCGCCGTCCACCTTGAAGTATTCGGGGAAAATGCTCATGGCATGGTAACCCTCCGGGGCTACGCCGTCTTTCGGTGCAGGCAAAAATACCGCATGGGGAGCTTCGGCAAAGGCAGGCTTGGTAAAGTCAGGGGCAAAATAAGGCTTCAGCTGAAACATGGTCACTCCTCCTTTTTCTACATTATAGACCTTTCGTCTCTATAAAGGAAGTTAATTTTTCATTCGTAAGCGCTTTCCCGTACCGCTGCGGATTCCTTATCCGTGGGACTGACCCCAAACTGCTTCACATATGCACGGAAGAAGGAGGAATAGCTGCCATAGCCCACCTGAAAACAGGCATCGGTGACACTGACACCGCTGTGAATCAGCTCTCGAGCCGCCTGCAGCCGTCGGTGGGAAATATACCCGTGAATGCTCTCCCCTGTTTCCTGTCGAAACAGCCGCATCAAATGATATTTGCTCAAATACACCAAGTCCGCCAAGCCCTGCACATCGGGCAGCTCCGTCAGATGCCCGTCGATGTATTCCAGCAGACTGCGGATACGAGGGTCTGCGGGCACAATGGGCGCAGGCTGTCGGCTTCCGCCCCGACGAATGCTCCGCCCAAGCTCCACCAGCAAACGCAGCAGCACACTGCGGCTGCCGATTTCACGACCGTAGTCCTCTCCCGCAAGCTCCTCTTCCAGCTCATCAGCCAACGCAAACAATCGTCTGCGGTCTGCCTCATCGGGTCGCAGTACCGCCCGACGAGGGTCGGTGAACAGCGCCTCCAAATCACAGTCCGCTGCGGAATGACTGCGGAGAAACTCAGGGTCTATGTACACAATCACACGCTCATACAACGTCCCCTCCGCAAATTCGGGACAGTGTACCCGTCGGTCGCCGATGAGTACAATATCCCCCGCTCGCAGAGAATATCGCTGCCCGTCTACGGTGTAGCCGCCGCTGCCGCTTCTGAGCATCAGCAGCTTGCAGAAGGCGTGATAATGGGGCTCGGGGCGCATCCCTGCGGTGTCCTTCAGATGAAACAGCCGAAAATTTTCCAGCAAGTACCCTCGATTTTCAAATCCGTTTTCCATATACGCTCCTCACAGCATTATTTGCAATGATTATAGCACAAAACGCCTTTACATTGCAACTTGTGCCGTATATACTGTAGTGTAGAAATTATAGTGCGGAGGTTCTTCACATGAAGGCATTTCTGAAAAACAACAGCTTTTTGATTCTGATGCTCACAGGCATCGTAGCAGGCTGCATCACAGGGGCAGTTTGGCCCAAGGCATCCCTGCTGAAGCCCCTGGGCACCATCTTCATCAACCTGATGTTCTGCATCGTAGTTCCCATGGTGTTCTGCTCCATTGCATCTGCCATTGCCAATATGCCCAGCGCAAACAAGGCAGGCAAGGTCATGGGCGTAACCGTTGCAAGCTTCATGGTCACTGCCGCCATCGCTTCCGTCATTATGTATGCTGTCTGCCGCGTATTCCCTGTGGTAGGCGGTCAGTACGACATCATCGAAGGTGAAGTAGGCGCCACCCTCGGTGCGGCAGATTTGATCATCAACTTCTTCACCAAGCCCGACTTCATGGAACTGTGGAGCCGCAAGGCCATTCTGCCTCTGATTGTGTTCGCTGTGCTCATTGGCTTCGGCGTACAGCTCAACGGCGGTCCCGAGACCCCCACCGCAAAGCTCCTTGCGGATATGACGGGCGCTATTATGAAGACCGTCAAGATTATCACCTACTATGCCCCCATCGGCTTCTTCGGCTTCTTTGCTGACCTGATTGCCACCTACGGTCCCGAGCTCATCGGCGACTATGGTCGCACCCTGATGATTTACTACGTACTCTGCTTCGTGTATATGTTCGTTTTCTTCCCCCTGTACGCACGCTTCGGCGGCGGCAAAGGCGCAGCAAAGGTCATGTGGAAGCATCTGCTCAAGCCCGCAGCGGTATCCTTCGGTACCTGCTCCAGCGTGGCGACCATCCCCACCAATATGGAAGCCGCCGAAAACACAGGAGTTTCCAAGGACGTCAGCAACATCGTGCTGCCTCTGGGTGCTACCATGCACATGGACGGCTCCGCAATGGGCGCTATTATGAAGGTAGCCTTCCTGTTCGGTCTGTTCGGTATGGACTTCACAGGCGGTCAGGCCATTGCAGCGATTTTTGTCGCTGTGTTGTCCTCCGTTGCCATGTCGGGCATTCCCGGTGGTGGCGGCACAGGGGAACTGGTGCTGTGCACCATCTTCTTCCCCGACCAGCTGGCAGTGGCTTATCCCTTTGCTCTGGCACTGGGCAACCTCATTGACCCTCCCGCAACCATGGTCAATGCCGCAGGGGACTATGTGGCAACCTTCATTGTCTCCCGCTATGTAGACGGCAAGGACTGGCTGCAGAAACAGCTGAATAAGTAAAAAGCGCACAAAAACCTCCCGATGAAAACATCGGGAGGTTTATTTTTTATGTATGGATTACAGATTCTTCACCGCATCCCATGCTTCTTCAATAGCAAATACGATGCGTCTGGGCTTGGCTGCGTCGCCGATGACGGTGACGGGTGCAACCGCTTCCAGTGCTTCCGCTGCATTTGCGGTGGGCAGGAAGCCCAGTGCCAGCAGAACGGTATCACATTCCAGAACTTCGGTTACATCGCCGCTGCTGACGGTAACACGGCATCCGAATACGTCACCTTCCACAGATTCCAGCTTGGTCTTGGGACGGAACTGAACACCGGATTCTACCATGTGCTTCTTCATCAGGTCGTCGTTCATCTTGAAGCCGGGTTCGGAAGGAATGGTCTTAGCCATATCGATGCAGATTACATCTCTGCCCCACATATCCATCTGCAGAGCGGTTTCCACACCAACCAGACCGCCGCCAACAACTACCACACGCTGACCTACGTCGCAAGCATCGCGCAGTGCCAGAGTTGCGGGGTATACATTGGGGCTGTCCAAACCGGGAATGGAGGAAGGCACGATGGGCGTGCCGCCTGCTGCCCAGATGATATGGTCGGGCTTGTAAGAGGCAACCACGTCGGGAGTAGCTTCCGTATAGAACTTCACGGGGATACCCTGCTTAATGAGCTGGGTTTCAAAGTAAGCGATCATGCGGTGCATGTCCACCTTGAAATAAGGCTTGCAGGCGTTCAGAGCGTTGCCGCCGATGCAGTTGCCCTTTTCCAGAACCACTACATCATGGCCTGCTTCCTTGGCGTACAGTGCTGCCATGCAGCCACCGGGGCCTGCGCCCACAACCACAATTTTCTTGGGTGCTTCAGCCTTGGGAATGTCCTTGCTGCCGTCTTCATGACCGCAGCGGGGATTCATTGCGCAGGTAGCGGGCTTGCCTGCATATACACGACCGATGCAGCCTTCGTTGCAGGAGATGCAGGGGCGAATTTCATCGGGTCTGCCTGCAGCCAGCTTATTGGGCAGGTCGGGGTCAGCCAGCAGACCGCGGCCGATTACAGTAAAGTCACATACGCCGGTGCGCAGAGCGGATTCTGCCTTGTTTACGTCACCGAAACGACCGTGGGTCATTACGGGAACATCCACCACAGACTTAATCACCTTTGCACTTCTGCTCTGGAGGGTCATCTGCTGGAGACCTGCGGGAGGCATAGCGTGGTACCAGTTGTCATGGCAGCCTGCGTCAACATGGAGGGCATCGGCACCGTAGGAGACGATGAGCTTAGCCAGCTCGATGCCTTCTTCCATGTGACGGTAGCCTTCGCCGTCCAGATAATGTTCGGGGGTAAACTTAACGATAACGGGGAAATCCTTACCGCCTTCGTCCTTACAAATCTCAATGAGTTCCTTCAGGAATCTTGCACGGCCTTCTGTATCCCCACCGTATTCATCGGTACGGATATTCCAGCGAGCGGTCAGAAACTGGTCGGTGAGATAGCCGCCGTAAGCGTGGATTTCGATGCAGTCAGCGCCGCAGCGCAGAGCAGCCTTTACGCTTTCACGGTAGTCCGCTTCAATGATAGCGATTTCTTCCACGGTCAGCTCATGGCACTTGAGCATGGGTGCGTGCATCCAGGGAACAGCGGATGCGCACACGGGCACACGGTACTTGGTAGAGGGACCGCCGATACGACCGTCACCGGGCATAATCTGTGCGCCAACCTTACAGCCGTAAGCATGGCAGCGTTCTACGGTCTGCTTGAACAGTTCTTCTGTTTCTTCGTTGAAGAAGATGGAGTGGTCTGCGGATTCAAAGGTAGCAGAACCCTTGATGTTGCAGAAAATCATGGCTGCGCCGCCCTTGGCGCGTTCCACGAAGTAATCCACAGTGCTGCTGGTCATATTGCCGATGGTTACACCCATAGGCGCCAGCACAATGCGGTTCTTCAATTCCATATTGCCGATTTGCATCGGCTGCAGCAATACAGACATTTTCGTCCTCCCTATTGATTGCTTACTTCTGGACGTACCAGCCGCCGTCTACGGGCAGGCAAACGCCGTTGATGTACTTTGCTTCGTCGGAGCACAGGTAAACGATTGCCCATGCTGCGTCTTCGGGCATACCGGTGTAAGGCATGGGAGTAACAGCCTTGAAGTGGTCGTGGTACATATCCCATACGTGCTGCTGCTTGGGTACCCAAACATAGTTGGGAGCCAGACAGTTGAAGCGGATGCCGTACTTCTTGGAAACCTGGTTGACCATGTTCTGGGTGCCCAGCTTTACGCAAGCCTTGGAGAAGGGATAGCCCTGTACAGCGGAGCCGTTGTATGCCAAACCGGTGGAGGAGGAGAAGTTCAGGAAGTTGCCGCGAATCTTATTGCGCATCATGTAACGCAGAACGGTCTGGTAGGAATACAGCATGGAGTCAATGTTCACGCGCATAACGTCCAGAATCATTTCGGAAGTGATGGTTGCCCAGTCATGAGTGGGAGGAGAGAACGCAGCTGCGCCGTTGACAACGATGTCAATGGTGCCGAACTTTTCAACAGCCAGATTCTGCAGGTCAACCCAAGTCTGCTTAACCGCAACGTCAGCAACCACAGCAACAGCTTCGCCGCCGTCAGCAACGATCTTAGCGCAGAATTCTTCTACCATGGGGTCGATGTCAACCATGACGACCTTTGCGCCTTCCTGACAAAACAGTTCGGATGCCTTGTGGCAAATGCCGCCTGCCGCACCGGTAATAATCGCAACTTTATCTTTCAATCTGTTCATAATGTACCTCCTAAGTTATTGTTCGGGTTAAAATCACATCTGTCTGAGCTGACCTTCCAGCACACGGTAGGTCAGGCGAAGGGTCTTAATACGCCAGCGGTCATCGTCGCACTTCACCAGATCGTCCACATACAAGCCATAGCCGGAGTAGGTATCGCCGTTGTCCTTGTAGGTGTGGTAGTCATGCATTCTGGTCAGCAGCTGGCAGCTGCGTTCCCCTGTGAAATGCACAATCTGATTGTAGCCAAAGTGCAGAGGCACCATGTCCATGCCGCAGGTACGGCGGTTCTGTTCCACCTGTGCGTAGCGGTCGTTGTTGCCGGGTCTGCCGCTCCAGTAGGTCTGGAAGCCTTCTTCGGTGAATACATCGGGCATCAGGTCAAATTCCTGATTGTCGATGCACCAGAAGTAACGGCTCTTTGCTGCCAGAATCGCAGGGATTTCAGCCAGCTGTGCGGGGGTGTAGGGCAGGCCTGCATCCTGAATAATCTTGCGAGCCAGTTCGGTAATCTGCTTATCAGCATTCAATGTCATATACAGCACTCCTTTGTTGTTTTATACATTTTTCCTTGGTATCAGTGTATCACAAGCCCTCCCACGATTACAGTGACGGTAGTTGATTCGACTTGCAGGAATGTTGCCGCAAGTTTCCTAACGCCGCAAACCACTATTTTCTTGAGTATTTACGCATTTTATCGTATAATAGCAAGCAAGTTAGCATTCATCTTGCCACTCACATAGGAAAGATGACCGATTATTAGTCAAGGAGGCAGCAATATGTCATTCGGCAATGTTTTGGGTGAACTTTGCACCTTATGCAGCATCAAGCGATGCAATTTGGCAGATGCATTGGGCTATGACCCTTCCTATATCAGCCGCTGGATCAACAACGTAAAACTCCCCGCTGCAGACAGTCACGGTGACCTGTTCCGCCGCACAGGGGAATATATCGCCTCCGCCTCTACACCGCCTCTGCGTGAGCGGGCAATGGCACGTTTCTCCCTCCACTGCACCGCCGAGGAAGCTGACTTCGCTGCCGCAGTCACCGCACTGCTCCACCGAGCCTATGAGGAGAGTAAGCAGCTCACCGCCCCTCGCCGTCAGCAGACAGGCACGGAAAACGCCACACTTTCTCTTGCCACAGGCTCTTCCCTGTTTCCCGAAAGCATCTTCCAAGTACTGCGCAATCGCAGCACCCCCGACCGCCCTGTGGAGCTCCTCTGCACCAACCCCATCCACGGTCACTTTAAGAACAACGAAGAATTCTTCCGCCGTCTCCGTGAGTCCGTCCCCACAGACACCCCCATTCGGGTCATTCAGTTTGTGGACATGAACGACATTGCGGCCAAGGTCAACCACTCCTGCCGCAGCTTCTGCTATCTGATGGGACAGCCTTACGACATCCATTATGATTTCTATGAGCTGAAGTCTTCGGGACAGAGCTTCCTTGTGCGAGACGAGCTGTTGATTCAATATCTCCGCGAACCCATCACAGGTGATTTGTTCCTGTTGGAATCTTTCGACAGCGAGCTGATTCGCCGCTACTGCTCCTCTGCGGACAGCTATATCCTCAACCGCCCTTCCGTCAGCAAGCCTGCCAACATGGGGAAGCTGCGGAAAAACCAGTATTTTCTGGACTACTTCATGCAGCCCGACTGCCGCTGCCTGCTGAAGCATATGCAGCCCCTATACTTCCCCGAAGGGCTGCAGGAACGCCTGACCCCCAGAGAACGAGACATCGGACGAGATATGGGTCTGTATCTGGACGGCTCCCGTTTCTTTGAGTCTGTGATTTTGTATAAGTCCGCATTGGTGGACTATATGTACACAGGCAAGCTCCGCGCCTTCGGACGCACCATTGAAATCCCCCGCTCCGACCGTATGACCCATCTGAAAAATATGCTGGAGATTCTGGACGGCAACCGCAGCGATCAGCTGCGCATTCTGTCCACGCACAACCAAATTTGCAACTTTGACGACATCCCCACCTCCATGTTCCTCAGCCGCAATGCAGCCTTTGCCCTGCAGCACAAGAACCATGCCGATCGAGTACTGTACACCCTCTCCTCCCGTAAAATGATCGGTCACATGAACACATGGCTGGACCATATCCAGATGCTCCCCGATGACCAGTGCCTGTCAGGCTCCGATGCCATCGACTACATCGCACGCTGCATCAAACTGCTGTAAGCGCTTTGTCCCAGCAGTTCCCCGCCCGTAGTGCGGCGCCGCCGCAGCTCGCTCCTTCCCCATCGCCCCCCTCGTCTACCGAGGGGGATTATTGTTTTTCGATAATTTTTCGTTGACAAGTAAGCTCCCCTATACTATACTAAAGCCAAGAAGATTATTGTAAAACGATAATTTAGAGGTGCTGTATGAAACATAAGAACTATTACGCACTGCTGCTGATTACCGCGGTTTGCTCCGTCGCATTTGCACTGTTTGCCGACGGCAGCACACTTCTTATCAGCCTGCTGCGCTTCCCCTTTGGTCCCATCGGAAACGGACTTCGTATATTGAGCTTGGTAAGCAGCATAGATAACATTCTGGCATGGATGATTTTTGTCATTCTTTCTATAATTCCCGCAGCCATATGGCTGTTGCTGCGTAAGCACAGCAAAGCCAAATGCGACATTCTGCTGCTGTTGTTATCTCCGGTTCTTGCAGTGGTACTCTATAACTGCATCAACCCCTTTGGCAGCTTCCTCGCCACCGTTGCAGGGCCTGAAATGCTGCAGGCACAATACGGTGCAGTGGTCTATGTCATTTTGGTCAGCTGGCTGATTCTGCGGACGGTACACGCATTCTGTTCTGCCAACGAATCCGAACTGTACAAGGCGCTGGGCATCTTTCTGAAGCTGCTGGGTGTGCTGTTCGTGGTCAGTGTCTTTGGCAGCTGCTTCGGTGACCTGCTGAACGATATTGATGCCGTCCGCAATGCCAACCAAAACAGCGGCAGTCTGACCCTGACGTACCTGTTCCTCACCCTGCATTGCATCACCGACGCCCTGCCTCCGTTGCTGAACACCGCCGCCGTCATCATTGCGCTGAACCTGCTGAACGCCTTCTCTGAGGAAAGCGAGCATACTGCCGCTTACGCAGAGCATCTGGCAAAATGGTGCGGCACCACCCTAACCATCACCGCAATTGTCACTACAGTATTCCATGTGCTGCAAATGCTGTGCATCCCTCATTTGCGCAATCTGGATGTATCCGTCAGCCTGCCCATCGGCTCGGTGACCTTCCTGCTGGTGTGTCTGATTGCCGCACGCATCATCGGGGAAAACAAGGCGCTGAAAGACGACAATGACCTGTTCATTTAAGAGGTAGTCACATGGCGATTCAAATTCATTTGGATGAGATTTTGAAGCAGCGGGGTATGACCTCCAAGCAGCTGTGCAAGCTGGTGGGCATCACCGAAGCCAATCTCTCCATTCTGCGCTCCGGCAAGGCCAAGGGCGTACGATTCAACACCATCAACCGCATCTGCTACTATCTGCAATGCGATGTAGGCGACATTCTGACCTTTGACGGTCATTTGGAGGAGGATGATGACGAATGAAGAAACTACTATCCTTATGTATGACAGCAATTCTGGTGCTGAGCTGCGGCTGTTCACTGGCAAAGCCCGAGGAGGAATTGACCGGCAGCTTCACTACCGAAGACAGCCTCATCGGTGTACTGGTCACCACAGAATATCTGGACCTGTTCGACATGGACGCATGGCTCAACGACAACATCAATGACCTTGCCATTGGCGGCGAAACGGTCATCGGCGGCGACACAAGTAAGTATCAAGGCCGTATCTACGCTAAGCCCGTGGAAAAGGAATGGACTGCATCGGACGGTTCAAGCCACACTACTATCGAATATGAATTCCCCGAAGAATTAAAGGGTCACGCCTTCATCTGCCCCACTCTTACCGATGAGCGGGGTGAGCACTACACAAGCAGTACCCATGATGAGGTATTCGCGGACAGTCACGTACACATCAAATCCGGCGATGCAGGCAGTGCTGTGGAACTGACCGCCACGGTGTATTTCGACCCACTGACCATTCCCAAGGAATCCATCACCGAACTTCATGAAGACGGCACCGAAACACCCACACAGCACATTGCCTTCTACCACAACCCCGTTTACCAGACCCCCGAGGGGGATGTGTACGTCACAAGCGGCAGCGGTACTGCATATAGCGCAGGACCCGGTGTGGGCTTCTATGGCGAACAGGGAACTTACTTTTTCCATGAAACCAAATCAGTTACTGTAAACGGCAAAACCGAAGAACTGAAAAGCTCCGTCAGCATCACTATCCACGCGGTCCGCTATGCGGAGAAAATTGTGGTACATGAAATGAGCGCAGACAACAAGCTCCTGCGCACTGTGGAATTCAGCCACACCGATTTCCCCCGTGAGCTGACCGTGGGCAGCGATGCCGCATACACCATCATCGAAACCCATAGCTTCGATGAAAACGATGGGGTAATCATCAGCCGCCAAATCTGCTCTGCGGACAGCGAAGAGGAATCTTTCACAGTCTATGTTCCTCTGGAAAACGGCTATGTCAGCAAACAGCAAA
>JAZREI010000014.1:0-4838 GCA_045660685.1 Oscillospiraceae bacterium
TCCACGACGGTACACTGACCAAGCGCGAGGTTGTGCATCATCCCGGTGGGGTGACCATTCTGGCAGTGGACGAAAAGGGAATGGCATACTGTGTACGGCAGTACCGTTATGTGTTCGGCAGAATGACTCTGGAGGCTTGTGCAGGGAAGCTGGAATACGGGGAAGACCCTCGCAGCGCAGCTTTGAGAGAACTGAGCGAGGAAACCGGTCTTGTGTGTGATGAGCTGCTGGAGCTGGGTGAAGCCTATGCTACTCCCGGTTACTGTTCCGAGGTACTGCATGTATATCTGGCTCTTGGACTGCATCAGCATGAGGCGCATCCCGATGCAGGGGAGTTTGTAAACGTAGAGAAGTATCACATTTATGACCTGCTGGACATGGTTATGGACGGCAGAATTAAGGACGGCAAGACCATTATTGCGGTTCTGAAGGCTGTGAGAGTGCTGGAAGAACGCGGGTACTTAGCCTGATGCCGTTGCAATTTTGCGGCGTTTATGTTATAATATATCGGTTTGACATTAGAAAAATCATGGGGATAGGCAGAATCCCTTCTTTGTCATGTTTATATATAGGAGACAGGTGAGATTTTGGATAGATATTTGATTCAGGGCGGCAGACCTCTGCAGGGAACTGTGGAAATCAGCGGCGCGAAAAATGCGGCTGTTGCTATTATTCCCGCAGCACTTATGGTCAACGGTGTCGTGGTTCTGGAGAACCTGCCCCGCATCAGCGATGTAGATAAGCTGCTGACCATTCTGGAGCATCTGGGTGCGAAGGTACGCCATGTTGATGCCAATACTGCGGAAATTGACTGCCGCGAAGTGCATTTCCAGGATGCCCCCTTTGATTTGATGCGCAAGATTCGTGCGTCTTACTATTTGATCGGTGCAATGCTGGGCCGTTTCGGCACTGCAAAGACCACCATGCCCGGTGGCTGTAACTTCGGTGCGCGTCCTATTGACCAGCACATTAAGGGTATGGAAGCCCTGGGCGCTACCGTTGTTGTGGAAAACGGATTTATTTATGCCAATGCGCCTATGGGCGGCTTGGTTGGCAACAAGGTTTGCTTGGATATGGTTTCTGTAGGCGCAACCATGAACGTTATGCTGGCGGCTGTATTTGCCAAGGGCAGAACCATTATCGAAAATGCGGCTCGTGAGCCTCATATTGTTGACCTTGCAAACTTCTTGAACTCTATGGGTGCGGATGTTCGCGGTGCGGGCACAGATACCCTGAAGATTTTTGGCGTGGAAGAACTCCATGGCGGTACTTATGCCATCATTCCCGACCAGATCGAAGCAGGTACCTTTATGTGCGCTGCTGCGGCTACCGGTGGCGATGTAATCGTGAACAACGTCATTCCCCGTCACTTGGAGTGCATCAGCTCCAAGCTCCGTGAAACCGGCACTGTGGTAGAAGAGCTGGAAAATGCTGTGCGTGTATATCGCACCAAGCCTCTGAAGCCCACCAAAATCAAGACTATGCCTTATCCCGGCTTCCCCACAGATATGCAGCCCCAGATGGGTGTACTGCTGGCTCTGGCAGAAGGGGATGGCACCATTACCGAAAGCATTTACGATACTCGTTTTAAATATTGCGAAGAACTGTGCCGTATGGGTGCAAATATTGACGTGACCAATGCGAAGGCTGTATTCCATGGGGTAAAGCAGCTGCACGGTGAACGTGTACGTGCCTGCGACCTGCGTGCGGGTGCTGCTGTGGTTATCGCAGGTCTGTGTGCAGACGGCGTGACCAGCGTGGAAGATATCCACTACATTGAGCGCGGCTACGAAGATTTTGTTGGCAAGCTCACAGCGCTGGGTGCTAAGATTCGCAAGGAAAGCGACGAATGCCTGTCCACAAAGGCTTGGTAAGGCTCTGATGGAAATCACCACATTTGCAAGTGGCTCCAAGGGCAATTGCTGTTTTGTAAAGGCAGGGGATACCGCACTGCTGATTGACGCGGGGATTTCCTTTGCCCGTATCAAAAAGCAGCTGGGGGAGCTGTGCTATACCCCTGATGATTTGCAGGGGGTGTTTGTGACCCATGAACACTCCGACCATGTGAAGGGGCTGCTGACTCTGCTGAAGCGGACGGAGCTGCCTGTGTACGCACCTGCCCTTGTGGCAAAGAGTCTGCGGGGGATGCTCCCGTGCTTTGCAGATCGCATCTGCACCATTCCCATCCGTCAGCCCATTAAGGTGGAGGAACTGACGGTGACATCCTTTGAGACACCTCACGATACTCCCCAGTCTGTGGGGTATCGCATTGACCGCGGAAGCGAAAGCTTCAGCTTATGCACTGACTTGGGGCATATCACTGACGAGGTGCTGGACCACATTACCTATTCGGGCTCTGTTCTCATTGAGTCCAACCATGATGTGACTCGCTTGCGATTGAGCAATTACCCCGTGTATCTGCAGGAGCGCATCCTGTCCAATCGGGGACATTTGAGCAATGAAGCCTGTGCCCGTATGGCGGTGTGGCTGGCGGAGCATGATACCAAGCAGTTCATTCTGGGACACATCAGTCAGGAGAGCAACACCCATCGTATGGCAAAGACTGTGGTTGGCGGTGCATTGGCAGAAGCAGGCTATGGAGACCTGCTGTGCGTGACTGCTCCTCAGGATGAGCAGATTACTGTGTTTGAAAGAGGTGCCAAAGAATGCTGACTGTGAAGCTCATTTGCGCAGGACGCATGAGAGAAAAGTTTTACATAGAAGCTTATAAGGAATACGTCAAGCGTTTGGCGGCATTCTGTAAATTTGAGGAAGCGGAAATCGCTGAAGTAAAGACCGATGACGATGCTTCCCAGAAGGAAATCGATCAGGCTTTGAACAAGGAAGCTGATGAAATCCTTGAAAAGATCCCCCAAGGGGCTTTTGTAATTGCCATGTGCGTGGAAGGGAAGAAGCTTTCCAGTCCCGGACTGGCAGACTTAGTGGCACAGCGCAGCATGAGCGGTGTCAGCAAAATCTGCTTTGTGGTAGGCAGCTCCAATGGGCTGCACCCCAGAGTGAAACAGCGTGCAGATTTCCGTCTGTCCATGTCGGATATGACCTTCCCGCACCATTTGGCCAGAGTGATGCTGGCAGAGCAGATTTATCGCGCGTTCACCATCAATGCAGGTCGAAAGTACCACAAATAATTTCGTTTTGTATTACCCATTTATATATCGCATCAAAAGGATGCAAAAATTATTTTAAAGGGAG
Organism: Oscillospiraceae bacterium; assembly: GCA_045660685.1. Lineage (GTDB taxonomy): Bacteria > Bacillota > Clostridia > Oscillospirales > Oscillospiraceae > HGM13010. The sequence continues at coordinate 3,214 of JAZREI010000014.1, forward strand.
ACGATACCAATGAGAACATTCAAAGAAGAGTACCAGCGTTGGCTGGACAGCCCCGCACTGAGCGAAGCAGAATGGCAGGAACTGAAGGCAATCGAAAACGATGAAAAGGAAATCGAAACCCGTTGCTTCGAACCCCTGTCCTTTGGTACTGCAGGTCTGCGCGGCACTCTGGCAACCGGTCTGCGTAACATGAACATCCATGTTGTTCGTCACGCAACTCAGGCATTCGCAAATGTAATCAAGGCTGAAGGCGAAGAAGCTGTCGCAAGAGGCATCTCTATCGCTTACGACTGCCGTATCAACAGTGACGTGTTCGCTCGTGAAGCAGCTTGCGTTATGGCAGCAAACGGCATTAAGGCTCTGCTGACCGAAACCCTGCGTCCCACTCCCGAACTGTCCTTCATGGTTATCCGTTACGGCACCATCGCAGGCATCAACATTACCGCTTCCCACAACCCCAAGGAATACAACGGCTACAAGGTATACTGGTCTGACGGCGCACAGCTGCCTCCCCAGCATGCTGACGCTGTTGCAGCGGAAATGGATCGCATCGACATTTTCTCCGATATCAAGATTGCAAACTTCGACGAAGCTGTTGCTTCCGGCATGATTCAGATTATGGGCAAGGAAACCGACGAAGCATTCCTGGAATGCGCACTGGGTCAGGTTATCTACCAGGAAGAAATCGACAAGGCTGCTGACGTGAAGATCGTCTTCACTCCTTTCCACGGCACCGGTCACATTCTGGTTCCCGAAGCTCTGAAGCGTGCAGGCTTCAAGAACATTTACCCCGTTGCTGAACAGATGGTTATCGACGGCAACTTCCCCACCGTAGCAAGCCCCAACCCCGAAAATCCCGAAGGCTTCTATCTGGGCGTAGAGCTGGCTGACAAGGTTGGCTCCGACCTGATTATCGGCACCGACCCCGACGCTGACCGTATCGGCGTTATGGTTCGCGGCGCTGACGGCAAGTTCCTGCCCATCACCGGCAACCAGATGGGCGCTCTGCTGCTGGACTACATCATCACTGCTCGCAAGGCTACCGGCACCATGCCCGAAAACCCCGCAGCTCTGAAGTCTCTGGTTTCCTCCGAAATGTCCCGCGTCATTGCTGAAGCAAACGGCGTTTACATGGCAGAAACCTTCACCGGCTTCAAGTTCCTGGCAGAAAAGATCAACCAGTTCATCGCAGAAGGCAGCCACAACTTCATTCTGGCTTTCGAAGAATCCTACGGCTACATGGTTGGCGACTACGTACGCGACAAGGACGCTGTTACCGCTGCTGTTATCATCGCTGAAATGGCTGCTTACTACTACAACAGAGGCATGAACCTGAAGCAGGCTCTGGACGCTCTGTATGTAAAGTACGGCTGCTTCGCAGAAAAGACCATCAACCTGGTAATGCCCGGTCTGGACGGTCTGAAGAACATGAAGCTGCTGATGGAAGACCTGCGTAAGTCTCCTCTGACCGAAATCGGCGGCACCAAGGTTGTTCGTATGCGTGACTACCTGGACGGCAGCATCTACGTTACCGGTCTGGGCAAGGTAGAAACCATGGAACTGAAGGACTCCAACATCCTGTACTTCGAACTGGAAGACGGCACCTCCTTCATCGTTCGTCCCTC
>JAZREI010000015.1:0-5071 GCA_045660685.1 Oscillospiraceae bacterium
GCCCAGGTCCTTCGCGGTAACGTTTACGATGCCGTTTGCGTCGATGTCGAAGGTAACTTCGATCTGGGGGATGCCGCGGCGAGCGGGAGCAATGCCGTCCAGGTGGAAGCGGCCCAGAGACTTGTTGTACTGTGCCATTTCACGTTCGCCCTGCAGAACGTTGATTTCTACGCTGGTCTGGTTGTCAGCAGCGGTGGAGAAAATCTGGCTCTTGCGGGTGGGGATGGTGGTGTTGCGTTCAATCAGCTTGGTGCATACGCCGCCCAGAGTTTCAATGCCCAGAGACAGGGGAGTAACGTCCAGCAGCAGGATGCCTTCTACGTCGCCGCCCAGAACGCCGCCCTGGATTGCTGCGCCGCTTGCTACGCATTCGTCGGGGTTGATGCCCTTGAAGGGTTCCTTGCCGGTCAGTTCCTTAACCTTATCCTGTACTGCGGGGATACGGGTGGAGCCGCCTACCAGCAGAACCTTGTTCAGGTCGGATGCCTTCAGACCGGAGTCGGACAGTGCCTGACGTACGGGACCTACGGTAGCGTCTACCAGATGACGGGTCAGGTCGTTGAACTTTGCGCGGGTCAGTTCCACTTCCAGATGCTTGGGGCCGGTTGCGTCAGCGGTGATATAGGGCAGGGAGATGGTGGTTGCGGTCATGCCGGACAGGTCGCACTTTGCCTTTACAGCTGCTTCCTTCAGACGCTGCATTGCCATCTTGTCCATGCGCAGGTCTACGCCTTCTGGCTTCATGAATTCTGCTACCAGATAGTCAACAACTACCTTGTCGAAGTCGTCGCCGCCCAGACGGTTGTTGCCTGCGGTTGCCAGAACTTCGATAACGCCGTCGCCGATTTCCAGAACGGAAACGTCGAAGGTGCCGCCGCCCAGGTCGTATACCATGATCTTCTGGTCGTCTTCCTTATCCAGACCGTATGCCAGAGCAGCTGCGGTGGGTTCGTTGATGATACGCTTTACTTCCAGACCTGCAATCTTGCCTGCGTCCTTGGTTGCCTGACGCTGAGAGTCGGTGAAGTATGCGGGAACGGTGATAACCGCTGCGGTAACGGTTTCGCCCAGATATGCTTCTGCGTCAGCCTTCAGCTTCTGCAGAACCATTGCGGAGATTTCCTGAGGGGAGTAGCTCTTGTTGTCTACGGTTACGCGGTATGCGGAGCCCATTTCACGCTTGATGGAAGCGATGGTGCGGTCGGGGTTGGTAACTGCCTGACGCTTTGCTACCTGACCTACCAGACGTTCGCCGTCCTTCTTGAATGCAACAACAGAGGGGGTGGTACGTGCGCCTTCAGCGTTGGGGATAACGACTACGTCGCCGCCTTCCATAACGGATACGCAAGAGTTGGTGGTACCAAGGTCGATGCCAATGATTTTTGCCATAATAATGTTCCTCCTAAATATATCGGTAAAGGTTAATTGTATACGGTGTTAGTTTGCGACTTTTACGATGCTGAAGCGAATGACCTTTTCGCCCAGCTTAAAGCCCTTTTCAAATTCTTCCACGATGATGTTTTCGCCTACTTCATCGTCTTCCACGTGCATGACTGCGTTGTGGATTTCGGGGTCAAATTCCTTGCCCAGTGCTTCGATGGGGGTGACACCCAGAGAGGTCAGCACGGTTTCGAACTGGGTCAGAGTCATTTCAATGCCCTTGCGCCCGGGGTCGCCCTCGGGAGTCATGGCAACTGCGCGCAGCAGGTTGTCATACACGGGCAGGAACTTCTTCACGGTATCTGCGCGGACATCGGTGAACAGTGCGTCACGTTCACGGGCGCTGCGCTTGCGGAAGTTGTCGTATTCCGCAGCCAGTCTCATGTACTTTTCACGAGATGCGGTCAGCTCTGCGGTAATCATGTCGCCCGCATCAGCGGTTTCTTCCGCCGCTTCCGCCTCGGGTGCGGTCTGTTCTTCTACGGGTTCCTGTTCCAAGTTCAGTTCTTCGTTAGTCACGTTTATCTTCTCCTCTAATCATGAGTTTATTATCCATTCCTGCGGGGGGCTTCAATTGTGTGGTGCCCAGTGCTGCGGAGATGTGCTGTGCAATCAGCTGCATCTTGCCTGCCACTGTGGCGTAGTCCATGCGGGTGGGGCCAACCACACCCACGATGCCTCGTACACCGCCGCCTGCATCGTAGCTTGCAAGGACCACACTGGAGTCCTTCAATGCTTCCGATACGTTTTCGGGGCCGACGATGACCTTGACGCCTGTCTGACCGTCCATGAGGTCGGGGAACTCCATGGGTGCCTGATTGAGGTAGCTCATCAGTGCGTGGGCCTTGGTGGGGTCCTGGTATTCGGGGTGGTGCAGCAGTCTGTTTTGTCCGCCGATGAAGCTGCCGGGCTGGCTTGCCTGGGTCAGTGCCTCGATGGCGAAGGATGCCGCTACAGCGGTGAGGCCCATCACATCGTCCAGCGCCCGTTCCGTTGCGGCAATCAGATTCTGGGTGATTTGCTCCTCACGAAGCCCTGTGAAGTTGGCGTTCATCAAAACGCTGAGCTTATCGATTTTCTGCTTTTCCACCGACAGAGGCAGCCGCACCAGCTTGTTCTTTACGGAGCTGTCGCTGAGCAGTGCCACCATAATAAAGGTGTTTGCATCTACATATATAAAATCAAATCGTGTGACCGTTACCGCCTTGGGTGCGGAAATGGCCAGAGCGGGCAGGTCGGTAATCTGGGATGCGAACCGACCGACGTCGGCCACCAGATTATCCAGTGCCATGAGCCGCTGGGTCAATTCATGGTTCAGCCGCTCCGTCTCCTCTTGAGACAGCCGCTGACGTTCCATGAGCTCGTTGACGTACAGCCGATAGCCCTGCACCGTGGGCACACGCCCTGCGGAGGTGTGGGGCTGGCTGAGATAGCCCATTGCGGAAAGCTCCGCAAGCTCGTTTCGGATGGTGGCGGAGGAGCAGCCCAGTCCCGCGTTCCGCGCCAGAGCTTTGCTGCCCACGGGCTCGGCGGTTTCGATGTACTGTTCCACCACTGCGGCAAGTATTTTCTTTTTTCGCTGACTGATTTTCATGCCGCGCCTTCCTTTTATAATAGTATAACCGAAAGTTTAGCACTCATGCACCTGTAAGTGCTGGCACTCACTTCCTTCGAGTGCTAATATACCATGAATCCGCAGGTTCGTCAAGAGCGGAGGGGAGTTCAATTATGAATGAACCGTAAATATTAGCCTCGCGAACTCCATATCGCTTTTTCGGTTCCCACGGATTTCCGGTTTCTCTTTATAGCTCAGAGCGGTATCGTTTATACGACCGTATATCCGTAAAAATGGAATTGTTTTTTATTTGACACAAAAAACGGTCTGTTTTACGCAATTTGTATGTGATTTTGCACAAAAAACACCCTTTATTTTTCGTTGACAAGAAAATGACATTTGTTGTTTTCCAGTTGCACATTTGATAACATAATAGATGGAAAAGATAAATGGCGAATTGCGGTGCGAACCGGATTCGCAAGAAATAAGGAGGTAAATCCATGGCAAAATGCAACCCCATCACCGCTGAAATTGCTGAACAGCTCAAGGCTGTTGTTGGTGAAAAGCGTTTTCAGTACGGTGAAACTGTAAAGGAAGAGTACTCCCACGACGAAATGCCCATCTACGGCAAGTTCGCTCCCGAAGCTGTTGCAGAAGTAGAAACCACCGAAGAAGTTTCCAAGATCATGAAGATCTGCAACGACAATCTGATTCCCGTAACCGTTCGCGGCTCCGGTACCTCTCTGACCGGTGCTTCCGTTCCCATCCACGGCGGTCTGGTTCTGTCCACCGCTCGTATGAACAAGATCCTGTCCTACGACCTGCCCAACATGGCTGTTACTCTGCAGCCCGGCGTTCTGCTGCAGGATCTGGCAGCTGACGTTGACAAGCACGGCTTCTACTATCCCCCCGACCCCGGCTCCAAGACCTCTACCGTTGGCGGCAACATCGCTACCAACGCAGGCGGTATGCGCGCAGTTAAGTACGGCTCTACCCGTGACTACGTTCTGCAGCTGACCGTTGTTCTGGCTGACGGCCGCGTCATGGAAATCGGCAAGACCGTTACCAAGTCCTCCACCGGCTACTCTCTGACTCACCTGATGGTTTCCTCCGAAGGCACTCTGGGCGTTATCACTCAGATGACCCTGAAGATGGTTCCCAAGCCCTCCAAGCAGATCACTGCTCTGCTGATTTTCGATAACCTGCAGGATTGCGTTGCAACCGTTCCCAAGATTCGTATTGCAAACCTGGATCCTCAGTCCATCGAATTCATGGATGCTGACATCGTTCGCTCCTCCACCGCCTTCACCGGCAAGGCTCTGTTCCCCGAAAAGTATGCAGGCCGCAATGTTGACGCTTCCATCCTGGTAACTCTGGTTGGCGAAGACGAAGACGAAATGGCAAACCGCATCGAAAAGCTGGCTATGCTGGCAGAAGAACACAACGCAATCGACACTCTGGTTGTTGATACTCCCACTCTGAAGACTGAAGTTTGGGCAGCACGCTCCGCATTCCTGACCTCCATCGAAGGCGACGCAAAGCTGATGGACGAACTGGACGTTGTTGTTCCCGTTGACCAGTTCGCTCCCTACGTACTGTTCGTACGTGAACAGGGCGAAAAGTATGGTCTGACCGTACGTAACTTCGGCCACGCAGGCGACGGCAACCTGCACATCTACACCTGCTCCAATGACAAGACTCTGGACGAATTCTGGGCAGCAAACAACGCTCTGATGGATGCTTGCTACGACGAATGCAAGCGCATCGGCGGCAATATGTCCGGCGAACACGGTGTAGGTCACGGTAAGGTTAAGTACCTGCAGGAATCTGTTGGCGAAATCGCATACGGCCTGATGAAGGGCATCAAGAACGTATTCGACCCCAACGGCATCCTGAACCCCGGCAAGGTTGTTGTATAATCTGAGGAGGTAACGTCAAATGCTGAAAATTCTGGTATGTGTTAAGCAGGTTCCCGACGTGAACCTGGTAAAGATTGACCCCGTAACCGGGTCTCTGATTCGTGACGGCGTTCCCGCTATCATGAACCCCCTGGACGGCTCCGCTCTGGAAGCTGCT
>JAZREI010000016.1:0-2639 GCA_045660685.1 Oscillospiraceae bacterium
GCGCTCTTAAATGCGGAAACAATGCCGTCGTAGTGGTAGTCGGGGTCAGCAGTGACTTTGGGGTACCACAGCACTTCTTCGGAGTAAACGGTTTCGCCATCAATCACAGCGGAAACCTTACGGTCAGACCCGCCTGCGTCAAAGCCGATGCGGCAGCCTTCCAGATGACCGCCGATGGGCATAGCCAGGTCCATATTTTCGGGAACTTCATCACACAGGATGATTTCAAAGGGGTTTTCGAATACATTTGCCATGTAGTCCCAGTCAAACTCACGTGCGCCGCCTGCGCAGTAAACGGAGTTCAGATAGTCATACACATTCTTATCGGTGACGTAAACACGGAAGCCGCCCTTCATCCACAGCAGGGTCTTTACCAGACGGTCGATGTAGTAATTATCGGCAGCAGCCATTTCGGGAGTGCCATAGATATAGGTATGAGTGGTAGCCATCTGCTTGTCCGCACGTTCCACAGCGATGGAAACAGGCTTGGTTGCACCTGCCAAAAATGCCTGATTGAACTTCAGCAGAGGGGTAAATTCGGGATCGAGAATCGGTTTGTTCTTAATTTCAACGTTTACGTTATAGCGTTCCACAGATAATCCTCCTTTATTAGATTAGACATAACAATTCTATCATAAATATTATGAAATGTCATCAGATAACTTGAAAAATTGGTAATGTTATTGTTTGATGAGTTATTTGTTTGACAAATGCCGTTTGTTTGGATACTATAAATTTAGATGAACTTTTACATACGGGAAGGAGATTTCATATGAAGCAGATTTTTGATTTGACAGGTAAGGTCGCAATCATTACCGGCTCCACTTCCGGTATTGGTGTGGGCATTGCGGAAGTTTTTGCAGAACGTGGGGCACATGTTGTCGTTTGCGGACGTAATGCAGAACGCGGTGCGGCGGTTGTCAACACCATTGTGGAAAATGGCGGTAAGGCAAGTTTTCACGTAATGGATGCCCACAGTGAAGCATCTATCAAGGCTTTGATTGATGATACGGTCAATGAATACGGCAAGCTGGATATTTTGGTCAATAATGCAGCCAATACTACAGGTCATGCAGCAACCGATATTCAGATTGCGGAAATTCCCGTTGAAGTTTGGGACTCTGTATTTTCTTCTGACTTGAGAAGTGCGTTCATTGCCTGCAAGTACGCCATTCCCTATATGCAGAAGAATGGCGGCGGTTCCATTATCAATACCGGTTCTACTGCGTCTGCTGCGGGCAACTGGAGTCAGGGGGCTTATTCCTCCGCAAAGGGCGGTTTGGAAATGTTGACTCGCAACGTGGCGTATCAGTACGGCAAGGATAATATCCGCTGCAACTGCATCCGTCCCGGTCTGATTATCCATCCCCAGAATAACCGCAGTGTTCCCGGTTTCCTCCGTGATATTTTCATGAATGAAACCGAAGTAAATCGCCACGGCAATCCCAAGGATATTGGCTACATGGCTCTGTTCTTTGCATCTGATGAAGCGGGTTATGTGACTTCTCAGATTATCAATGTGGACGGCGGTATGTTCTGCCATGCACCTCAGAATACCCATATGCGCAATATGGCTAAGGGCAAGAAGTGATTCCATGAATATAACAAAAACGACCTGATGAAATTCAGGTCGTTTTTTATGTCATAGCTTAGCGCCTGCGGTTTTGGCTCTTTCGGTGAGTGCAGTGGGGATGGAGTAGCCCTCAGCGGCAGTGCCCGAGCACAGGATGCTGTCCAAAAGCTGCCAGCCGCACATACGAAATACGTAGTTTGCGGAGTTGATGGCTGCGGAAAAAGCTCCCTCACGAGGGTCCCCCTGTGCGTAAATGGCGATAACCTTTTTGCCAGGGTGGCGGGGGACGAAGTTTGCATCCATCATAGGATACAGTCGGTCCAGAAAGACCTTGCTCTGTCCCGCAACACCGCTGAAGTAAATGGGGAAGCCTGCAATGATGCCGTCGCAGGCAACGATTTTTTCAAACAGGCCGTCGTCAATGGTGCAGCCATCGTGGCTGCGGCAGTAACGGCAGCTTTTGCAGCATTGCAGCTGGGGTGCAGTCAGGTCTATGTATTCCACTGTGCAGCCGTTGTCAGATGCAGCCTGAGCTGCAATGTGAACCATTGCGTTGCTGACGCTATTGGCTGCGCCGCTTGCGGTGAATGCGAGAATGTGTGACATGGTATCCCGTCCTTTCTGATTAAGATTATACAATATTTCCGAGACGATAAAAATAGTCTGAAGATGATATATCATGGATTGACATAATATTGGCAATTTCAACAAAAATGAAAAGGAAAACTTTCCGCCGCCCTCGGAAAATCTATGGAAATCTGCTCTATTTTATGGTAGACTGAATATGTATATAAAGACGATTATCGTGGAGGAATCCATATATGGAATATACAGAAAAGCGCCTGAATGGGGAAACCAAATATTCCGGCGTAATTGTAGACGTAACCTTGGACAATGTGGAGCTGCATGACGGTACCCTTACCAAGCGTGAAGTGGTCCATCATCCCGGTGGCGTGACGATTCTTGCTGTGGATACCGACGGGATGGCATATTGTGTGCGTCAGTACCGCTATGTCTTTGGCAGAATGATGCTGGAAGCTTGTGCGGGGAAGCTGGAATACGGGGA
>JAZREI010000017.1:0-24802 GCA_045660685.1 Oscillospiraceae bacterium
GGACTGGTTGGTGTCGAGGCAAACGCTGATGTTGTTACCATGAACTTCCCAACCAACTTGATCAAACAGATAGAATTCAAATTCGGGCAGAATCAGCATGGTGTCGGCGATGCCGGTGTCAATCATGTACTGTTCCGCTGCGCGGACGATGTTGCGGGGGTACTGTGGCAGAGGGCGATTTTCGGGGGTGTCGATGATCATGGCGTTGCCCGTCATGGACAGGGTGGGGATGGAGCAGAAGGGATCGATCAGTGCGGTGTCGGGGTCGGGAATGAAGACCATGTCGCTCTTTTCCACCACTGCGTAGCCGTAGTTGGAAGCGTCGAAGCCGATGCCGTACTTCATGGTGTCTTCGTTGAAGTTTTCTGCCAGAATGGTCACATGACGGTACTGACCGGTGATGTCTACCATTTTGAAGTCCACCATCTTAATGTCGTTGTCTCGAATCATTTGCATGATATCCTGAACTGTTTTAGCCACAATAACACTCCTTTATAGTTAGTATAATACTAAGGTAATGGTTTTGGCAGGCAAAGTCAATAGCCTGCGCACAAATGTATTGTAACCTGAATATAAGAGGTATATAATAGGTAAAACACCGCGCATAAACGAAGACTTTCCGCAAAAGTCCGCGCATAAACGAAGACTATGGAGGGCGAGAGCATGAGCAGCCAAATGATGACCGTCAAGGAAGCGGCGGAGCATTGGCACGTTTCCGTACGCAGAGTACAGGAGCTTTGCCGTCAGGGGCGCGTACCCGGGGCGGTATTGTTCGGGAAGAACTGGATGATTCCCGAGGACAGCCGCCGTCCTGCTGACGGGCGTAGTCGGAAGCACGCTGAGGAGATTACCCCTCTGCCTCGCCGCACACCTTTGCTGTATATGACGGATTTGTACCATACTCCCGGCTGTGCCCAACAGGCATCGGCGGCTTTGCAGTACCATCCCGAGGCAAAAGCTCTGTTTGATGGGGGCATTGCCTACTGCCGTGGGGACATTGATGGTGCATTGGAGCTGCTTTTACCTTTTTTGGAGCAGACATCGGGCTTCTATGCCATGACAGGTGTGGGGCTGCTGCTGAGCTTTTGCGCTGTTTGGCGTGGGGACGGGGCTCTGTGGGATAAGGTCATGCACTATATTGCACGCATTCCCACGAGAGATGACCGAGAACGAGAGCAGCTGACCTTGGTGCATGCTACGGCAAAGGGCGAGCTTTTGGATTTCCGTGGGTACCCTGAGTGGTTTGACCGTGGAGATTTCGAAATGCTTCCCGGAGACAGCCATGCTTTGGCCAATGTGATTTCCGCCCGATATTTGTACGCGGTTGCCTACGGGGTGGCCATTCGCGAAATTACCTACCCCGGTATTGAGGGCTTGGGCATGATGGGCATTATCCCCTATTCCATAGAGCTGATGATTAATCGTGCCATGGCGGAAAAAACCGTCATTCCCGAAATCTACCTGCGCCTGTGGTGCGCCACGGCGTATCATAACGTGGGGAAGGACGCTTTGGCAGGGGTACATATTGACCGCGCCATTGCTTTGGCATTGCCCGATGGACTGCTGGGGATTCTGGCGGAGCATTACCGACCTCTGGACAGCTTGCTGGATGAGCGACTGAGCGTGGTGGAGCCTGCTGCACTGAAGACGGTCCGTGAGCTATATCGTGTGTATTTTGAAAATCAATCGGAACTGCGCAGAGGCATTCTCAATCGTGACGTTGCGGTGAACCTGACCCTCCGTGAGCGTGAGATTGCCAAGAAGGCGGCCTTTGGCATGACCAACAAGGCCATTGCAAAGGAACTGGGCATCGGGGAATCCACGGTGAAGTCTACCATTCGAAATATCATGCTGAAAACGAACATCTCCGACCGCAGTGATTTCGTACTGATTCTGTAATAAAATTTCAGAGCCGCTCCTTTGGGAGCGGCTTTTTTTTTTCATCCCCCGAATTTCGAAAATTGCGGGGGATGGAAATACCTACCAATGTTGTGGTATATTATAAACGGAAAACAGCGGAAATGAAAATGAAAACAAGCTTGTTACCCTCCCGATACAAAACCGTGACAGCTGATTACAAACTGGCAAAATGCACAAAAAATATGGGAGATAAATTGACGAATATGTCGAAAACTGTTGACTTTCACAAAAACGAGGTATATCATTACCCTGATGGACTGTCGATATTGGACGATGTGAGGATTTTCTAATGGAAAACACCTTGCAGGAAAATAATACAGAATGGAGCGGAGTAAACACATGAGTGAGAAATTGCCTGAGGTTCAGGAAATTCTGCCCGACTCCGCGAATTTGGCGGAGGCCGAAAACCAAGAGCGGGGCAAGCGCCGTTACCGCAACACTTTAATCAGCACCCTGCTGGTGCTGGCTGCATCTGTTGCTGTGGCTTTGCTGGCTGCAAATGTGTGGATGCCTGTGCTGCAAATCTACGGAAAATCCATGGTCCCCACATTGATGGAAGGCGAAATCGTTGTGGCAGTGGATACACGGAGAATCGAAAAAGGCGATATCATAGCCTTTGACTTGAATAATAAGCTGCTGGTGAAGCGTGTCATCGGCACAGGTGGAGACAAGGTCCACATTGCCGAGGACGGTACGGTGTTCGTCAATGATGAAAAACAGGACGAACCCTACATCACCGCAAAGCACAGCGGTGCGCCCAACATTACCCTTCCCTATGAAGTGGCGGAGGGAAGCTACTTCGTCATGGGAGACGACAGAGAGAACTCTGTAGACTCCCGACATGGTGAGGTAGGCTGCGTGACCGAGGAACAAATCCTGGGCAAGCTGGTTTTGCGTATATGGCCCATGAGCGGATTTGGGTTTATAAAGTAATACACTCTACATTATATATAATGTATAACTTAGCAGCGAAATAAGTCCGAGCAGTGGAATGAGCGCTCTTTTCTCGTTTGCGGCTAAGTTATTGATGCAAAAGCGATACCGGGAAGAAATAAAACAAAACGCATTATTAGGTGCGGATTGAAAAAACGAGAAAAAAGCGATATGGACTCGCTGCCGCATCTTTTCAGTCCATATGGAAATTCCCGAAGGGAATTTGAAATAGAAAAAAGATGCGGAGCGAAATAAGTCCGAGCAGTGGAATGAGCGCTCTTTTCTCGTTTGCGGCTAAGTTATTGATGCAAAAGCGATACCGGGAAGAAATAAAACGAAACGCATTATTAGGTGCGGATTGAAAAAACGAGAAAAAAGCGATATGGAACTTGCGAGGACGAAAGGAGGGAATCGAGTGCATAGAAAACTGAAAAAGCTTATAGCGATGGCGATATGTATGGTTATGATGGTCAGCATCTGTGCGCCGATGCTTCCTGTTCGAGCTGCAGATGTCTGCACCCTTGCCGAGCATATTCACACGGAAACCTGCTTGCTCACGGAAACCGAGCAGGAGCAGATCTGCCTCCTGAGCGAGCATACTCACACAGAGGCGTGCATACTGCCTACGGAAACGATGGCGGTGGATGCTGCTGTGGCCGACCCCAACGAGGGAATTATGACCCTTGCTGTGGGGGATGCAGCGACCTTGAAGCTGAATGTTTGGGCGTACTCCAACAATCAGGTGATTCCCTTTAACGGCGGCAACAATGTCAGCTGTACCATAGGCTCTACCGTGACCTTCGTTCTGCGAGATGACGGCGGCACTTATGCCAATCATGCTCTGCGCTTTAACGGCTGTGAATTGGTCAGCGCGGTGCATAGCTGCGGTCATGGTACCAATGCCCACAGAAGCGGTAACTGGTGCGGCAATAACCCTGTCTATACGTTTACCGTGCGTGTAACATCCGCAAATGCCACCGCCGGTGGTGATATCGGCTGGCTGTACGACGGCAACAATACCTACTCCGTAAGCGGCGGTACTGTGGTCACACCCACTCCCACCCCTACACCGACTCCGACTCCCAGTCCTACTCCTACTGTGGCACCGGGAACAACACCCACGCCCACCCCTGCGCCGACTCCCACACCCGTACCCACCCCCGACGTTTCCAATCAGGTCCGACCCGACCTGCCTGTTGCGGTTACTACGGGTAAGGTTAATGTGGACGCCCTGCGTTTCTACAATCTGTGCGAAAACGGTGATGACGGCGTTTCTCCGCTGCCCGGCTGTGAGTTTTTGATTGTGGGCACCACCGCTAACGGTCAGTCTTATTCCACGACCATATACAGCGGGGATACTCCCGAAGTTATGTTGCCCGAGGATATTCCCAACGGCACTTATACCATTACCGAAATAAAAGCACCCGACGGCTATATGCGTGATGTGTATTTTGAGCGTACCTTTACGGTCAACAACGGCAAGTTTGACCACAATGACAACATCGGTACCTTCATCAACCACAATCTGGAGGTTTTGGACAGCCACAAAACCGCGGAAATGGAAGATTACAACAATAGAATCTATCAGGTCCTGCTGGATGCGGAAAACCACATGCGTATGTACGAAATGGACCCCGTAGACGTTCTGTTTGTAGTTGACCAGTCCAACTCCATGCTGTTCCCCTCGGGTTTGACCTCTACGGGCAAGTACGTAACTTTGGACAAGCGTGGTAATCAGAACATCAGCAGAATGAATGCGCTGAATCTGGACAAGAGCCAGACTTATTACATCATTTCCGACCCCTACGGTACTTCTACCGTATGGGCAATCTACTGGAACGGCAGCACTTGGCTGTATCAGGACGCATCCTACTACGCCAAGGCCAAGCATAACAATACAGCCGGTTATCAGGACCCCAGTGAAAAAGCAGTATTCCCCGGTGACTACACCTACGCTGAGCAGGCAGACCGCGAGGGCGATGCAAACCGTGCCAACGGCGGTGGTTTGGGCAAGAATATGGACGGCAGCGGTCTGTATAAGCACATCGATCCATTGGGTAATACCGACACCTTTGAGGTTTATACAGCCAGCGACCCCTACAACCGTCTGCACTATCTGGAAGAAGCTCTGACCAACATGATTTACGAATTGGCAAACGCCAACGACCAAAACCGTGTGACCCTCATCGGCTTTACCAAGGAACTGAAGATGGACGTAGGTCCCTACAAACTGACCCCCGACAACACCGACTATCTGGTGGGGCTGGTCAACAGCATCAATACCGGCGGCGGTACCCGACAGGATATCGGCTTGAAGACGGCATTCCAGAACCATTTGAACAATGCCGGCGAAGGCTTTAACCGCGGCATTAAATATACCCATACCATTCTGATTACCGACGGTGCACCTGTGCGAAGCGGCAGCGACGCACCTCCTCTGGGCAATGCCAACAGCGCTCCCACTACACAGGCAAACGGTGATATTTACGGTCAGATTAAGGGTTGGGCAAATCAAGTAAAGAGCAAATCCGGTCTGATGACGGTCGGTCTTGGCATGAAGGACGTACTGGGTGGCCATGACGTTCTGAACCAAATCGCATCCGAAAGCCACTTCTGTGCACTGGACGATGCGGCACAGCTGGTCCACGAAATGCAGGAGCTGCTGTTTGACAACTTCCGACCCAAGGAACCCGTTTTCCTGTACGGCGACGTGGTGGACGAAATCTCCGATTCCTTCTACCCCATTGCGTGGGTAGATGAGGGACAGGTTATAGATCGTACGGTCTTGCAAAATGCCGACGAGAGCAACCTGAAACGAGTTGACGAGACCGGGCTGCAATACGACTGGATCATCTTGCAGCCCGGTGACTGGATTACCTTGGACGGCAAATACACCGAAATGATTGCAGGGCAGCTGGGGGAAACAGAAAACGGCGAACTGAAGCTGTACTGGGAAGATGTGACTGTGGAAAATCTCTATATGCCCCAAGATCCCAGCGTTGCATGGGTTCCCAGGGGACAGGGGATTCTCACAGGGAGAGAAATCCTCTCTACCGATGCCGAGCGAGATTGGATTCGCATGGAGATCGGCGACCGCATCACCACAGAGGGCGAACTGGTTTCCCATCGTGTGGGGCAGTTGTTGCAAAAGGAAGATGGCACCTATTATGTCCAATGGAAGGGTACGTCCATCTCCAACTTCTATGCAGGTGAAGACGTCCGTATCGGCTGGGTTAACAAGGGACAGGCTGCAAACATAAGCAGAACGTATCTTGGCAGTGATGCCTCCCGTGACTGGATCCTGCTGAAGGCAGGGGACTGGATCTCCCCTGAGGGCCAGTACCAAACCTCTGCACCCAGCAACTGGAACCAACGCTACTACGGTCAAATTGCCCAAACCGACGGCGTATGGAACGTTGCTTGGGGCAGCAGTGCCGACGGTGAAGATCGTTTGCTGTACAGTAAGCATTACGACTTCCCCGGCTGGGATGCCACCTTCTATGTGAAGGCTAAGGAAGACTTCATTGGCGGCAACGCCATCGATACCAATAAGGCAGCTGTCGTCTCTGTGGAAGACATGCTTGGCAACACAGGCAAACATGAATTCGACTCACCCACGGTCAATGTCCGACTGCTGGACATGAACGAGATGCATAGCGAGGTTACCGTTTATTTGGGTGACCGCATCAATGAACAGGGCAGCGCCCCCATAGACAGTCTTAAGTATTTCTGGGATAACACCCGATTTACCAAGCTGGTGGCAGGGGATGGCAAGGTACTCAACAAGACGAACGTCACCGTCGATAATGGTCTGACCAATACGGAATTCTATTTGAAGTATGCGATGGGCGAAAATCTGTCGGCTGACGATTGGAAGAAGCTGGTCAATGGCGAAGAGATCACAGTGGAATATACCTACGATGAGCCCTCCTCCGACGGGCCTGTTGGCTACTTCACCTTCTCTCTGGAGAAGAAACAGGCGGAAGGCTCTGCCATCGACCCCGATGACCCCTACGGCGGGCACCACGCAGCGGTACCCTGCCCCTCCAACGAAGGACATGACCCCAAGGAGGGCGAGGTTTGCGAGCACCCTGCTGCGGGACATACCACAAACGGGGAATGTACCGATTTGTGCGGCGAGACCTGCGGACACATGGTAGACGTGGCCTGCGGCAAGCCTGTTGAGGAATACAAGCTGAAGGTCACCTACACTGCTTACAAGCTGAACGAGTATGTAAACGGTGAGCAGAAACGCCCGGAAACGAACGTCCACAATGGATCGATCGATAACATAACCAATATTTACAGCTCTACATATTCTCCCGGTACTCAGGTGGGCACAGGTGCGACTCTGCCCACAGGTGCAGGTGTTGTGGATAAGAAAAATGTCCACGAGGTCCATGTCATCAGCGGCGTAATTCGCATTATTAAGCACCTGAACGGCCCGACCTCCGATGCGGATCAGCACTTTACATTTACCCTCCACCGCGTGGAAAACGGAAGCTCTGAATTTGATGAAACACGCACCATTACCATTCCTGCAGGGCGTAGTGAGGGTGAGGTATCCTTTGTAGGGCTTTACCGAGGCACCTATGTTATCACAGAAATTCAGGAAGCCGACAGCGAGTATAAGCTGACGGATATTGAGATTTTGGATTCCACCAACTGTGAAAACAGCCTGATCTTTAATGTTACCACCAAGTCCGTGACCTTCGTCATGGGCAACAATGTGGACGGGGAAAACGTCATCGGGACGGTCGCAGACACCGACCGCTATACTTCCTACATTGACCCCGTCAACGGCGTACTGGGTGAAGTGATCTTCATCAACAGCACGGGCGTTTTGCTCCCCGCAACCGGTGGTTTCGGTACTCACATGTATCATTTCGGCGGTTGGCTGCTTGTGACAGCAGCAGCGCTGATTTACGGATGCGCATTGAGGCGCAGAAACCGAAAGGAGGCGAAAACGTAAGCCTCCCTGCTTCGGCAAATCTATTTGCGCCGAGGTGCATCCGAAAAAAAGAAAGTATAAAGAAAGGAAAAATGAATTATGAAAATGACAAAGCGTATTTTCTCTCTGGCACTGTGCCTGATTCTCATGCTGGCTCTGGCACTGCCCGCAATGGCAGCGGACAAAACCTACAAATTGACCATCACCAACGATGCTGACGGTCATACCTATGAAGCATATCAGATTTTCAGCGGCTCTCTGGTTACCGTAGACGATAAGGACGTTCTGTCTGATATCGAGTGGGGCTCCTCCATTACCAACGCTGAAGGCCTGATGAATGCTCTGGAAAGTGCATTCCCCGGTCTGACCACTCTCACTCCCGAAGGCAAGCGTATGTATGAACGCTCCGCTGCAGGTGTCGCAGAATATCTGCAGGACAATGTAACCACCGACTCCGAAAGCATTGACCTGTTTGCAGAAATTGTTGGTGCAAAGGATGAGCATGACAATGATTTGTATTTGGGCACCTTTGCAGGTAAAAGCGAAGACAAGGGCGACCGCTACGAAATCAACAAGCTGACCGCAGGTTACTATCTGGTAAAGGACAAGGATAACAGTCTGGACGGCAAGAATGATTTCTACACCAAGTACATCATCCGCGTTCTGAAGGACGAAACCGTTACTCCCAAGGGCGAAGTTCCCGACGTTGACAAGACCATCAACGACTCTCTGGACGGCACCTATACCGATGTTGAAGACTTCGATATCAACGACACCGCATACTATAAGTGGGATGGCAGCCTGCCCTCCAACCTGAAGTCTTACGATGCCTATAAGTACAAGTTTATCGATACCCTGCCCAACGGCATCGTATTTGAACGCATTGAGCAGGTTTACATCGAAGGCCATGAAGGCAATGTAGTACATTCTTTCTATGACGTGAGCGGAAATCCCACAGCGGAAGATCCTGCTGATGGCGTATTGGCCAGTGTAAAGAAATATGATGCACTAGGCAATGTTGTTCTGGACGAAAATGGCAATGAAGTGGTAGCAAAGATTGTTTTGGCTGAAACTGCAAACGGCATTACCGTAGATTTTGAAGACCTGCTGATTCTGTACCCCCATGTTCTGCCCACTCAGAGCATCGTTGTTAAGTACACCGCACGTGTTACCAGAGATGCTCTGATTGCAGAGCCCATGACCAACTCCGTAAAGGTTGAATTCTCCAACAACCCCAACGGCGACGGTGTTGGCGATACCGGTACCACTCCTCCTGACGTAGCACACGCATTTACTTTCCAGATCACTGTTGACAAGTACGACGCTGACAAGCCCTCCACCAAGCTGGAAGGCGCTGAATTCGTTCTGTACTACGAAAGAACCGAAAAAGATGCTGTTGTTAAGTACTATGCTAAGGTCGTTACCGAAGAAATGGTTTATGAATTTGAGGACGGCAAGGTGAAAATCGGTACAGATGGCAAGCCTGTTCTGCTGCCCGAAGACAAACGCGTCCTTCAGGACGGTGTCAGCACCACTCCTCTTGATGGCGACGATATCGGTATTGTTTATGGCTGGACCAAGATTAGAAACGATGCAAGCGTTCTGGACACCGATAATAAGGGCGCTCTGAAGGTAAAGGGTCTGGATGAAGGCATCTACTACCTGCAGGAAACCAAGGCTCCCGCAGGCTACAACCTGATGGAAACTCCTGTTCAGATCAAGATCATTCCCAAGTACAATGCAGAAGCAGGTGAGCTGGAAAGCCTCACCTACGAAGTTGACTCTATTTCTCAGGGCGTCTCCGATACCGTTGGTGTACGTAACTCCGCAGGCTCCACTCTGCCTATGACCGGTGGCGTTGGCACCACCATGTTCTACGTGGTCGGCGGTCTGATGATCGCTGCTGCAGTTGTTCTGCTGATCTCCAAGAGACGCGTAGAAGAATAATTGCTGCATTTGGAAGTCACTTCCAAACCGAAACAAACCTACATAGGGGGAAGGGATTCCCTTCCCCCTACAAATGCCCCCCCATATATGTACAACCGTAAGGAGAACCCTGCTGTGAAATCAAAGAAAGCTTCCAACTTGATATTGATTTTGATGCTGGTAGCAGGGCTGTGCTTACTGCTGTATCCGTCTGTTGCCAATTTCTGGAACAGTCTGCACGCCACCAAGGCCATCGGCAATTACGATGAAGCGGTTATTGAGCTGGACGAAGAAGACTATACCGCATATTTTAACTCTGCCCACGAGTTTAACGGGCTGCTGAATCAGCGCAACGATGTGTTCCGTTTGGTGGATGATATGCAGGAACGCTATTACACCGAGCTGGATGTTATGGGAACCGGCATCATGACGTACGTCAATATCCCCAAGCTTGGGGTGAATCTGCCTGTGTACCACGGCTCCGATGAGGCGGTTTTGCAGGTTGCCATCGGTCATCTGGAATGGTCCAGCCTGCCTGTGGGCGGCGAAA
Source organism: Oscillospiraceae bacterium (assembly GCA_045660685.1). GTDB lineage: Bacteria > Bacillota > Clostridia > Oscillospirales > Oscillospiraceae > HGM13010. The sequence goes on from JAZREI010000017.1 coordinate 10,281, forward strand.
GCACCCACTGTGTGGTATCGGGTCACCGTGGTCTGCCCTCTGCCAAGCTCTTTACCGAGCTGGACAAAATGGAAATCGGCGATACCTTCACCCTGAAGACCCTTGGGGAGACCATGACCTATCAGGTAGACCAAATTTTGGTGGTTGAGCCTGAGGAAATGTGGCCTTTAAAGGTGGTAGAGGGGCTGGATCTGTGTACTCTGGTCACCTGTACTCCCTACGGCATCAACTCCCATCGTTTGTTTGTCCGCGGTGTCCGCACAGACAATGCGCCCGAGGTGGTGGAACGCCGCGTGGCTGCGGATGCTCTGCGTGTAGATTCCATGCTGGTGGCGGGTGCGCTGCTGGCGCCCTGTGTCCTGATTGGCGTGGTGGGGCTGCTCACCGTTGACGGAGTGGTCACCGCTGTGGGCAAGAGAAAAAATAAAAAATGATTGAGAAAGGAGGCGCGGCATGAGACGAAATATGCTTCGCATGATGATCTGCGTGATCGTATGTGCCCTTTTGCTGTCTACAATTGCATATGCTGCCGAGCTTCCCGATTTGACCGCAAAATGCTCTCTGACCATTGAGTTTTCCTACGACGATGCCCCTGTGGCAGGTGCGGAATTTAAGCTGTACCGCGTGGGTGACATCTCCAAAAAATACGAGCTGAGCCTCAGCGGTGAATATAAGAAGTATCCCGTGAAGGTGGACGGTCTGGACGATGTGCAGTTCCAAAAGGCTGCGGATACTCTGGCAGGCTATGTGGGTCTCAACGGACACAAGCCCATGGCAACTGTCACCACCGATGCCGCAGGCCATGCTAAGTTAGACAAGCTGGATGCGGGTCTGTACCTGATGATGGGCTCCCCTCTGAAAACCGAGGAGGGCATTTATGTGGTGGAAAATCAGCTGCTCATTCTGCCCTTTGCGGAAAACACCGCAGGGGACTGGCAGTATGACCTGACCATTACCCCAAAGGCAGAGTTCGAGCCTGTGGGTCCCGAACCTCTGAAAATCACCGTGGTGAAGGTATGGGACGACAAGGACAATGGGGATATTCTGCGCCCCGTGTCCGTTACCGTACATTTGCTGCGCAACGGGGAAAAGTTCGACACCGTGGTGCTCAGTGAGGAAACCAGCTGGCGCCATGAATGGAACGACTTGGACCGCAGCTTCAGCTGGTCTGTGGCGGAAGATGTCCCCACAGACTATACCGTTTCCATCAACCTTCAGGGTACGGCTTTCATCATTACCAACACCTGTAAGGAACCTCCTCCCACACCGCCTCCCTCTCCCACACCCCCTCCCAAGATTCCCCAGACGGGTCAGCTGTGGTGGCCTGTGCCTGTGCTGATGCTCATTGGCGTCGGTCTGCTGGCTATGGGTTTCATTTGGAGAAAGGAAGATGAGGATGCGTAAACGCCTATCAGCGGTCATGATTTTGTCGGGGCTGCTGTGCGTTGTATGTGCCTTGGGTCTCACGGCGTATAATCTGTTCACTGAACGCAGTGCAGGCACAGCCGCTCAAGAGACCATGGTCAGCATCTCCGAAACCGTCACCAAGACACAGGATGTCCGTCCTGTGCCCCTCTACGAAATCGATCCCCATATTTCCATGCCCGAGCTGGATGTGAAGGGCGTGAAGTATATTGGGTATCTGCATATTCCCGACTTGGGACTGGAGCTTCCCATCATCACCAAGACCACGGGCGCACTGCTGCAGGTGGCTCCCTGCCGACTCAGCGGCTCTGCGTATCTGGAGGATATGGTCATCGGGGCCCATAACTACTCCACCCACTTCGGCAATCTGAAGAAGCTGCGCTATGGTGACCGCATCGATTTCATCGATATGGACGGCAACACCTTCACCTACGAGGTGGGGGAAATCGAGATTCTGCAGCCCGACCAGCTGGAGGATCTGTGCAGCGGGGAATACCCTCTCAGCCTATACACCTGCACCATCGGCGGCCGCACACGCCTGACCGTCCGATGTCTTGCAGTGGAATAACCTACCTATAGAGAAACCACCGAGTGACCCTCGGTGGTTTTTCGGTTCGTACGCACATTCTGGGTATCGTTTTTGCGGAAATGAACGAACATTGTTCGTCAGATTTACGCTGCGCAGCTGCAGGCGGCTGATAGCCGCCTCTACGGGATGGGATGGCTAACCTCCGCTTGACCTTGTTCCTTATAAATGCTATTCTAATGGTATCAAATCGAAAGGTGGTGTATGGATGGATATTGATATTGTTCGCAGTGACTTGGAGGACCGCTTCCCTATGTGGACGGACCGCATTCGTCTCCTGCGCTTCAAAGACTCCCCCACCGTGAACCCCACGGATAACGACGGGTCTACCATCTTCTACAACAGCCGCCTTGTGGACCGTATGTCTCGGGAAAAACGTGGATTCTACATGGCTCGTGAGCTGCTGCACATCCAGCTGGCTCACCACCATCGCCGTGGTGACCGTGACCGTATGGTCTGGAAACGTGCCACCGACGGTGTGGTACACTCCATGCTCCGAGATGAGGGCTTCCAAGTACCCGAGGAAGTGTTGCTGGTTCGTGACGGTGCGGCGCTGTGCGCCGAGGAGTTGTACGATGCCCTGTACATCATCTGGGACGATGAAAATATGTCTGACGATGCCTCTGTGCCCATGATTGTGGAGTCCGAGGACCCTGCAAAGGTTAAAGAGGCAGGCAAGGACAGTAAATCCAGAGAAATTAATTTGGATGACCCCGGTCTTGCCCGTGCGGTGGCAGGGCTGGCAGAGCTGCTGGAGCCCAGTATGCAGGTGGACTATGACTGGTTCCCCGGCACCACCATTCGCGACGGTATGCTCCGCTATGATTTCCGTGCCTATCCCGTGGCACGTGCGGAAATCCTGCTGGACACCAGCGCATCCGTAGACGCCGACCTGCTGCGATACTTTGTCCGCGCGGTCAAGGCGCTGATGCGTGAGGATGCGGTGGTCCGTGTGGGCTGCTTCGATACGAAATTTTACGGCTTCAAGGACATCAACACCGAAGCCGATATTGAAAATCTGCGTCTGCAGGGTGCGGGCGGCACGGACTTCAACGTAGCCGTGGAAGCTTTCACAGGGGATGCGGAAAACCAAATCATATTCACAGACGGTTATGCCGAGATGCCCGAGCAAAGCTGCAATGCGGTTTGGGTGGTCTACGGCAGTATGCCTATCCACCCCAAGGGCGGACGGGTGATTTATGCCAAGGCAAGCGAGGAGAAAGAAAAACATGAGATCGAATTTCTTATCACATGAACAAGTATATGGTGGGCTGCTGCCCATTCTGGACAAGGTAGGCACTGCCGCTCCCGCATCGGATTTGGCGCTGCTCACCACCGCCGATGACGGCTTCCTCACTGACGGCCCCTCCATCAATTACTATCTGACCGATGGTGTGGTGGACCGCTTTGGCCGCGACGATGCCTGCGATGTATGCGCTGTGCGTCCCGTGCTGGAGCTGGAAGATGGAGACGAAAACCTGCTGGGTCGTAAGCAGACCGAAGGTACCGTCACCATTGTGGAATTTGGCCGCTATCCCTATGTGCTGCTGGACGAGTCCATGCGTGCTTTGGCTGCCCGTGAATATACCCGCGGTGCTCTGCCCAAGACCGGCGCGGTGGTCACCGTAGCAGGCAAGGCACACCCTGTATACCGTCTGGGGGGCAAGGAAGTCATTTGCCTGACCTTCGAAGAAGGCGGCATGACCGGCTATGTGCGCCTGTCTGACGGCTCCGTAGTCACCGAAGGGGAAGAAGTGTTTGTGGAAATGCGCCCCGTCCGCTGGCTGTATGTAGAAGAAAGCAAGCTGCTCATCAGCTGCATGGCGCTGTTCGGCGGTCTGTCCCGTGAGGCTGCTGTGGCATATCTGGAAGGCAGCTTCCTGCCTGAATTGACCTATACTCAGGAAGAAGCATCTCCCGAAGACTGCGGCTTCCGTGTTGGCACCCACGATGAACTGTCTCTGATTCGTGCGTATGTGGAAGCCAATATCCCCGTGTTCCTCCACGGTCTCAGCGGTGACGGTAAGTCTGACCGTGTCCGCCAGATTGACCCTCAGGCACTGGACATCGAACTGGTCAACGAAACTCCCGAAACCATCAACGGTCGTGCGGTTTACAACGAAACCACCAACCAGATTGTGGACATCAAGCCTGTGTGGCTCATTAAGCTGGAAGAGCTGTGCGAAGACGGTAAGCTGCATATTCTGTTCTTCGACGAACTGACCAACGCCACCAAGCAGACCCAGTCCGTCATCTTTAAGATTGTTCTGGAACGCTTTGTCAACAACCGCTGGCCTCTGCCTCCCAATGCCCGTATTGTGGCAGCGGGCAACGACCGCAGCGAATCTACCGCGGCACATGACTTGGCAGAGCCTCTGTTCGGCCGCTTTGCCCACATCTATATCCGCACCACCGTGGAAAACTGGATGCCTTGGGCGATGGAACACCGTCTGAATCCTTACGTTATGGAATTCCTGGCCAACAACGACCTGTATATGCGTACCGCTTACACAGGCACCGAAGGCCACGCAGACCCCAGACGCTGGGAAATGGTGTCCAAGGTGCTGGACCACTCCGGCAACGACTTCTCCCTGCTGGCACCCATCGTGGGTCAGGAAACTGCGGATGCATTTATCCGCTTCTTCAAGGCGCAGCGAGAAATGGAAACTCTGGGCGAATACTCCGATGCGGAAATTGCCAAGTTCTCCGTGGCACGCCGCTACCAGCTGGCACAGCAGTGCCTGTACGTGGCAGGGGCTCGTCCCGACGAGGCTCGCGCACTGGTCAAGCGACTGGGCAACGAGTATCTGGCATGGTACGAATATATGCTCAGCAGAAAAGCAGCAGCAAGATAAAATATTACAGCCCCATGACATCTGTCATGGGGCTTTTTGTTGAGAACCGTATATTGATGTGATATGATGAAAACAAAAACAGGAAAGGAGCTGTGTATGATGGCAGAAATGGAAAACTTACAGCGTGCGAAGCAGTACATGGAAAAGCTGGCCAACGGCATCAATCCGCTGGATGATACTGTGATTGCTGATTATGAGGTTGTGAACAATGTGCGTTTGTCCAGATGCTTTTTCTATGTGGCCAATGTCTTGGGACAGGTTATCGACAACGGTGGGGTGCCTGAACCACAGCAGAAAAAACAGAAGAAGCAAGCTTTTGCGCTGCCTATGAAAAAACGCGATGAGTTTGCGTTTTCCGATGTTCCTATTCCTGTTTCTGAAATTGCCAAGCGCATCAATGCACTAATCGATCGGGAACGGATGAGGTCTCTGTCTTATCGTGCTATCAGAGACTGGCTCATGGATGTTGGCTTTTTGGAGGAAGTCTCCGATGGGGCGGATGGCACATTGAAGCGAACCACTGCCGAGGGTGAAAGACTGGGGATCCAAATGGATGCCAGAGTAGGCACCGAGGGCGTTTATTATGTGATTTTGTATAACTTGGAAGCACAGCACTTTATTATGGATAATCTGGATGCGATTCTGGACCGTGAGAAGGGGAAAAAGGAAAATCAGGGCAAGCCGTGGAGTAAGAAACAGGACGAATGTCTTGAAGACCTCTATCGGCAGGGCGTACCCGTGAAGGAAATTGCGGTGACTTTGAAGCGCAACAGCGGTGGTATTCGCGCCCGTCTGAAGAAGTTGGGGTTGATGGAATGAAGAAAGGAGCGGGACGTATGGTACGAATCGGTGTCATTGGATACGGGAAACAGGGGCAATTATATGCAGGTATCCTCAGCGGTACACAGCATTGGGGCGGATTCACTTCGCCGCAGCCCGAAGGCTGCGTGCTGACAGCGGTCAGCGCCAGAAACGAAGCTGCCAAAGCGCAAATCGAGGCACTGCCCAATGTGCGCTATTTCAAGGACTGGCGTGATATGATTGCGTCCGATGCCTGTGATGCTGTGGTCATCACTGTGCCTCACTTCGCTCATCATGAAATTGCCATTGCTGCTCTGGAGGCAGGAAAGCACGTGCTGTGCGAAAAACCCATGACCGTCCGCGCATCCGATGCCGAAGCCATTGTTCGTGCCCATGAGAAGCATCCCGAAAGCAAGCTTGCCATGATGCTCAACCAGCGAGCCAATCCGCTGCTGCGAAAAATCAAGGGTATCATCGATTCGGGTGTGCTGGGCACTATGCGCAATTCCTATTACCTGAACAACAACTGGTGGCGTCCCGATAACTACTACGCCGAAAACACTTGGCGAGGCACTTGGGCAGGAGAAGGGGGCGGCATTCTGGTCAATCAGGCACCCCACCCTCTGGACCTGTGGATTTGGCTGTGCGGTATGCCCCGGTCCATTTATGCACTTTGCGCGGAGGGCGCTCATCGCAAGATTAATGTAGAGAATGATGTAATGGTGATGGCACGATACGCCGATGGCGGTCAGGGCATCTTCACCAGCTGCTCTCACGACCTCATGGGTACAGACCGTCTGGAAATTGCATTTGACAAGGGCAAAATTATTCTGGAGGGCAAAAGCAAGGCAACGGTGCTGTATTATGCCCAAACGGAACAGGAATTTGGGGAACACTACGATTTCCGCAGCTTTGGCGGTGTTTTGGCAACTGCCCCCGAGACGGTTTACCGCACAGAAGAGCTGACAGACGCGAGTGTGTTCTGCGAAGACTATGTGGAGGTATTCCGCAGCTTTGCGGCGTATATTTTCCGTGATGAGGAACCCATCGCCACGGGCTATGCAGGTCTTTCCCAGGTACGACTTGCCAACGCCATCCAGCTGTCCGGGTGGACAGGCAGGGAAGTGCAGCTGCCCTGCGATACAGCAGAGTACAATTGTTGGCTGGATAAGAAAATAAAGGAAGAAACCGAATAATAAAATAAGACCACCGAGTTTATCAGTCGGTGGTCTTTCTCTTGGTCAAATATACAATCAAGTAAATAAGCATTTGCGCAGTGAAGAAAAGCGCTGTGTTGAACAGGGGCATAATGAATTTGGCTGCCGCTTCGGGGAGAATGTAGAAGGGGTCACGTACCACAAAGAACCAGTTATAAAACCGCTCTCCATTATAGCAGCTGTTGCCCAGCAGTGCCCACAGCACCATGGAGATAATGGCTGCCAAATCCTGCTTCCATGTTTGGAAACAATTGGGCTTGGCCTCATACATCAAAACCAACAGGCCGTAGACGGACATGAACCCGTGGAAGCATAGGGTTTGCACCACCCGATAGGACAGTGGGTGAGTCTTATGCCACATGAGACCTGCGGGATAAATCAAATATCCAAGATTGGAAAGAAAGGCCAGGGCAGCGAAAGTGACTGTGTATGCCTTGAGGCGCTCCACTCTGCGGCTGAGAAAGCACATGACACACATGGCGGTGCAGATGTGAAAAGGCAGCTTTTCGATATCGATTTCGCCGTATGCCAAGGGCATGAGGAAAAAGTCTGCGATATAGACAGCGAAAGCGATGTTGATGAACAGATTCGCGGTTTTATGGCGTTTTGCTTCACCTTTGGTTTTCAGAGCGTACACAACAAAAAACACAATGGCCATAAATAAAGCGATATATCCAATATGCCATTGGTCGAAGCAGTGAAACAGCGCGCCGTCGGGCTTGTCCGAGAGAATTCGGCGCAAAATGGAATACATGAGGTCACCGCCTTTTGGTTTGGTCTGTATTCATTTTATTATAGAAATTGTAAATATACAAGAAACGAAAAAAAGCAGCTCACCTTTCGGTGAACTGCCTTGCTGGTTGCGGAGGCTGGATTTGAACCAACGACCTTCGGGTTATGAGCCCGACGAGCTTCCCCTGCTCCACTCCGCGATATTCTCTTTCAAGCTTAGTAAGTATATCACAGTATATACCGAGTGTCAAGTATTTATTCAAAAAATGGGAAAAGAATTTTGAAAACACTATATTTGGGGGTAAATATTAGGTTTTTGTACATTATTTTGTAAATGAATAAAAATTTGGTCGAAATCGGGAAGTAAAGTGAGGTTTGGTGTGTGTTTCGTAGAAAAACCAGTGATTTTCCCACGAAAAAAGTCTCGAAAAGTTCTACACATTGACCCAAAACGCAAATACCGAATTGGTGAATATGATAAATTTAACAAAGTATATTGACAATTTATGAATTATTGGTTAGTATATTAACAATATCGGCGTTCATAGAACGTACATAATTCAAGGAGGCTTCTCTTAATGGAAAAGAAACAGTTTAAGGGCTGGGGCATTCTGGTGGCAGCGTTCATCATGTCCTTCATCCCCACCGCAGTTCTGAACAACTGCTTTGCACTGTACATGAACCCTGTTTGCACTGACCTGGGTATCGCTGTTGGTTCCTGGTCTCTGGTTAACCTGATTGCATCTCTGACTTCCGCTATCGGCGCGATGATCGTTGCAGGTTGGTACCAGAAGAAGAACATGAAGGTTATGATGTGCGTGTGCACCATCGGTACTGCTGCTTGCTTTGCAATTGCTACCTTCTGCACTAAGGTATGGCAGTTCTACCTGGTATTCGGTATCGAAAACATCTTCCTGGCTGGTCTGACTCAGCTGCCCATCTCCATGCTGGTTACCGCATGGTTCGAAGCAAAGCGTTCCACCATGATGTCCATCGCTATGGCTGGCGGCGGTCTGGGTGGTCTGGTTTGGTCCCCCGTTCTGTCCGGCATGATGGCTAAGGCTGCTGACGGCTGGAAGGACGCTATGATGTTCTCCGCAGTTCTGACTCTGGTTGTAATGTGCGCAACCGCTCTGTTCCTGGTAAAGCGTTCTCCCGCTGAATACGGCACCGAAGCTTACGGCGCAGGTACCGTTTCCACCGACGGCGCAGCTGCTGCTCCCGCATGGCTGGGCGTTTCCAAGCAGACTGCTAAGAAGTCCTCTGCATGGAAGGCTTCCATCGGCGTTGTAATGCTGGTTGGCGCTCTGGCATCCGGTGTTACCACTCACGTTCCCAACTTCATCACTGAAATCGCTCAGGACGGCGGTATCTTCTCCGGCACCGTTCTCTCCATCTACTCTCTGGTTTCCATCGCTGGCATGGTCGGCGGCGGCGTTGTTATGGACAAGATGGGCATCAAGAAGACCGTTCTGATCGCTGTTGTTCTGGTTGCTATCGGTCTGGGCTGCTGCGCAGGCGTTGGCTTCACCGGCAACCTGACTCTGGCATACGGCTACTGCATCTTCTTCGCAGCTGCAATGTGCCTGCCCAAGCTGCTGCCCGCTATCCTGTTCTCCGAAGTATTCGGTGTTAAGGACTACGGCTCCATCTACGCAAACCTGAACCTGTTCTTCCTGATCGGTGCTGCTCTGGGTTCCGTTCTGACCTCCATCCTGATGGGTATCATGGGCTACGCTCTGACCTGGATCGTTTACATCGTATTCGCAGTTCTGATGTACCTGTGCGTTGCTGGCGCTCTGAAGGGCGGCGCAAAGCTGAAGGAAGAATACCCCAACGGCGACGACGTAGAAGTTGCTGCATAATTTAACTTCTCACAAGTCAAAGGTTAATTCCTAAAACAACAAACCTCACCGCTTAGGCGGTGAGGTTTTTCTATGCCTAATTTTAGCCAATAGAAAAGCTCCATTCCTTTGAATGGAGCTTTTGTAGTATTTTTACTTCTTTTTCTTGTTGCCGCCCTGAGCCTTGGCTCTCTTTTCTGCGATGCGAGCCTTGCGTTCAGCCTTTTCCTTTTCCTTGGCTTCCTTTTCGCGCTGCTCACGAATGACGTCTGCCTTCTTCTTGCAGTGGCGGTAGCCGTACCATTCAGCAATGATGATGGGACCCATAATCAAAATCGCCTGACCGATGGGCTTCCAGATGCTGATGTCAACGGTGCTGCCGGAGAGGGTGGCGGCTGTCATGCCTGTAGAAAATACTGCCATCAAAACGGTCAGAGACAACGCTGTTTTCAGCAGTTTTTCGAGTTTTTCGTAATCCATGGATATTCCTCCGCTTAGTCGATAACTGTAAACTATTGTACCATTATTTCGGGGATATATCAATGAAAATCGGCAAAAACGGAACCATTATCGGGAAAATTATGCTGTGGAATATAATGTGAGTGATAACTTTTGCTTATGGATTCATAGAAAATTTATGTTGGACTGAATTCTAAAAATTTGTTAAGATAATAACAGCAAGTGTCGCAAAGATGAGAATATCTTTGCGTGTTATAATTACAAATCAGAAAGGATTATGAATATGTTTGAAAAAGCTCAAGTATTTGCAGGTAAGGTCGTTGTTGTGACCGGCGGCAGCCGTGGTATCGGTTTTGCAGCAGTTAAGGAATTCCTGAAGGCAGGCGCAAAGGTTTGCTTCCTGAGCCATTACGAAGAAACCGGTAAGGCTGCTCTGGCTAAGCTGCAGGAAATGAACCCCGATTGGCCCGTTATCTGGCGCTGCATCGACCTGTGCTCCGAAGAACAGGCAAAGGCACTGTTTGACGAAGTTGAAGCTCTGTGGGGCCGCGTTGACGTTCTGATCAACAACGCAGGTATCTCCAATAACGATGCACTGGTTCACCACACCATGGACAACTGGAAGGCAGTTGTGGATGTTAACCAGACCGCAGTTTACAACATGAGCCGCTACGCTATGTCCGCTCTGAAGAAGACCGAAGGCTGCATTATCAACACCTCTTCCGTAACCGGCGTTCACAGCTCTCCCTCCGGCATTGCTTACCCCGCAACCAAGGCTGCAGTTATTTCCATGACCAAGTACTTTGCTTATGCGCTGGCTCCCGTTGGCATTCGCTGCAACTGCATCGCTCCCGGCGTTACCCACACCGAAATCATCGACAACCTGCCTCAGTTTGCAATTGACTCCATCGGCGACACCATTCCTCTGAAGATGTCCAACCGTCCCGCAATGGCACGCACCGAAGACATTGCTTACTCCATGATGTTCCTGGCATCTCCCTACGCTGAATACATCACCGGCGCTTGCCTGCAGGTTGACGGCGGCTACAGACCTTCCAACATGCATCAGTTCGTTGACTGGGGCGAAGACGCAAGACACTAATTGATAGTTGCGAAAACTCCTTAAATATACGAAAACCCTGCTGCTACTGCAGCAGGGTTTTTGTTGTCAGATTTTTCGAGCTATGGTAAGATAGAATTACTTCTTAAAGCCCTTAATGTGAGCGGAGATATCGCCCATTGCGTGGGTGCAGTTGTTACGCCATACAAATTCCCACTTGCCGTCAATCTTGGCAAACTTATCGAACTTGCGGTCCATCCAGATAATCTGGGGGTTGAACTGACCGGTGATACCCTGGGTGACAATCAGATAAGAGCGAGCTTCTGCGGTCTGGCCGTCTTCGCTGACGGTAATCTGGGGATTCACGCACAGGTGCATGGTCTTGGGAGTGCCGTCTTCGTACTTCATGATGCCGCGCATAGTCTTCAGATAGCCTTCGGGGCTCTTGGAGAAGCCGGGCTTGCCGTCAAAGAATGCGTCCATGTGCTTGAACAGCTGACCGACGCCTTCGAAGTCGCCGCTGTCAACCAGCCAGCAGTACTGGTACAGCAGGTTCTGAATTTCAATAATATCCTTAGTGTACATATGAAAACTTCCTTTCAAATTTATCTGTTACCATTTTAACAGAGGAGGAAAATACCGTCAAGAAGGGGGATTCCTGTGATCGAAATTTTATATAAGGACCGCCACATTGCTGTGTGCGTGAAGCCTGTTGGTACAATATCCGAGGATGCGGGGATGCCTGCGCTCCTGCGTGAGCAGCTGGGAGGCGATGCTTACTGCGTGCATCGTCTGGATACTGTGGTCGGTGGGGTTATGGTGTATGCCCTGACCAAGAAAGCAGCAGCAGCCCTGTCTGCCTATGTGGCAGGAGATATGCTGACCAAGGAGTATTTGGCGGTGGTGGAAGGGATTCCCAATCCCGACGAAGGCTACTGGGATGACCTGCTGCTGAAGGATGGCAGTAAGGGCAAGAGCTATGTAGTCCAGCGTATGCGCAAGGGCGTGAAGGACGCCCGACTGCAATATAAGGTGCTGCAGTCCGTAGCCACTGTGAACGGTACTTACAGTCTTGTATGGGTGCGATTGATTACGGGTCGATTCCATCAGATTCGCGTGCAGTTTGCCTCCAGAAAGCACCCCTTGGTGGGCGACGGGAAGTATGGCAGTAAGTGCAATAAATGCACCACAGCACTTTGGGCATGGCGTTTGACCTTCCCCCATCCCAAAACAGGGGAATGGCGAAGATATGACAAGACCCCTCCCGAGCAGTTCCCTTGGAATTTGTTCAGTTCGGATTGACAGGGAAGAAATCGCTTTATGGAAGCGCGGTAACGCTATTGCGCAGCTGCGGGCGGATACTATCCGCCCCTACGGGGTGAAGCCTTTGACATCAATTATTCATTTGAAAAAAGACACACCCTTGGGTGTGTCTTTTTTTATATCTCTTGTCCCAAACGGGTCAATACGTCTTTGAAATAATCGGGCAATTCCGTATCCAGATGGACCGTTTCCCCTGTGCGGGGGTGGATGAACTGCAGCTCCTTGGCGTGGAGGCACTGTCCAATCAGTCCCTTTTCGGGGAGCTTGGCGTGTCCGTACACCTCGTCACCCAGCAGGGGATGACCGATGTGCGCCATGTGCACGCGAATCTGATGGGTGCGGCCTGTTTCCAGCTTGCAGCGTACATGGGTGTAGCCTCTGTATCGTTCCAGTACGGACCAATGGGTGACCGCGTTGCGGCTGTTCTGGTGGGTGACTGCCATCTTCTTGCGGTCGTTGGGATGACGTCCGATGGGGGCATCCACGGTGCCGCTGTCCTGACGGAGATTGCCCACAACCACCGCACGATATACACGGGACAGGCTGCGGTTACTGAGCTGTGCGGACAGCGCCAGATGGGCAGCATCGTTCTTTGCCACGATGAGCAGACCTGAGGTGTCCTTATCGATACGATGGACGATGCCGGGGCGCTTTTCGCCACCTACGCCGCTGAGACTATCACCGCAGTGATACATCAGAGCATTGACCAGTGTGCCGTCGGGGTGCCCGGGGGCAGGGTGGACCACCATGCCGCGAGGCTTATTGACCACCACAACGTCCTCGTCCTCATAGACGATGTCCAGAGGGATATTCTGAGGTACCAGAGGCACTTCCGCTGCTTCGGGGATGGTAACGGTGACGGTATCGCCCACAGAAACCTTGTGGTTCTTCTTGGGAGGCTTGCCGTTGACCAGTACCATGCCGTCAGCAAGCAGTCGCTGTGCGGCGTTGCGGGTCAGGTCGGGGACGTTGGCGGACAGCCAAGCGTCAATGCGTGTGCCGCTTTCAGCGGCAATGATTTCAATATTCTCCATCGCCAAACTCTTTCAGCAGGGAGTCGATGCTCATCTCGTTGGAAATCTCCTTGGCCAGCTTGTCCGCAGCCTGCATTTCCTCAGGGGTGGGCAGGTCCTTCTTGGGGGGAGTGAAGCTGTTGGGCATCTTTTCGAACTCCGCAAAGGGGTTTTCCGCGTTGACGGGCTTTTCCTTGAAGAGCTTACCGGTGCGGCGGCTTTCCTTGACTTCTTCGGGCAGCTGGACCTTAGAGCTGAACAGTCGCAGGTTGGTGACGTTCTCCTGACGGACTTCCAAAATTTCCTCGTCGGAGCCGTCGGGGTCTTCCGCTTTTTCGTCCTTTTTGCTGTCGTCGGGCATGAGCAAAATGCCAAGGCACAGGAAGAAGCCGCCGACGCAGATGAAAATATCCGCAATGTTGAAGATGGCGAAGTTCATGAAGTCGGTGCGGAACATATCCACCACGTAGCCATAGAAGGCACGGTCAATGGCATTGCCCACAGCACCTGCGGAAACCAGCACCATAGCCCAGTTAATCATGGGAGACTTGATGGTGCGGTGCAGGATGATGTAAATGGTTGCGGCAGTGAATGCCACAGCCAGTACCACAAATGCCCAGCGGGCACCGCCGCCGGACAGCATGGAGAAGGCTGCCCCTGTGTTGCGGTAATGCACCAGACTCATAATATTGGGGATGAAGGGCACGACCCCTTCACCATAAGGGATATTCAAGGTGACGTAGTATTTCAGCGCCTGGTCGGCAATGAGAATGAGCAGGGCTGCGATTGCATACAGCATGGTACGTCCTCTCACTTTCTATAAGAATACAAATTTGCACTCGGACAGAGGTCCGTCCGAGTGCAAAGTAAAGTTTGATTATTCAGCCAGAGCAGCAGCACAGCGTGCGCACAGAGCGGGGTGTTCTTCGCTGGTGCCAACGGTTGCGGAGTGCATCCAGCAGCGGGGGCACTTTGCTTCTTCGCTGGATTCAACCTTAACGGTGATGCCTGCGAACTGTTCACCATTGTAGCCGACCCCTTCACCGTCAACGATGATAACTTCGGAAACGATGCAGATCTGTTCGAAGTTTTCGCCCTTGATCTGTTCGAAAGCAGCCTTTGCTTCTTCGCCAACGTACAGGGTGATCTTTGCGTCCAGAGGCTTGCCTACGCGCTTTTCTGCACGAGCCAGTTCCAGAGCCTTGTT
>JAZREI010000018.1:0-6452 GCA_045660685.1 Oscillospiraceae bacterium
TGGTGCCTTCCAGACCGCGAACACCGCATTCAGCAATCTGCTTCATAGCTTCGGCAGATGCGTCGTTCAGTACGTGACGGATAACCGCTTCGGTAACGCCGCCGGTAACGCCGAAGATTACACCTGCGCCGGTAAATGCGCCCAGAGGATTATCACATTCGGTTTCGGGCAGATTTGCAAAGTCGATATTTGCTTCCTTAATCATGCGGATCAGTTCCACAGTGGTCAGAACCAGGTCAACAACGGGCATACCGTCCTTATCCAGCTGGTCACGGGTAGCTTCGTACTTCTTTGCGGTACAGGGCATAATAGCTACGGAATGTACACGCTGACCCTTGAACTGCTTGCGTACCAGAGAACCCATCATCATCATGGGGCTGCCGCAGGAAGAAATGTTGGGCAGCAGCGCACGATGCTTGTTTTCTGCATGGCGAATCCAACCGGGACAGCAGGAAGTGTACAGAGGCAGAGGACCGCCGTTCTTCAGGCGTTCAATAAATTCGTGTGCTTCTTCCATAATCGTCAGGTCAGCTGCCATATTGGTGTCATAAACAACGTCAACGCCCAGTCGCTTCAGAGCGGTAACGATTTTGCCCATAACGGGTTCGCCTGCGGGCAGACCGAATGCTTCACCGATGGCAACACGGACAGCAGGAGCAACCTGAACTACGGTCTTGTAGCGGCTGTGGATCATCTTCCACAGGTCCTGAATATTATCACGAACGGTCAGAGCTGCAGTGGGACATACGGACACACACTGACCGCAGCCAACACAGTTGGTCAAGCCAATAACCTTATTGTTCACAGGTGCTACGAAAGAGTGAGAGCCTCTCTGAACAAACTGCAGTGCCTTAACACCCTGCACTTCATCACACATTCTGACACACTGACCGCACAAAATGCACTTACTGGGGTCACGAGTCAGGCATACGGAGGAATCGTCAATGGGTGCACGGGAGTAAATATTGCCTGTGCGAGGTGCGTTTGCTCTATACTTTACAGAGTATTCCAGCAGCTTGCAGTCTGCAGCTTTTTCGCAGGTAGTGCATTCGATACGGTGGCTGCCCAGCAGCAGCTCCAGAATCATGCGGCGGTCCTTCTGGACAGTGGGGGTATTGGTGAATACTTCCATACCCTCTGCAGGAGCCACAGAGCAGGAAGTTACGATTTTACCGTTGGAATCTTCTACGATGCACAGACGGCATGCCTTATAAATAGACAGGCTTTCGCAGTAGCAAAGAGAAGGGATATCAATACCGTTGTTTCTGGCAACTTCCAGAACGTTTCTTTCATCGGTGAACGCGCAGCGCACACCGTCAATCATCATGTATTTCTCAGCCATGGATTATTCTCCTTTACAGCTTTCTTGGGGCAGCCTCTTGCGCAAGCGCCGCACTTGATGCATACATCGTTATCAATTTCGTGAGGCTGCTTGATGGTACCCTTAATTGCCCCGACAGGACAGTTACGTGCACACTTGGTACAGCCGATGCACTTTTCCTTTTCGATGGTAAACCATGCAACATCGGTGCAGGTTTCGAAGCACAGAGCAGAGGTCTGAATCAGATGAGCCAGGTCGCGCAGTTCGTTGTAGTCATCCTTACCGCCGTCGCCGCGTGCGATTTTGTTCAGCAGAACCTTAACGCGAGGCATACCTTCACGGCAGGGAGTGCACTTGCCGCAAGAACCGCGCATAGCAATACCGGTCAGGTACTTTGCCATTTCCATCATACTGCTCTTGCCGTCCAGAATATCCATTGCACCGGAGCCAAAGCTTTCGCCGATTTCTTCCAGATTTTCATAGGTCAGAGGCATATCCAGATTTTCACGAAGCAGCAGGGTGTCGCCGCCGCCCAGACGCATTGCGCGGAAGGGACGGTTGTGCAGCATGCCACCGCCAATCTTGTCAATAACTTCGCCTACGGTCATACCCAGAGGAATTTCAATCATGCCGTTGTTATTGACAGCGCCTGCCAGCATAAATACCTTAGTGCCGGGGCTCTGCTCGGTGCCGCACTGACGGAACCACTCTGCACCGTAATAAATAATATCGGGAATATTCACAATGGTTTCGATGGTATTGAGCAACATGGGATACTTCGCACTACCATCTTCGGAAATGTACTTACGAAACAGCTTAGTTCTTTCAGCGTGATTTGCGGGAATTGCCTGCTTCGCCTTAGCACCTTCACGTGCTGCCAAACCTTCATTGACACACAGACGGAAGCTCTTACCGCTGCCCAGAATGTTATCACCCAGCAGACCAAGCTGTTCAGCCTGTTCTACAGCCTTCTTCAGACGGAAGATTGCAACAGGATATTCGGGGCGAATATAAGCATATGCTTCACTGACGCCACAGCTCAGACCGAGAATTGCCATGCCTTCTACCAGCTTATGAGGGTCACCTTCTACGATGCTGCGGTCCATGAAAGAACCAACAGCAGTTCTGCCGTCACTAACCAGCATACGCTTGTTGGGATCTTCGTTCGCAACAAAGCGCTTCCACTTTACTGCAGAAGGCATACCGACACCATTTCTGCCACGCAGACCGGATGCTTCAATCACATCCAGCACTTCTTCGCCGGTCATATCAAACAGCACCTTCACCAGTGCGTTGTAACCGCCGTTTTCCAGTGCTTCGGTAATCTGTTCAGCATCGATTTCACCAACATTACGCAGAACGCGTCTGGTCTGGTTCTGGTAGAAATCTACGTCCTTCTTGCGCTTAATGATGTCAAAGCCGTCATCATAGCCCAGACGTTCAATGTACTTGCCTTCCAGAACAGACTTCTGAATGATTTCATCTACATCATCGGGCTGAACCTTTGTATATACCCAGCCTTCGGGATCGATGCGCACCAGAGGACCGTGATTGCAGAAACCGGGGCAGCCGGTCTTCTTCAGGTCAGTACCCTTTTCTTCCAGATGCATATCCATGGATACTTCCACGGGAACATTCATCGCTTCCAGCTGTCCTTGGAACTTGTTATAAATTTTCATCGCACCTTCGGACAGACATACAGAACCGCAGCAAACATAAATACGGCGCTTCTGTGCCGCGCTGTTGCGGCGAGTTTCTTCCACGTAGGCTGCAAATTCTTCTCGAGTGTTGAGCTTACGCAAATTCATATTATCAACTCCATCATTGAGATTTTTTCGAGTTATAGGGGTTGTTAATTTCCACCACTTAGTTATAGCCATTATATCATACTTCATGGCAAAATGCATAGACAGAATACTACAAAACACTCACATTGTCAAACCTTTATCAAGTGTGTTTTCTGCCAATAAACCAACAGGGATCCTCAAAAGACAACACCGCCTGACTGCCATCAATTTGCACCATAAACCGAACCCCCTGCCCTCCCACACGACGACTGGGGCATTCACCAAGAGTCCGCACACGTTCCACGTCATACAGCAGTCCGTTCTTCCACTCCAATGTCATGGGCGTTATGGTTCCGTCTTTATCAAATTTTGCAATCACATTTACGTATATTTTCGACGCACCCATATTTTTCTCCAAATACGATAGTATAGTTACATTATATATCCCTTAGAGATACTTGTAAAGAGTAATATTATCCAAATTAGATACTACGCTCTCTTGTCAGTTGCATAACTGTGTGTTACAATGAAATAAAGACTAAAAAAGGAGATACCCTCTATGAAAATCGGAGAGATCCTCGCACATACAAGAGAGCAGCAGGGACTGTCTCAAAAAGAACTGGCACAGCTGCTTTCCGCCGCCGGCGTAACCGTCACCAACCAAGCCATCAGCAAATGGGAAAACGGCAGCACCCAGCCCAATGCCTCCCAGTTTCTTGCGCTTTGCCGTGTTCTGAAAATCACCGACATTGCGGAAACCTTCCTTGGCATCAGCCACAACTCCCCCTTCCGCGGATTGAATGAGAACGGTCGCCGTAAGGCTATGGAATATATCGACCTACTGGAGCGAAGCGGATTGTATGCCCCCGCAGACAATGGCCGTACCACCGTACTGCGCTCTCTGCCCCTGTATCAGCTCCCTGTTTCCGCAGGTACGGGGCAGTTTCTGGACAGCGACGACTATGAACTGATTGAAGTAGGCAATGAAGTTCCCCTCAACGCAAATTTCGGCGTCCGCATCTGCGGTGACAGTATGAGCCCTCGCTTTGCCGACGGACAAATCGTATGGGTACGTCAGCAGCAGACCCTCTCCCAAGGAGAAATCGGTATCTTCCTGTATAACGGTGACGCCTACTGCAAAAAGCTCGGTACGGAAGACGGTACACCTGCACTGATTTCCTTGAACCCCGCCTATCCCCCGCTCCCCATCAACGAGAACAGCGATTTCCGTGTGTTCGGAAAGGTGGTCGGATGATTTACATTACTTCCGATACCCATGGCCGTTTCAACCATTTAACAGACTTTCTGATGTCAGATGACATCGGAGAAAACGATGTGCTTATCATTCTCGGTGATACGGGCTTCAACTACGATGCCATCCCCGGCAGCGGACTGCGCCGCAAGGCTCCCATGAATTGGTATAAAGTCCCCATCCTCTGTATTCAAGGGAACCATGAGCTGCGCCCTCACCACATCGACACCTATCGTGAGGTAGAATGGAATGGCGGCATCGTATACCGTGAGGACAAATACCCCTACTTGATGTTCGCTAAGGATGGTGAGGTATACAACATCGAGGGCAAGGAGTTTCTCGTTTGCGGCGGTGCATACAGCGTATTCAAGGACTACCGCATCGCCCATGGCTTGAGCTGGTATCCCGATGAGCAGCCCTCGGCAGAGATTAAGGCACGTGTGGAGCAGCAGCTGGCAGACAGAAACTGGAACATCGATGTGATGCTCACCCATACCTGCCCCACCAAAGCAGTCCCCAAGGAAAAGTATATTCGCACAGTAGACCAAAGTACCGTAGACACAAGTACGGAAGACTGGCTGGATTCTGTGGAAGACCGCCTGACCTATAAAGACTGGTACTGCGGTCACTGGCATATTGAAAAGCAGGTGGATAACATCCACTTCATCTACAAAAACGTCACAAAAATAGAGTAAGAGCCAATTAAGGCTCTTACTCTTTCTTATTTACATATGACTTGCCATTTCAGTGACTGTTTTCACCAGATAGTTGGGGAAGAACTTTCCTACTTCCCCGTGCTCAGCGTAAGATTCAATATCTTCGTATAAGGTAATCCCACTGTCAATGAGGTCTTGCCGCATAGCACGAATATGCTTTTCGAAGGTATGCTCCACATTGGAATAATGCAGATAGCAGGTCTGGGTGGCTGCGTAGGGATTGGCTTTTATTTTCCCTTCCAATCGCACATCCAGCTCTGCGATTTTTTCGGGGGTATATTCGCCGATGATGTCAATCAAATTGGGACGATTGGCAGGCTTATCCAGATACGTCCCCAGACGGTACTGAGGCGCACCTGCAATGATAACCGCATTGGGAAATTCAATACCGCAGTTGATAGCACCGTAGCCGCCCTTGCTGGAGCCCATAAAAATCACCCGCTTGGGCTGCAAGCGTGCGGTAAAATCCTCCACCATCTTATGTACCAGACGCTCTACATTGTATCTGCCCTTCTCCCCTACATAATAGCTGCCGCGACCGTTGGGGGCAAAGTCATCCTTGATAAACAGACGGTGTACGTTCAGCATCTCACAGGTACGCACATAGTTGTATCGGGCTTCCTTATCATGGCAGCCTTGAAAGCCAACCAGCAAAATATTTGCGGCATTGGGCTTTTTCTCCTCCATAGGGAAATACATATACTTCAGTCGTGTGCCCTCACCGTGATATGTGCGTTCATGGCGCAGCTGAAACCATTTATTTTTCAAGCCTTTGATTGTAAATTCCATAAGTCTCTCTCTTTTACAGTAGTTGTGCATATAGTATATCACAGCTCGCACCATCCCGTCACGACTTTTGTCGATTCAGCCTCCTATAATTGACAGACACTTTGGAGTGTGTTATGATGCCCATACAGTTTTATAAGCGGGCATGATGGAATTGGTAGACATGCGAGATTTAGGTTCTCGTGCTGACCGCGTTGGGGTTCGAGTCCCCATGCCCGCACCAGCGGCGTGTCGCCGCAGACAGTTCGTTCCCAACTGCAAGGCTGAACCTCAGTCCGATGCTCGGTCACCGAATCTGTCTGTAACGGCACATGCTCCACCACCAAACCTTGTCCTATGGGCAAGGTTTTTGCTTTTGAAACAAAGCCTTTCATACGCGGCTACAGTTTTCTTTCTCCGTAACCTTGCTTTTAAAATTCAGAGTGGTATAATGGTCTACAAGTTAGGTTCTGACACATATAAAGGTTATGGATATATGATTCGATTTTTCAAAGGCATCGTCGTCGGTATCGGCGGTGTGGCTCCGGGTCTGAGTGGCAGCGTTCTGCTGATCATCTTCGGACTGTATCAAAAAACACTGGAGGCATTGG
>JAZREI010000019.1:0-21950 GCA_045660685.1 Oscillospiraceae bacterium
GGGGCCGAAGCCCCGTTTCGTTTTATATGGTTGCGACGCGCCGTATTTGTCGGCGTGCTTTCGCGCCTCGTCGCTTCGAACTACTCGGTGGTGTAGTTGTCGAAGTAGCCCTGGATGTAGACAATGGGAGTGCCCTTGTCGCCGGAGCCGGAGGTCAGGTCGCACAGAGAGCCGATCAGGTCGGTCAGGCGGCGGGGAGTGGTACCTTCGGATACCATCTGACCGTACAGGTCGCCGTCCTTTTCGGTAATCTTGGACTTGATTGCTTCCTTCAGTTCGTCGCCGCTCAGGTTAGCAAATTCGTTGTCAGCCAGATACTTCAGCTTCAGTTCGTTGGGAGTGCCTTCCAGACCTGCGGTGTAAGCAGGGGAAACAACGGGGTCAGCCAGTTCCCAAATCTTGCCGATGGGATCCTTGAATGCGCCGTCGCCGTAAACCATAACTTCAACGTTCTTGCCGGTCTTTTCCTTCAGCTTTGCTGCGATTGCGTCAACAACAGGCTGGCAGTTGCGGGGGAACAGCTTAACGGTGTCTTCGGTAGCCTTGTTGGAGCCCAGCAGACCGTAAGCTTCGTTGCAGCCGCTGCCGTCGATGGGAGCGTTCATGATTTCGTCCAGACCGAATACCTTTTCAGCACCTGCAGCCTTCAGCAGACGCTTGGTACGTGCACGGGTGTGGATATCGCAGTTCAGAACGTTCTTGGTGTAGGGCAGTACTGCACGGCAGTCGTTTGCGAAGATAATTTCGCATTCTGCGCCGCAGCCCTTAATCAGGGATTCGTAATATTCAACGTAGTCAACGCCGGTAAAGGTGTGGTTTTCGTAACCGAACAGCTCACGGTACTTTTCCAGAGTCAGAACATCGCTGTAGGGGTTAACGCCCTTTTCGTCCAGCTGGTCCAGAGTGACCAGGTGGTTGCCCACTTCGTCAGAGGGGTAGGACAGCATCAGAACGATTTTCTTAGCACCGCTTGCGATGCCGCGCAGGCAGATTGCAAAACGGTTGCGGCTCAGGATGGGGAAGATAACGCCAACGGTTTCGCCGCCGAACTTGTTGCGGACATCCTGTGCGATGTTTTCAACGGAGCAGTAGTTGCCCTGTGCACGAGCAACGATTGCTTCGGTCATAGCAACGATGTCTCTGTCCTGAATTTCAAAACCGCCGTCCGCAGCTGCTTCCAGCACGGAGTTGGTTACGATTTCAACGATGTCATCACCGCTGCGGATGATGGGGGCGCGAACGCCACGAGATACGGTACCGATCATACGGCTCATAGAGATCTCTCCTTTACGGGTTTACCCGTTTCAAAATCAAATGAAAATTTCATGTAGTATGATACACAAGTTAGTATATCAATAATCATGCCCGTTGTAAATCAAAAATTTCACCGACGGGCAAAAAACTTGCGCACAATTAAAGGCAGAACAGGCGGCGTTTTCCAACGCCGCCTGTATTTTCTATTGAATGGATTACTTCCAGAAGTCCAGATTTGCGTCCAGACCGATGTTCTTTGCACGGAATACAGGTTCCTTGCCTGCCTTACGCTGTGCAACGTAGTCTTCCAGACAGTTCAGAGCGGTCTTGCCCAGCAGAACGATGACGGGCAGGTTGATGATCGCCATGATACCCATGATAACGTCGGACAGGTCCCATACCAGACCGAAGTCCAGCTGTGCGCCTGCGAACACGATGACAGCCGCAATGACGCGGAAGATGTTCATGGTCTTGTTGGAAACGGTACGCTTTGCGATGTAGTTGACAGCACCTTCGCAGTAGAACAGGTTGCCCAGCAGAGTGGTGAATGCAAACAGGAACAGAGAGAAGGTGATGAAGTAGTAACCGAAGTTGCCAAAGTTCATGGACAGAGCTTCCTGTACAAACAGAGCGCCCTTCAGTTCTTCACTGGGAACGATGCCGCTGGACAGACACATCATAGCGGTAGCGGTACAGATCAGCAGAGTGTCGATGAATACGGACAGCATCTGTACCAGACCCTGCTTAACGGGGTGAGATACGTCAGCAGCTGCAGCAGCGTTGGGAGCGGAGCCCACACCTGCTTCGTTGGAGTACAGACCGCGCTTGATGCCCTGCATAACTGCGGAGCCTGCGAAGCCGCCGAAAATAGCCTTGAAGTCAAATGCTGCGGAGAAGATCTTGCCAAATACCATGGGGATGTTGCTGAAGTTCATCACAACAACTACCAGAGCCATTGCAATGTAAATCAGACCCATAACGGGAACCATAACGCCGGTAACCTTAACCACGCGCTTGCCGCCGCCCAGCAGGCAGATTGCAACCAGAACAGCCAGAACCAGACCGCCAACCAGGGGAACGATGGAGGTTTCGGGGTCGCCGTAGAAGCCGTAGCCGGAGAAGCTGGTGATCAGGTTGTAGGAAGCCAGCATGTTGAAGCCAACAGCGTAGGTAGCAATCAGAGCAACTGCGAATACAACGCCCAGTGCGCGGCTCTTCAGCGCAGCTTCGATGTAGTAAGCGGGACCGCCGTAGCTGCCGCCGTTTTCATCGCGCTTCTTGTAAATCTGAGCCAGGGTGGATTCGATAAATGCGGATGCGCCGCCAACCAGAGCAATCAGCCACATCCAGAACACAGCGCCGTAGCCGCCGATAGCAATCGCATTTGCAACGCCAACGATGTTGCCGGTGCCAACACGGCTTGCGGTGGATACCATCAGTGCCTGGAAGGAGGAAACAGCCTTGTCATCGCTCTTCTTTTCGGTGATGACACGGATGGATTCGCCCAGCAGACGCAGCTGAACGAACTTGGTACGGAAGGTGAAGTACAAGCCAACACCCAGCAGCATAATAATCAGTACGTAGCTGTACATAATGTTGCTGATGTTGCCTACCAGACTTGCAAACCAATCTAACATACTATACACACTCTCTTTCGTATTTTACTTTACTGAATTAGTATATCATATAATTTGCAGCTTCACCATACCAAATTTGCACTTTTGGGCAATAATCAAGCATTTTCCTTGAGAAAATGCAGGGGAAATGTTATGATGTTTTCACAAAAATGCAAATCAGAAGTTCGCTCGGACGTAAAAATTGGCGGACCGCAAATGCAGTCCGCCGAGTACAGGGTTGTGGGATAAAGATATGAGCCTGGCCCGCATTGCGTGCCAATTGGATAAGCTGTGACTATAAGATACATGCCGCAGCACAAAAAGTCTGTCGAAGCCTGTACGTCATTGAAAATATTTTTTTGCGTATAATCCTCTGCACCTTCGGACACACTACCATGGAAAACCAAAGGAAAAGAGGGTCGTTATGCCAATGATGATCATGGACCGACTGGCACTGGCGTTAGCCATTATCGGCGGTCTGAACTGGGGTCTGATCGGTCTGTTCCGTCTGGACCTGGTGGCCTTCCTGTTTGGGGGGCAAACCGCTCTGCTGAGCCGCATTGTCTACACACTGGTGGGTCTTGCGGCAATCTGGTGCATCTCGCTGCTGTTCCGCAACGACGATGACGCCGCCATCCGAGACAACGAAAACCCACAGCTGTAACAAAACCCCGAATTCCTTAGAATTCGGGGTTTGCATTTATTTCAGTCGAATATGCTCGGCACTGATGCATCTGCCGCTCTCGACTTCGATTTCGAACACACAGCCTTCCAGCTTGGAGGGACCGTCCGCAGGGTCGTAACGTCTGGGAGGGTCACCCAGGAACTTGCCGATGGACTGCTCGGGAGCTACGCCGATAACGGAATGGATAGGACCTGTCATGCCCAAATCGGTGATATAGCCGGTACCCTTGGGCAGCACCATGGCATCGGAGGTCTGCACATGGGTATGGGTACCCCACACAGCGCTGACACGACCGTCCAGGAAATGACCCATAGCAACCTTTTCACTGGTGGCTTCCGCGTGGAAGTCTACCAGAATGATGTCCGCACCGGGCTCCTGCAGGATGGTGTCCACCACTACAAAGGGGTTATCGGTATTGGCATCCAGACCGTACTTGCCGATGAGGTTAATGACCTCCACCTTGCCAAAGTCGGTATTAATGACCACATCCCCTGCACCGGGGCACTGGGGTGCGAAGTTCGCAGGACGGATGACGCGGCGGCTTTCGTCCAGATAGGGCTGCAGCTCCCAGCGGGTCCAAGTGTGGTTGCCCAGTGTGACCACGTCAGCACCTGCACGGAGGATGGAATCGCACTGCTTGGGGGTCACGCCCACCACATTGGCGTTCTCGCCGTTGACCACAACAAAGTCGATACCGTTCTGCTTTTTATAATTTTTCAGCACACGATGGAGGAAGTCCAGACCATTGGTACCGCACACATCCCCTACCGCAAGAATTTTAACTGTCATAAGAAACTCCTTTTCGGAATACAAAAAAATTGCCAATGAGTTATTATACCATATTCTAAACCGCTTTGCACATAATAATTACGACAAAACCGAGAGGAGGTATAAAGATGAATACCAAGAACATGATTCGTGCCGTAGGGCTGGGTATGGCAGCAGGTGCAGCGGTGAGCATGATGGCGGCGCCCCGCAAAACCCACAAGACCGTCACCAAGAAGTCCAACATCACCAGAGCAATCCGTGCCATGGGCGACGTACTGGAAGACGTAGAAAACGCACTGGGCTGGTAAGTAAATCGCGAGCACTTCTGCTGAAGTGCTTTATCGCTAACGCGACGCGATTTCAAGGGAAACCAGCCATGGTTTCCCTTGAAGACCCTTCCTTCACCCACTGCAACAGAGAAACACGAACAGTACATTGAATAGACAAGCACATAGAGGCGTCCGAAAACGCACCCTGCGCCTCGTTTTTCACCGAAAAAGCACCCCGAAAAAAATTTTTAAAAATTTTTAAAAAAAGACTTGCAATTTATAAATTCATGTGTTATTATAACTGAGCTGTCAGCGAGACAGTGGTATGCGCTCCTAGCTCAGCTGGATAGAGCGTCTGGCTACGGACCAGAAGGTCAGGGGTTCGAATCCCTTGGAGCGTGCCAAAACCTCGAAACCGAAAGGTTTCGGGGTTTTTTCTTTTTCTCCCGAACTTTTATATCATTTCGTAGGGGGCGGCGCCCTCGACGCCCCACATAAAAACACAGCGGACAGAATTCTCTGTCCGCTGTTTCGTTTATCTTAATTCTCAAAATCTGATCATATCCCGTGTGATGTCGCTGAGCTTTCTTGCGCCGCACATATACATCACATCCGCAAGTTCTTCCTGCAGCTTGTTCACATAAATCTCAATCCCCTGCTGACCTGCACCAAACCAAGCCGTCAGAATCGGGCGGCAAATCATCACCGCATCCGCACCCAAAGCCAATGCTCTGAACACGTCAATGCCGCTGCGGATACCACCGTCCACAATGATTTTTGTCTGACCCTTTACCGCTTCTGCGATTTCGGGGAGCACCTCCGCCGTTGCGGGAGCAAAGGGCAGCACTCTGCCGCCGTGGTTGGATACGATAATGGCATCGGCACCCGCTTCCACCGCCTTCAAGGCGGTTTTTGCGCTCATGACGCCTTTGACGATAAAGGGGGCATTGCTGCATGCCTTCAATGTCCGAAGCTGCTCCACAGTCTTGCTGCCTGCGGTAATATCCCGCTGCCGCAAATGAGGCAGACCTGCGCTGTCAATGACCACGCCCATGGCAAAGACACCTGCGGCATTGGCAAGGGCAATCTTTTCCTTGATTTCCTCGTCGGAATAAGGGTTCAGAATGGGAATGGATACGCCGCCAAACGCCTCACTATGCTTGAGAGAGTCGGTATAGACTGCGGTCTCGATGCCGTCACCGAATGCACCTGCAATGCCCAGCTTCACAGCCGCAGCCGCCACATCCCGATTAAAGTCACGCACGTCGCTTTCGGGGTTATACTGCCATCTGATAGAGCCGATAGGTCCTGTAATCAGCGGAAACGCCAGCTGTCTGCCCAGAAAATCGAGACTTGTGTCCACCCCACCGGAAGGAGCGATACAGTCCATGTTCAGCTTCATCTGCTGCCACGCCTTCCAGTTGTCATGGGCGCCGTTACCGGGGGCTTTGGAGCCGGGACCGGGCATGGTGTTGCCGCATGCAAGGCCGTTGCACACGGGGCAAGCCTTGCAGTTGGGGCCTATGTGCTTTCGTGCTTCTGTCAAAACCTGATTGTAGTCCATGGTGTACCTCCTGTAAGCTTCATAGTATAATTTCATTGTATACTATCCTTTGCCGAAAACGCAACAGAAAGAGATGGTTTTACAGTGACTTTCGTGCTACACTGTTGCCATAGATACAAGGAGGGATTTTATGTTCCAAGGTAAAATCGCAGTCATCACAGGGGGTGCCAACGGCATCGGCAAATGCATTGCCGACCAGTTTCGCAAAAACGGTGCCATAGTCTATGTCATCGACATTGCGGAGGGCGACCATTTCGTAGGCGACATCGCAGACAAGGCCACACTGGAGCGGTTTGCGGACATGATTATCCAAAACCACGGTCGTGTAGATGTGCTGGTGAACAACGCCCTGCCCATTATGAAGGGCATCGATGAGTGCAGCTACGAGGAGTTTAGCTACGCACTGGCGGTAGGGGTCACCGCACCTTTTTACCTCACCAAGCTCTTTGCTCCCTATTTTGCCGAGGGCAGCTCCGTTATCAATATTTCCTCCTCTCGAGACCGCATGAGTATGCCCCAGACCGAAAGCTATACCGCTGCAAAAGGCGGGATTTCCGCACTGACCCATGCATTGGCAGTAAGTCTTGCAGGAAAGGCACGGGTCAACTCCATCTCCCCCGGCTGGATTGACACCGCCTACACCGTGTACGAAGGTCCCGATGCCCTGCAGCAGCCTGTGGGCAGGGTCGGCAATCCCATGGACATTGCCAATATGGCGCTGTTTCTCTGCTCGGACAAGGCAGGCTTCATTACCGGCGAGAACATCTGCATCGACGGCGGCATGACCAAGCTCATGATTTACCACGGAGAGCACGGCTGGAAGCTGGAATAAACGTAATATTAGAAACAACAAAGCCCGATGCCTAACATGGCATCGGGCTTTTGCACATGGGATGTCCGTTTGCTCCGCACCAGAATCTTCCTCCCCTGTAGGGTTCTGTGAAAGGCAGCAAAAAAACCGTCCTCGACGACTGTCGGGGACGGTTTTTGATTTCTTATTCCGCAAAGTAGACGTAATTTTCTTTTCTGGGACGTGCCTTGGGGTGGGGGCAATCGGGATAGCCCAGAGCCAAGTGACCGATGCCTTCGTATTCCTCGGTAATACCCAAATCACGAAGAATCTGCTTGCCCTCTTCGGTCTCAAACTCTTCCTTTGCACGGTGAATCCAGCAGGTGCCCAGACCCAGTGCGTCCGCTGCCAGCATCATGTTGCCCATGATGAGGCTGCCATCGTAAATCTTATGAGGAGAGTCCTTCTTTGCCAGCACAATCAGAATGGCAGGCGCACCGTAGAAGGGGTCGAAGCCTTCTTCGCCGCCCCAAATCTTGTTGTTCATAGCAGAGATGCGGTCACGCAGCTCACGGTTGGTGACAGCCACGATGATACCGGACTGCAGATTTTTGCCGCAGGCAGCATATGTACCTGCCTCGGTAATCTGCTCGATGAGGCTGCGCTCGGGCAGCTCCTGCTTATATCTGCGGATGCTGCGGCGGTGCAGCAGCTGTTCCAGCGCGTTCATCACTGCACTTCACCTTCTTCGGGAGCTGCAGGCACATTTGCATTATACTGGGAAATGGGAACGTAGGTCAGTGCATCATAGTTCAGCTCGGTTTCCAGACCGGTGGAGCCGGGATTTTCAAAGTGCCACCATTCGCCGTCGATGGTCTTGAAGCCTACGGATTCCATAACGCCGGTCATGTAGTCCACGTTGTTCTTCAGGTCCCAATCCCATTCGCCGCTTGCGCTGCGCGCTGCGGTTGCGCTGAAGTCATGAACCTTAGTGGGCATACGCAGTTCCTTGTTGGATGCGTTGTTTACCAGAGAGATATCTACCGCTCTGCCCAGAGAGTGCAGGTCGTTGCCGCCTGCAAAGCTTGTGGCAGCTTCCAGCTTATCCTGTGCGGATGCGGGACGGTATGCGTCGTAAATCTTGATGGTGTAGCCTGCTTCTTCGAAGATCTTGTACGCTTCCATGAGCATAGCTGCGGTGGATTCTTCCAGCAGAGGCACTGCGGGGTACAGAGATTCACCGGTTACGTTGTTTGCGGTACTCAGCTGCAGATTGAAGTCTGCACCGGGCATAAATACGCGCAGGTCAACAGCCCCTGCCAGTTCTACATAAGTAGCCTGAGGGCTCAGGTAGTCTACGGAGCAGTAGACAATGCTGCCGTCGGTCATTTCGCACAGATAGAAGTTGCCGTTCTTGCCGTAAACCATCAGCTCCTCGCCGAAGCCAATCTGCTTGAATACGATACCGCCGGTGTGGGGTTCGCTGCGGACATTCAATTCCTCTGCCATGCAGGTGTAGATGCTTGCATTGATGGGTTCGTAGCCCTTTGCGTCAATGCGGTTTTTCAGCAGAGTGTTCTTTCTCAGTTTCTCGGTTGCGGGGTCATCACATTCCAGATACCAGCTGTGAATCCATGCGTTGATGCCTGTGGGCAGGTTTACCTGAATCCATTCGCCATCCTCTGCGATTTTGGTCACTTCGGTACCCTTTGCCATGGTACTCTGGAAGTTGCCGGGAATCGCATCGGGCTCGGATGCGGGCTGAGTGTAGTATCTTGTGCCGTCAATACGGGCGCGGTACAAATTGGGATCACCGGTTGCCACTACCTCAGGGGTGGGAGTCACAGATGCCTGGTCTTCAGTACCGGCGTCATTACCGCCGCAGGCGCACAGACCCAACAGCATTACTGCTGCCAGCAAAAGTGCGAGAACTGATCTCATGTTCATCTTCATGGTTATTTCCTCCTATATGAATCTTTAGGTCTTTGTCGAAATACATAGAATTTTGACGTTTAAACCCATTAGAAGCGTATTTGTGTCGATTTTAGGGCACTCCTGCCCCACTGGGACACCACTTGCGGAGTTGAAACTATAATATACGAAGATATTGTATCATTCACCAAAAGTCATTGCTACCACATTTTGTTACTTTTTCAGTGTTTTTCTACCAATTTGATAACAAAAACACAGAAAAACCGTATCATTTCAGCCTTTTTCAGCATTTTCGAGGGAATTCGACGGTTTTTTCTCCACAGGTTCTCCACCGCTTCCCCACCGTTTCTCAACAGCTTTTCCCACATAAAAACCCCCGAAAAACACAGTGGCCGCAGTGTTCCTCGGAGGTTCATTTTTCTGATTAAACAATGCGGTCGAACTGCTTATGCAAATCGTTTCGGGTGTAAGTTACAGACACGGGACGTCCGTGAGGGCAGTATTTTACCTTACCCAGCAGCACAGCTTCCGCCAAAACCGCCAGCTCTGCGGCATCGGAGCTGCGCCCTGCCTTGATGGCAGCCTTGCAGGCTACGGTCTTCAGCAATTCCAGACGTACCTGCTCATAGGTCACGCCTCTGCCGCTGCGCAAATGCTCGCACAGTTCCTCGATGCTTGCTCTGCCGTCTGCATAGTCGATGTTCGCAGGGACAGCGCGGAGCATCAAAGCATCGTCGCCGAAGCTGTCGATTTCATAGCCCAGCTGTTCAAAGGCTTCCAGATTTTCGCTGACCAGTGCATGGTCCTCGCGGCTCAATCGCAGCACCTCAGGCACCAGCAGCATCTGACCGGGGGCATCGGATTTGTAAGCGGACAGACGGTCAAAGTGCATACGCTCGTGGGCGGCATGCTTATCGATGAGGGTCATCTTGTCCCCATGCTCTACTACAATATAGGTCTTCAGCACCTCACCCACCACACGGAAGGGCTCGCAGCGCTCCTGCTCGGGAACGATAGGGTCTTCCCACACGGTTTCCTGCACAGGCTCGGGAATGACCTCCACAGGCTGTTCCACCACAGGGATTTCCACTGCGGCAGGCACTTCTTCCACTACAACAGGGGCTTCTTCCACGATGGGCTCCATGGTCAGTGCGATTTCCTCCTGCACAATAGGAGGCTGCACCACAGGGGGCATCACCGCAGGAATGTCCTCGGGAGGAATATCCTCTGCAGGCAATCGGCTCGCCGCAGGGGGAATATGGTCGGGGGCAGCCGCTGCATCACGCATACGGAAGTCCTTCTTCAGCTGCAGGGGAATGTCGTAGCGCTCCAGCTCACGACCGTCGGCGGTGGGGATGATGCGACCTGTTTCGTCGTATTCAATGCCCTCCAGAGGATTGTGAATCTTCTTCTGGGGGGTGGGTTCCACAATTTTGGCAGGGTAATGGCCGTTCTTATTGAAAAAGTCGTCGTTCTTCTTCCAGTAGATTTCCCGCTGCTTTTCTTCCTTCAGACGGTTTTCGCGGTTCACTGCTTCCAAACAGGTATAGTACACCGCATCGTACACAGCCTTTTCGTTGGAGAACTTCACTTCCGCCTTGGTGGGGTGTACGTTGACGTCTACGTTGCCGAAGGGAATTTCCACATACAGCACGCAGTAGGGGAAGCGGCCTGTGAGCAGGCGGTTGCGGTATGCCATTTCCAGCCCCTTTTGAATGAGGGGAGACTTGACCGCTCTGCCGTTGACGAAGAAATACTGTGCGGTGCGGTTGCCGCGGCCTTCCGCAGGAGAGGACACAAAGCCTCTGACACGGATGAACTCATCCACAGGCTCGCACGCAATCATGGACTTTGCCATATCTCTGCCCAGCAGGTGATACACGCAGGATTCCAGCTTGCCGTCACCGGGAGAGAAAAATTCTTCCTTGCCGTCCTTAATGCAGCGGACGGAAATATCGGGGCGACCCAGAGCGCACTTCATAGCAGCCTGCACGCAGGCAGAGCCCTCGGAGCGGTCGCTCTTGAGGAACTTCAGACGTGCGGGGGTATTGAAAAACAGGTCACGGATAATCATGGTGGTGCCTTCGGGGCAGCCTGTTTCGTACATTTCCTGAATATCCCCTGCGGTGAGGGTCATGCGCACACCATGCCCTGCGCCCGTTTTACGGGTGGTCATTTCGATGCGGGATACCGCAGACACCGCCGCCAAAGCTTCACCGCGGAAGCCGAAGGTGCCGATGCTCTCCAAGCCGCGCTCATTCTGCAGCTTGCTGGTGGCATGGCGCAGGTAGGCAATGCCTGCGTCCTCGGGGCTCATGCCCTTGCCGTCGTCGGTGACGCGGATATAGGTAGCGCCGCCGTTGCGAATTTCCACGGTGACAGTACGGGCACCTGCGTCAAAGGAGTTTTCCATGAGCTCCTTCACAACGGATGCAGGTCTGTCCACCACCTCGCCTGCGGCAATGAGGTCGGCCACATGAGGGGAAAGTATATTGATTTCGGACATAGTAAGTACCTCCGATAAATTCCAAAGTAGGGGCGAACATTGTTCACCCGAAAGCTGCTGTTTTTCGCAATCTGCGGTAAACAGAGGCTTTTATTCCATCTTCATTATACAGGAATGATATTGTAAAATCCACACTTATTTGTTATAATGTTAGAATTGAATATAGTATGCTCAATCAACGATTTTACATAGATATAGGAGTTTTTATGGCTTACAAACGCATCGAACTGGACAAAGCATCCATTGACAATCAGCTGCTGATTTGCGACCGCGTAGCGGCAAAGCTGGGCAGCAAGCCCCGTCTGGCTATGGTAGACACCTACGGCTGCCAGCAGAACGAGGCAGACAGCGAAAACATCCGCGGCTACCTGTCCCGCATGGGCTACGGCTTCACCGACAACGAACACGAAGCCGACGTGGTAGTCATCAACATCTGCGCCATGCGTGAACACGCGGAAATGCGCGTACTGGGCAACGTGGGCCATCTGACCCACACCAAGCGTGAGAACCCCAACCAGATCATCGCGGTCTGCGGCTGCATGGTACAGCAGCCCCACATGGCGGAAAAGCTGAAGAAGTCCTACCCCATCGTAGACATCGTCTTCGGGCCCCACGACCTGTGGCGCTTCCCCGAGCTGCTGGAAAAGAAGATGCAGCAGAAGAAGCGCGTATACGCAGTAGAAGCCAGCGACGGCACCGTACATGAAGGCATTCCTCAGGTACGCACCCACGGTGTGAAGGCATGGCTGTCCATTATGTACGGCTGCAACAACTTCTGCACCTACTGTGTCGTTCCCTACGTCCGCGGCAGAGAACGCTCCCGCCGTCCCGAAGAAATCGTTGCGGAAGCAAAGCGTCTGGTGGCAGAGGGCTACAAGGAAATCACCCTGCTGGGTCAGAACGTCAACTCCTACGGCAAGGACCTGGGTCTGGACATCGACTTTGCAGACCTGCTGCGCATGATTAACGACATCGAAGGTGAGTTCGTCATCCGTTTCATGACCTCCCACCCCAAGGACGCTACCGAAAAGCTGTTCAAGACCATGGCGGAATGCGAAAAGTGCGCCCATCAGCTGCACCTGCCTGTGCAGGCAGGCAACAGCCGTGTGCTGCAGGCTATGAACCGCCGCTACACTCGTGAAAAGTATCTCAGCCAGGTAGAGCTGGCACGCAAGTATATGCCCGACATCGTCCTGACCACAGACATCATCGTGGGCTTCCCCGGCGAAACCGATGAGGAATTTGAAGACACCCTCACTCTGGTGGAAGAAGTCCGCTAGGACTCCATGTTCACCTTCATCTTCTCTCCCCGCCGCGGCACTCCCGCATGGTCCATGGACGACCCCTTCACCCGTGAGCAGAAGCAGGTGCGCTTCGACCGTCTGGTGGAAGCAGCAAACCGCATCTCCACCGAAATCCACGCAAGCTACGAAGGCAAGACCCTGCCCGTACTGGTGGACGGCGTTACCGAAACGGGCGAATTGAGCTGCCGCACCATGGGCGGCCGTCTGGTTCGTGTCAAGGGCGACGAAAGCCTCATCGGCAAATTCCTGAACGTCACCGTTACAGGCAGCAACACTTGGGCGCTGTACGGGGAACTGGCAGACTAAAAACTCATGCAAATGCAGGGCGAACACAGTTCGCCCCTACAATGATTCACTTATCAAATCGGAGGTTTGATCATGGCTGAACCCACTCCCATGAAAAAACAATATAACGAAATCAAGGCAAAGTATCAGGACTGTATGCTGTTCTTCCGTTTGGGGGACTTCTACGAAATGTTCGACGATGATGCCAAGATTGCTTCCCGTGAGCTGGATATCGCCTTGACCACCCGCGACCGCAATGTGGAGAACCCCGAGGACCGCACCCCCATGTGCGGTGTGCCCTTCCACGCAGCAGAGGTGTATATCGCCAAGCTGGTCAGCAAGGGCTATAAGGTCGCCATTTGTGAGCAGACCGAAGACCCCGCTCAGGCAAAGGGCATCGTAAAGCGCGACGTCATCCGCATCATCACCCCCGGTACCGTTACCGCAGGGTCTATGCTGGACGAAAACCGCTCCAACTACATCTGCTCCGTTTACTACAACAATCAGACCAACCGCGGCGGCATTGCCTTCTGCGAGGTTTCCACAGGTGAATTCTGCACCGCTGCCTTTGACTATGCCGCTGCCGACCACATCGTCAATGAGCTGGGCCGCTTTGCCCCCAAGGAAGCCGTGCTGAACTCCGACGCTGCTTCCAGCGAAATCATTCGCGGTTTCCTGACCAATAAGCTCAGCTGTCTGGTTCAGTGCTTGAACGACAGCTTCGACCACACCCACTGTGAGCAGCTGCTGTGCAAGCAGTTCAATACCGAAAGCGTGGGCGCACTGGGTCTGAGCAGCGTACCCACCGCCGTACAGGCAGCAGGGGCTCTGCTGGACTACGTCATCACCACCCAGAAGGCAGACCTGAGCTATCTGAAGACCCCCGACCTGTTTACCGCAGGCCGTTTCATGGAGCTGGACTACACCACCCGCCGCAACCTGGAGCTGACCGAAACCCTCCGCAGCGGCGAAAAGAAGGGCAGCCTCCTGTGGGTACTGGACAAGACCAAGACCCCCATGGGCGGACGTACCCTCCGCAGCTGGCTGGAACGTCCTCTGCTGGACCCGGGCGCCATCCGCTACCGCAGCAGCGCCGTAGAAGAGCTGGTAAACGGCGGCATTCTCCGTGATGAGCTGCGAGACGACCTGCGCGGCGTAGGGGATATGCAGCGCATCATCGGCCGCATCGTATTCGGCACCGCCAACGCAAGAGATTTGGCCGCTCTGGCAAACTACTGCCGTGTGCTGCCCACCATTACCGCAAGACTGAAGGACTGCACCGCCCCCGCTCTGCAGCGCATTTCCAAGATGGATGTGCTGGAGGATGTGTGCGCGGTCATCTCCAACGCCATTGCGGAAGAACCTCCCCTGTCCGTCCGTGAAGGCGGCATGATTCGCGCAGGCTACAACGCCGAGCTGGATGAGCTGCGCACCGTCCGCGCCCACGGTGCGGAAATGATGGCAGCCATCGAGCAGAAGGAACGTGAACGCACAGGCATCAAAAAGCTGAAAATCGGATACAACAAGGTATTCGGTTACTATATTGACGTACCCCGCTCCGCAGGGGAACGCAACATCCCCGAAGACTACATCCGCAAGCAGACTCTGGTGAACAACGAACGCTACTTCACCACAGAGCTGAAGGATTTGGAAACCAAGCTCATGTCCGCAAAGGACCGCATCGAAGATATGGAATACCGCTTCTTCGTGGAAATTCGTGACATGGTTGCCGCACAGACCGAGCGTGTACAGGCCGCAGGTGATGCCGTAGGCGTGCTGGACGTACTGTGCGCACTGGCTGACGTGGCAGTCCGTAACCGCTATGTGTGCCCCGAAATGAACACAAGCGGCACCCTGTATATTGAAGAAGGCCGCCACCCTGTGGTAGAAGCTGCACAGAAGGACAATTTCTTCGTGCCCAACAGCCTGTTCATGAACAATACCACCGACTCCGCCATGATTATCACAGGCCCCAACATGGCAGGTAAGAGTACCTATATGCGCCAGACCGCACTGATTGTGCTGATGGCGCAAATCGGCAGCTTCGTCCCTGCAAAGAAGGCTGTGCTGGGCGTGGTGGACCGCGTGTTCACCCGTATCGGCGCATCCGACGACTTGGCTTCCGGTCAGTCCACCTTCATGGTGGAAATGAGCGAGGTGGCAAACATTCTCAAGAACGCCACCAAGCACTCTCTGATTTTGCTGGACGAAATCGGCAGAGGCACCTCCACCTATGACGGCATCGCCATCGCACGTGCGGTGCTGGAATACTGTGCCGACCGCCGCAAGCTGGGTGCAAAGACCATGTTCGCCACCCATTACCACGAGCTGACCTCCATGAGCGAGGAGTTTGCGGGCATCAAGAACTATCACGTGTCCGCCAAGAACGACAACGGCGATTTGATTTTCCAGCGTACCGTCAAGCCCGGCGCTGCGGACCGCAGCTACGGGGTTGCGGTAGCAAAGCTGGCAGGTGTGCCCGAAAGCGTGGTACGCCGCGCCAATGTGTGCCTGCAGGAGCTGGAAGAACAGAAGAACGCCATGTTCCAGACCCCCGACCTGTTCCGTTATCTGGGCGATGCCGCACCTGCTGCAGAGATTGACCCCAAGATGCAGGCAGTTATGGATATGGTGCTGGACATGAATCCCGACAACTTCTCCCCCATCGCCGCATTGAATTTCCTATATGAACTGAAAAAGAGAGCAACATCCAATGACGACTAATCGCATTACTCCCCAATTCACCCCCGACCACACCAAGGGCGAAGCCGCTTTCGGCTGGTTTTGGCTGCTGGTGCATATGTTCGTGCTGCCCCTGCTGTTTGCAGTGGTCATGCCCGAAACCGCCGCGGAAAACGCCCTGACCGTAAATTATATGTACTATGGCACAAGCATGGCTGTGGTTATGCTGGTATTCCTGAAGCTGCTGCGCAGAGAGTTTGACCACCTGCTGGACAGATTCTGGCACTGCATGGTCACGTTCTTTGCGGCATACTTCTTCTGGTACGCAATGAGTCTGGCGATGGCTTCCCTGATGACCGTACTGGGCATCGAAGCCACACCCCCTAACGACCAGGCTGTTGACGTATTGGCACAGGAAAACTTCGGTGGGGTGCTGGTCATCAGTGTCATCGCCGCTCCCATTGTGGAGGAAGTACTGTTCCGCGGCATTCTGTTCCAGTCCATTCGCAAGCGCAGCAGAGTGTGGGCATACATCGCCTCTCTGGGATTGTTTGGGCTGTACCATACCTGGCAGTTTGCCCTGGTGTACCAAGACCCCATGTACCTGCTGTTCTCCCTGCAGTACATTCCCATTACCTTTGCCCTGACCTGGAGCTACGAGAAGTCGGGCAGCCTTTGGACGGCGATTTTCTTCCACGCCACCAATAATTATCTGGCCATGCAGATTACGCAAATGATGTAATGCGCGCCGCACTTTAAAAATCACCACCAAACGAGATAGAGGTGTTTTCATGTATAATATGATCGTAATAACCGGCCCTACCGCTACGGGCAAAACCGCACTGGGCGTCGCCGTCGCCAAGGCACTGGGCGGCGAGGTGATCGGCGCTGACTCCATGCAGCTGTACAAGCGCATGGACATCGGTACCGCCAAGCCCACTGTTGCGGAAATGGACGGCGTGCCCCATCACATGGTGGGCATCGTAGAGCCCGACGAGGACTTCAGCGTTTCCCTGTACGTAGAGCAGGCAACCGCCATCGCCGACGACATCATCGCCCGCGGCAAGATTCCCGTAGTCGTCGGCGGTACAGGTCTGTACATCGACTCTCTGGTGGCAGGCCGTGACTTTGCGGAAAATCAGTCCGACGAAAAGCTCCGTGAAATGCTGGAAAAGCAGTACGACTCCCATGGCGGCGCCGCCATGCGCGCCCTGCTCCACAGCTTTGACCCCGAGCGTGCCGAAAAGCTCCATCCCTCCGACAAGCGCCGCATCGTCCGCGCCATCGAGGTATTCATGCTCTCCGGCACTACCATCAGCCAGCACGACAAGGAAACCCGTGAACGCCCCAATCGCTACAATCCCCTGTGGTTTGCGCTGGATTTCGAAGACCGTCAGGACCTGTACAACCGCATCAACCTGCGTGTAGACCGCATGGAAGTGCTGGGTCTGTTTGAGGAAGTCCACGACCTGCTCAATAGCGGTCTGGCCGACGACTCCACCGCTATGCAGGCCATCGGCTACAAGGAAGCAGCCCTTGCCCTCCGCGATAAGCTCAGCCGCGAAGAAGCCATTGAGCTCATTAAGCTCCGCTCCCGTCAGTACGCAAAGCGTCAGCTGACCTGGCTGCGCCGCAATCAGGAAATCAACTGGATTCGCTGGAAGAAGTCTCCCGACCTGCGCAACGGCCTGTACACCATCATCGCCACATGGGAAAACGCCCTGAAGGCTGAGGCGGAAATTTAAGCTGTACCCACACAGCATTCGACAGGTTTCGAACTCGACCCTGTACTACAATACCCCTATCTCTGCTAAGCCAGAGAAATATTGTATGTACGGAGCAGACAGATACTGCTCCAAAGGAGCGAAACCGTATGCAAAATTTACAAGACACTTTTTTAAACAAATCCCGACAGGAGCGCATCCCCGTAACCGTCATCATGGTCAACGGCTTTCAGATGCGCGGTGAGATTCGCGGCTTCGACAACTTCGTAGTCCTTGTGGACGCGGACGGCAAGCAGCAGATGATTTATAAGCACGCCATCTCCACCATTACCCCCTCTCGCCCCATCGATGTCCGCACAGGCTGAGGAGGACCTGTCGGCTTGGTATGATCCGAGCCCTGTCTGAAAGGAGGGACCTTTACGGATATTGAGCAGAACGTGGCCCGCGTACTTGGGCAAATTCGTGCCGCCGCAGGTGACCGTGAGGTCATGCTGGTGGCAGCCACAAAAATGAATGACGCCGAGTCTATTCAGCGCGCCATCCGCGCAGGCATTCACGCCAGCGGGGAAAACCGCGTACAGGAAATGATGGAAAAGCTGCCGCAAGGCGCTTACGAAGGTGCGCCTCTGCACTTTATCGGCTCCCTCCAGAAGAACAAGGTGAAGTTCGTCGTGGGCAACTGCGACCTGATTCACTCCGTCAACAGTGTATCCCTGTTGGAAACCATCAACAAGCGCGCAGCGGCATTGGGCATCGTGCAGGATGTACTGCTGGAAGTCAATATCGCAAGAGAAGAAAGCAAAACGGGATTTTTGCCCGAGCTTTTGCCCGCGTTTTTGGAAACCGCTGCCGAATTAGGCAACATTCGGGTGCGAGGACTGATGGCAATTCCGCCAATCCAGAAAAAAACAGGGGAAAATCGCCTATATTTTGCACAAATGCGTCAGCTTTTTATTGACATTGGAGCAAAAAAATACGATAATGTTTCTATGGATTTTTTGTCCATGGGTATGAGCGGAGATTTCGAGGATGCCATTCTGGAAGGTTCCAATATGGTCCGCGTAGGCACCGCAATCTTTGGCGCAAGAAACTATGGACAAGCAGCGCAGTAGGAGGTAATTATGGGTTTATTGGACGCACTGAGAGGTCTGACTCGCCCTTACGACGAAGACGAAGATTTTTTTGACGAAGAGGAAGAACTGTTCGAAGACGAAGAACTTCCCGTCAAGAGCAGCTCCCGTGCAGGTGCCAACTCCTTCTTCGGCACCGACACCCCTGAATATGATGCCCCCGAAGCGGATGAGGCGCCCGTCGCGGCTCCCGTTTCCCGTCCGGCATTCATTCCCCGCAGACCCCGTGAGCAGGAGCAGCGCAGCACGCGTATGCCCCCCGCACAGGCAGGCGGTAATAAAATTGTTTTTGTAAAACCCGAGCGTTACGAAGACACCAAGCTGATTTACGATCATCTCCGTTCCAGACGCATCGTTCTCATGAGCCTGGACGAAACCAACAAGGAAATCGCACGCCGCATTCTGGACTTCATGGCCGGCGCAGTGTATGCTTCCGGCGGCAAGATTGCACGTGTTTCCTCCGCTACCTACATCATCACCCCCAAGGATGTTGACATGATGGGCAGCGATATGATGGACGAGCTGGAAACCAGCAGCATGTTCTTTTAATTGATTTAGAGAACGCAAACAATTAGAGATTCTCCCGCAAAACGGGTGAAAGGTGGATATAGATATGATTACATCTCAGGATATCAGAGCAAAGGGCTTTGATAAGGCAGTATTCGGCGGCTACGACTCCGCTGCCGTAGACCAGTTCCTGGAAAATGTCGCTCGCACTGTAGACGATCAGGTGCGTGAAATCTCTACCCTGAAGTCCAAGATGAAGATTCTGGCAAACAAGGTAGAAGAATACCGCAGCACCGAAGAAGCAATGCGCCTTGCGCTGGTTTCCGCACAGCAGCTGGCTGCACAGATCGAAGCAGATGCAAAGGAAAAGGCTCAGGCCATTATGGACGACGCAACCGGTCAGTCTCTGGAAATTCTGTCCGACCTGAAGAAGCAGATTGCTTCCGAAGAAGCTAAGCTGGATGCAGCAAAGGCTTCCTACGCAGCATTTATGGCTGAAGCACGCGAAATGTGCCAGCGCCAGCTCCGTTTCCTGGACGAGCTGCCCGAAAACGTTGACGGGGTAGCTATGCCCGAAATCGAAATCGAAGAATCCGAAGAAGAAGCAGAAATCGATGCCATTATTGAAGAACTGGCAGAAGTTCCCGACCTGATCGATATTCCCGAAAGCATTATCGAACAGCCCGCTCAGGACTCCGACGATTTTGAAGCAACTCTGATGTTCTCTCTGGATTAACATCGGGTCTTATTCATTCTAAAGGTCACGGAGCGATGAGAACCATCGCTCCGTTTCGCCGTATATTCAATCGAAAACAAATTACCTTATTATAGAAAGTCAGGAGAAAGAAAATGTCTAAGGATTACAACGCAACAGTTAATCTGCCCAAGACCGACTTCCCCATGCGTGCTTCTCTGCCCAAGCGTGAGCCCGATATGCTCCAGGCATGGTACGACATGGATCTGTACAAGAAGATGGTAGCCCGTAACGAAGGCAAGCCCGACTTCATTCTGCACGACGGCCCTCCCTTCTCCAACGGTTCCATCCACATGGGCACCGCAATGAACAAGTGCATCAAGGACTTCATCGTCCGCTACAAGAACATGTCCGGCTGGCACGCACCCTTCACCCCCGGCTGGGACAACCACGGTATGCCCATTGAATCTGCTATCATCAAGCAGCAGAAGCTGAACCGCAAGGCTATGAAGACCTCCGAGTTCCGTACCGAATGCGAAAAGTTCGCTCAGAACTATGTTGGCATCCAGATGGAATCCTTCAAGCGCATCGGCTGTCTGGCAGACTGGGACGCTCCCTATCTGACCATGGACCCCAAGTTCGAAGCTGAAGAACTGAAGGTATTCGGCGAAATGTTCGAAAAGGGCTACATCTACAAGGGCAAGAAGCCCGTTTACTGGTGTGCAGAATGCGAAACCGCTCTGGGTGAAGCAGAAATCGAATACGAAAACGATCCCTGCCGCACCATCTACGTGAAGTTCCCCGTAAAGAACGACCACGGCAAGCTCTCCAAGTACGCTCCTCTGGACAAGATTTTCTTCGTCATCTGGACCACCACCACTTGGACCCTGCCCGCTAACCTGGCAATCTCTCTGAACGGCAACTTTATCTACGTTCTGGCACAGGCTCCCAACGGTGAAGTTTACATCATCGCAAAGGACCTGATGGAATCCGTAGCAAAGGCTGCCGGCATCGAATCCTTCAACGTTCTGGCTGAACTGACCGGCGCTGAACTGGATCTGATGACCGCTCAGCATCCCTTCATGGACCGTGAATCCATCATCATCTGCGGCGACCACGTTACCGCTGAATCCGGTACCGGCTGTGTTCACACCGCTCCCGGCCACGGCGTAGACGACTACAACGTATGCCGTGCATATGAAGCTAAGGGCGTCAAGATCGGCATGACCGTTCCCGTTGACGACCAGGGCCGCATGAACGAAGAAGCAGGCAAGTACAACGGCCTGACTCTGGACGAAGCTAACAAGGCTATTTTCGCTGACCTGGAAGCAGGCGGCTACATGCTGGCATGGGAAGACGTTGTTCACCAGTACCCCCACTGCTGGCGCTGCCACAAGCCCATCGTATTCCGCGCAACCGACCAGTGGTTCTGCTCCATCGACGGTTTCCGTGAAGACGCAATCAAGGCTTGTGACGAAGTACAGTGGATCCCCGAATGGGGTCACGACCGCATGGTCTCCATGATCAACGAACGTGCAGACTGGTGCATCTCCCGTCAGCGTAACTGGGGTCTGCCCATTCCCGTTCTGTACTGTGCAGACTGCGGCAAGCCCATCTGCACCTCCGAAACCATCAACAACATCGCTGATATCTTCCGCGCAAAGGGTTCCAACGCATGGTGGGATCTGGAAGGCGACGAACTGGCACCTGCAGGTTACGCATGCCCCGACTGTGGCGGCAAGCACTTCACCAAGGAAACCTCCACTCTGGACGGCTGGTTTGACTCCGGCTCCACCCACGCAGCTTCCATGGAACTGGACAGCCCCGGCTGCTGGCCCAGCACCATGTACTTCGAAGGCCTTGACCAGTACCGCGGCTGGTTCCAGTCCTCCCTGCTGACCGCAGTTGCTACCAAGGGCAAGGCTCCCTACAAGATTTGCATGACCCACGGCTGGACCGTTGACGGCGAAGGCAAGGCAATGCACAAGTCTCTGGGCAACGGCGTTTACCCCGAAGAAGTTATCCCCAAGTACGGCGCAGACCTGCTGCGTCTGTGGGCAGCATCCGCTGACTACCATCAGGATATGCGCTGCTCCGACAAGCAGTTCAAGCAGCTGTCCGATATGTACCTGAAGATCCGCAACACCGCTCGCTACATTCTGGGCAACCTGAACGGCTACGATCCCGTTGCAAACCGTGTTGCATTCGAAGATATGCTGCCTCTGGATCGCTGGGCAATG
>JAZREI010000020.1:0-16667 GCA_045660685.1 Oscillospiraceae bacterium
TTTTCAGGGTCTTGGCGCCGATGGTGGCGATATCCATCAAGGTCTGGGGACGCTTGGCGGCCTTTTCCTCGCCGTAGACTTCCACACGAGCGGCCAGATAACGCTGATACGCCTCAGCCACGGCGGGATCGTCGATCTTTACATCGTCGATAATGGTGGAGAAGGTGGTGTGGCGGCAGTGGTCAGACCAGTAGGTGTCGATAACCTTGATTTCGGTAATGGTGGGGTCACGGTCTTCTGCGCGGAAGTAGTCGCGGCAGCAGGTGATGTCGCCCAGGTCCATTGCCAGACCGAAGTCCTTCATGAACTGCTTCAGACCTTCTTCATCCAGCTTGGTAAAGCCTTCCAGAGTTGCTACGGATTCGGGAATATCGTACTTGATATCCAGAGTTTCGGGCATTTCCAGAGATGCTTCGCGGCTTTCCACGGGGTTAACCACGTACTTCTTGATTTCTGCAACCTGTTCAGCGGTCAGATTGCCGTACAGCA
Organism: Oscillospiraceae bacterium; assembly: GCA_045660685.1. Lineage (GTDB taxonomy): Bacteria > Bacillota > Clostridia > Oscillospirales > Oscillospiraceae > HGM13010. The sequence continues at coordinate 490 of JAZREI010000020.1, forward strand.
TGTAAACTCTTGCATTGCGAACTGCGGGACGGTTGCCCTGAGAAATGATCTGGATGCACTGTGCAGCGGAGTCTGCGCGCTGGTCATACTGACCGGGCAGGTATTCAACTGCAAAAACAGCTGCTTCTTCTACAGGCAGTTCAGCAAAAGTAACGTCCTGCTGGGGTTCGGAGAATACGGTGCCCACAGCGTAGTCGAACAGTTCCTTGTCGATGCCTTCCACATCGTAACGGTTGAACAGACGCAGGTCGGTCAGTTCCTTGATGCCAAGGAACGCGCGAATTTCTTCCTTCAGAGAGTGTGCACTGTGGCGCAGACCGGGTTTCTTTTCCACATATACGCGATATACCATTTGCTTCACCTCTTAATTCTGATCGAAGGCCTTCAGTGCACGTGCAGCGATATCGTTTCTATAGAATGCATTGCCGAAGTGAACCTTGCCCACCTGAGCATATGCCTTTTCTACTGCTTCCTGCAGGGTGTCTGCGGTTTCCACAACGCCCAGTACACGGCCGCCGCTGGTTACCAGCTTTTCACCGTCCAGCTTAGCGCCCGCAATGAATACGTTTGCTTCGCAGTCGGCGTCTACGGTGATTTCGTAGCCCTTTTCGTAAGCTTCGGGGTAGCCCTTGCTTGCCATAACAACGCAGCATGCGCTCTTATCAGCAAACTTGACTTCAGTTTCTGCCAGAGTGCCTGCCTGGCAAGCCTGCATAATGGTCAGCAGGTCGCTGTCCAGCAGAGGCAGAACTACCTGAGTTTCGGGGTCACCGAAACGGCAGTTGTATTCAATGACCTTGGGGCCATTGGGAGTGATCATCAGACCGAAGTACAGGCAGCCCTTGAAGCTGCGGCCTTCGGCGTTCATAGCGTTGATGGTGGGCAGGAAGATTTCTTCCATGCAGCGTGCCGCAACGTCCCCGGTGTAGTAGGGGTTGGGAGCGATGGTGCCCATGCCGCCGGTGTTCAGACCTTCGTCATTGTCGAAAGCACGCTTGTGGTCCATGGAGCTGACCATGGGAACAACAACCTTGCCGTCGGTGAAGGACAGAACGGAAACTTCGGGACCGGTGAGGAATTCCTCAATAACAATCTGGTTGCCGCTGGCGCCGAACTTCTTGTCTTCCATAATGGAAGCAACAGCTTCCTTGGCTTCTTCCAGATTCATTGCGATGATAACGCCCTTGCCCAGTGCCAGACCGTCAGCCTTGATAACGGTGGGCATGGGAGCGGTTTCCAGGTACTTGGCAGCCTCAGCAGCATCGGTGAATACTTCGTAAGCTGCGGTGGGGATGCCGTACTTCTTCATCAGATTCTTGGAGAAGACCTTGCTGCCTTCCAGAATTGCGGCAGCCTTGTTGGGGCCGAAGCAGGGTACACGCGCTGCTTGCAGTGCGTCAACCGGACCCAGAACCAGGGGATCATCGGGAGCAACAACAGCGAAGTCGATGCCGTTGTCCTTAGCGAACTTGACCTGTGCTTCGATATCGGTAGCACGGATGGCAACGCAGGTAGCATCAGCAGCGATGCCGCCGTTGCCGGGCAGTGCGTAAATTTCAGTAACGTCGGGATTTTTCTTCAGGCTCTTGATGATGGCGTGTTCTCTGCCGCCACCGCCTACGACCATAAGCTTCATATCTCTATTACCTCTCAATTAGTGGTGGAACAGGCGCATGCCGGTGAATGCCATGACGATGCCGTACTTGTTCGCGGTCATGATAACATGGTCATCACGGATGGAGCCGCCGGGTTCGCAGATGTACTGTACGCCGGACTTTCTTGCACGTTCCACGTTGTCGCCGAAGGGGAAGAATGCGTCGGAGCCAACGGTTACGCCGCTCTGGGTAGCAACCCATGCCTTCTTTTCTTCCTTGGTCAGGGGTTCGGGCTTGACCTTGAACTTGGTCTGCCATTCGCCTTCTGCCAGAACGTCTTCGTACTCGTCGGAGGTGTAAACGTCGATGGCATTGTCGCGGTCGGGACGGCGGATACCGGCCACGAACTGCAGGCCCAGGACCTTGGGGTGCTGACGGATGTACCAGTTGTCAGCCTTGTCGCCGGCCAGTCTGGTGCAGTGGATACGGCTCTGCTGGCCTGCGCCAACGCCGATTGCCTGACCGTCCTTCACGTAGCAGACGGAGTTGGACTGGGTGTACTTCAGAGTGATCAGCGCAACGATCATATCGATGATTGCCTGTTCGGGCAGTTCCTTGTTATCGGTAACGATGTTGGTCAGCAGTTCACGGTTGATTTCGAAGTTGTTTCTGCCCTGTTCGAAGGTGATGCCGAATACGTCCTTGTGTTCCTGAACAGCGGGAACGTAGTTAGGGTCAATCTTCACAACATTGTAGTTGCCCTTCTTCTTGGTGCGCAGGATTTCCAGTGCTTCTTCGGTGAAGTCGGGAGCGATAACGCCGTCGGAAACTTCTTCCTTCAGGTACAGTGCAGTAGCTGCGTCACAAGTGTCGGACAGTGCTGCCCAGTCACCGTAGGAGCACAGACGGTCAGCGCCGCGAGCGCGGATGTAAGCGCAAGCGATGGGGCTCAGTTCAGCAGCAGGGTCTACGAAATAAATCTGCTTGTCCACGTCGCTCAGGGGCAGACCAACAGCTGCGCCTGCGGGAGAAACGTGCTTGAAGGATGCTGCTGCGGGCAGACCGGTAGCTTCCTTCAGTTCCTTAACCAGCTGCCAGGAGTTCAGAGCGTCCATGAAGTTGATGTAGCCGGGACGACCGTTCAGCACTTCGATGGGCAGCTCTCTGCCGTCGTTTACGTAAATGGAGGAAGGCTTCTGGTTGGGGTTACAGCCATACTTCAGTTCCAGTACTTTCATCGTGTTTCCTCCTTAGTTGTGTCTGTTGATGATAACGGTATCGGTTTCGCCGCTTGCAATGTCGATGGTACGTACAAACAGGCTCACCTTGTTGTCTGCGTTCAGGTTTTCCCACAGAACATCCGCAAAGGACTTGGCATCTGCCCATTCCAGTGCAATGCGTTCGGGTTCGCCTTCGAAGGAAGGCAGGGGGTTACCGTCGCAGTGGTAGGTGTGGATAAAGTGTGCAACACCTGCCTGGGGCTTGTCGTATTCGTAGAAGTAACGGCAGCAGCAGGAGGGGTCGTTGTCCATGCTCTTGAGGATGGACATCTTGTAGGAGCCGTCGGGAGCAACCAGACCGGAAATACGAGGGGTGTAGTTGGGGCCGTCGGGTTCGAATTCACGGGTACGCAGAGATTCTTCGAAGGTCTTGCCTGCTACCAGGAAGTCGCGGATGGTGTCGGTCTGGTCGCCGTTGGTAACAACGGTTTCGTTGCCGACTACGCGGACGGGATGGTAAATGATCAGGCTGGGATCTTCCATCTTGCTGTCGTCATAAGCCTTGGTGCGAATGCCGTCTTCGGTAACTTCGAAGATACGGTTGCGGCTGTTGACGCTGCGGCCCATGATAAAGTAAGCGATCATAACCTTTGCATCGTCAGCGGTTCTGCCGATGATGATGCCGCGGCCGGGGTAGCTGGTTTCCTGGAGTCTGGTCTTAATGTCGAGCAGTTTCATACTTCTTTCTCCTTTGCGATCTGTGCGGATACCGCTTCTGCGGCCTGAGGAAGCAGGATCCATTCTGCCTGTTCCATAACACGCTTCTGCAGTACCTCAGGGGTATCGTCTTCCAGAATCTCAACGGCCTTCTGTGCGATGATCTTACCGCCGTCGGGAATTTCGTTTACAAAATGTACGGTAGCACCGGTGACCTTTACGCCGTATTCCAGTGCCTTTTCGTGAACAGTCAGTCCGTAGAAGCCCTTGCCGCAGAAGGAAGGGATCAGAGACGGATGGACGTTGATAATGCGTTCGGGCCACTGCTTGGTGAAATCCTCACTGAGGATGCTCATGAAGCCTGCCAGAATAATCAGTTCAATGCCGTGTTCCTTAAGAGCTGCAGTGATGGCTGCTTCGAAAGCCTCCTGACCACCCAGTTCCTTTTTGCTGCAGACAACACCCTTGATGCCTGCCTTCTTTGCACGTTCCAGTGCGTATGCGGTGGGCTGGCTGGCAACTACCAGTACAATCTCACCGCTGTGGAGGATACCCGCAGCCTGTGCATCAATCAGTGCCTGCAGATTGGTACCGCCGCCGGAAACAAATACAGCGATTTTTGTCTTTGTCATGTCTGTCTCCTGTTAAGCGCTCATACGCGCAAGAATAATTTCATAAGCATTTTCCATGCCGCCTTCCCCTGTCCACAGGCGCTTGCCGCTTTCAGGATCCATCAGATGCATGGTGTCGGGGGTCAGCTCACCGCACATAACGATGAAGTGCTCAGCCACATGACCGAAGCGCAGGTCAATCTGACCCAGACCGATGCCGTAGTTACCGAAATAGGTGTTCAATACATCCCACACGTAACGGCCGGTGTCTTCCATGTTCAGCAGAGCTTCCTCGATGACGGTGCCTTCCAGCAGCTTGCTGCGGGTCACAGCCACTTCCCTGCCGTCTTCCTGCAGGCAGTAGGCGTAAGCAGGTTCTTCGCCGCCTTCCAAAACGGTCAGAATCATGGGGATTTCCAGTACCTTCAAAGAAGCATGCTCGGTATCGCTGACCTTCCCCAGGAAATTACAGGTCACTTCCTGGTCGGACAGCCCCTGCATCAGGAAGCAGTGCATGGTATTGCGGATATCTGCGTAGTCACCCAGAAATTCCTCACACAGAATCAGAGGTTCTTCCGTTGCGTAAACACGCTTGTGAGGCAGGGTCTGCAGCAGTTCTTTCTTTTCCATATGGCAAAATTACTTGTTGAACTCAGCTTCTGCAGCTGCGTTCTTTTCCAGAACCTTAGCGGTGTCTGCGTCACGTCTTGCCTTCAGCTTTGCTGCCAGACCGTCATCGGTGATTGCCAGCATTTCGATAGCCAGCAGTGCTGCGTTCACAGCGCCGTCAATGGCAACGGTAGCAACGGGGATGCCGGAGGGCATCATAACGGTGGAGTACAGTGCATCCACGCCGTCCAGAGCGCCGGAGCGCATGGGGATGCCGATCACGGGCAGAGTGGTGTTGGCAGCAATAACGCCTGCCAGGTGTGCAGCCATGCCTGCTGCACAGATGATAGCGCCGAAGCCGTTTTCACGTGCATTTGCTGCAAATTCATGTGCCTGCACGGGAGTTCTGTGTGCGGAGTAGATATGTACTTCGTAGGGAACTTCAAACTCAGCCAGGGTGTTGATGGCCTTTCTTACTACGGGCAGGTCGCTGTCGCTGCCCATCATAACGCCGATTTTCTTCATAGTATTGCCGCCTCTCATTCGTTTAGAGTTGATATATTCATAATAGCAGAAACGATAAGTTTCTTCCATTGACAGTTCGTAGAGAATCACTCTGTATGGTGCGGAACTTTATGCATTCCGCCAATGGTGCACATTTAGCACATTTTTGTCATTCATACAGAGATCATTTCCCCAAAAACAGGGGATTTTTTCAGTGCCGAAAATAGCACTTTAGCAGAGTGGTGCCGATGCACCACTCTGCTTATTGTAAAGGGTCAATGTGCGTTTAGCGCAGTTCGATCTTGGTGTCGCCTGCTGCAACTTCGCCGATGACGTATGCGTCAACGCCTTCTGCCTTCAGAGCTGCCATAGCTGCGTCTGCGGTTTCAGCGCTTACGATGACTGCCATGCCAACGCCCATGTTGTAGGTGTTGTACATGTCGCGTTCGGGAATGTTGCCTTCACGCTGCAGCAGATTGAAGATTGCGGGAACCTTGATGTCTGCCTTGTTTACGATAGCGCACAGGCCATCGGGGATGCAGCGGGGAATATTTTCATAGAAGCCACCGCCGGTAATGTGGCTGACGCCGTGAACGTCAGCAGCAGCGATAGCAGCCAGAACGGGCTTTACGTAGATAACGGTGGGAACCAGCAGAGCTTCGCCCAGGGTCATGCCCAGTTCGTCAAAGTACTTGTTCAGGTCAGCGGATTCAACGTCGAATACCTTACGGACCAGAGAGTAACCGTTGGAGTGAATGCCGGAGGAAGGCAGAGCCAGAATGACGTCGCCGGGCTTCATCTTGTTCTGGTCAATGATCTTGCTCTTGTCTACGATGCCAACAGCAAAGCCTGCCAGGTCGTAGTCTTCAGCAGCCATGGTGCCGGGGTGTTCAGCGGTTTCGCCGCCGATCAGTGCGCAGCCTGCCTGTACGCAGCCTTCAGCAACGCCGGAAACCAGAGTTGCAACCTTTTCGGGGACGTTCTTGCCGATAGCAATGTAGTCCAGGAAAGCGATGGGCTTTGCGCCACAGCAAACGATGTCGTTAACGCACATTGCAACGCAGTCAATACCTACGGTGTCGTGCTTGTCCATGATCTGAGCGATGCGCTGCTTGGTGCCAACACCGTCGGTGCCCATAACCAGAGTGGGTTCGGTCATGCCGGAGATGTCGGGGGTGAACAGACCGCCGAAGCCGCCGATGTCGGAAACAACACCGGGGATCATGGTTCTTGCCACGTGCTTCTTCATCAGGCGAACGCCTTCATAGCCTGCTTCAATATTTACGCCGGCTGCGGCGTAGGATGCGGAGTGAGAATGTTCCATAATAATTTATTCCTTTCCGGTCCAGCAATATGTGCAGACCTTATCTTTATCCAGACCAATGGCTTCCAGTACACCGTCAAGGGACTGATAACCCAGAGAGTCAAAACCAAACTTTTCGCAAATGTTCTTCAGCATGCACTGACCGCGTTCGGTACGTGCATCTGCATATTCCTCCAGATGCTTCTGACCTTCATCGCCTTCCAGCTCCTGAATGGTCATACGGGTCAGCAGTTCCATTTCGGACTTGCTGCTGGAGAAGTTCAGGTACTTGCAGCCGTACATAATGGGAGGGCATGCAGAGCGCATATGAACTTCCTTCGCCCCGGAGTCGTAGAGGAATTCTACGGTCTCGCGCAGCTGGGTGCCGCGCACGATGGAGTCATCCACCAGCAGCAGCTTCTTATCCTTGATCAGTTCCGGTACGGGAATCTGCTTCATCTTAGCGGTCTGGTTGCGCAGACGCTGGTCGGCAGGGGTAAAGGAACGGGACCAGGTGGGGGTGTATTTTACGTAGGGACGAGCGAAGTGCTTGCCGCTGCGGTTTGCATAACCGATGGCATGAGGGATGCCGGAATCGGGAATCCCCGCGACATAGTCAACGTCAGGCAGGATGCCGCGTTCGATTTCGTCGCGAGCCATGATGCCGCCATTGTCGTAGCGCATAAGCTCAACGTTCTTGCCTTCGTAATTGGAGTTGGGATAACCGTAGTAAGTCCACAGGAAGCCGCAAATCTTCATTTCCTCACCTGCGGGGGATACGGTTTCCCAGCCGTTGCGGGTCAAAGCCACGATTTCCTTGGGACCCAGTTCGTAAGCATCGGTATAACCCAGCTTCTGGTAAGCGAATGCTTCAAAAGACACGCACAGGCTGCCGTCCTCGTGCTGACCAATCAGCACAGGCAGGCGGCCCAGACGGTCACGGGCTACCAGAATACCGTCCTGCGTCATAATCAGAATGGTAATGGAGCCACGGATTACTTCCTGTGCATACAGGATACCGTCTACCAGATTTTCCTTCTGGTTGATCAGCGCTGCCACCAGTTCGGTAGCATTGACCTCACCGGAGCTCATAGCCATAAACTGATGATAGTGGTCGGACAGATATTCCTCAACCAGTTCCTTGGTGTTGTTAATCAAGCCAACGGTGGAAATCGCGAACAGACCCAAGTGAGAACGGACCAGCAGAGGCTGGGGGTCGGTATCGCTGATACAGCCCATGGCAATGTTACCGCAGAAATCATGCAGTTCATTTTCGAACTTGGTTCGGAAGGGAGTGTTCTGAATATTGTGAATTGAGCGAGTAAAACCTTTTTCCTTATCATGAGATACCATGCCACCACGCTTGGTACCCAGATGAGAATGATAGTCCGTCCCAAAAAATACGTCAAGGGTTACGTCTCTTGTGGAAACGGCTCCAAAAAATCCACCCATATTTTCTCTCCTCTATATGATGGTAAAAATTAAGCGAAGAACAGCTTGTTCAGGGTCATGGGATCGATGTACTTGCCGTCCTTGTAAACACGCATGTTGCCGGAAGCAACTTCGTCGATCAGCATAACATTGCCTTCGGGGTCGTAGCCGAATTCGAACTTGATGTCGTACAGTTCCAGACCCTTTTCTGCCAGGTCGTCAGCAACGATCTTGGTGATAGCCTGAGTCTGAGCCTTCAGGGAGTCGTACTGTTCAGCGGTCATAACGCCCAGGTCTACCAGACCGTCCTTGGTAACCAGAGGATCGCCCAGAGCGTCGTTCTTGAAGGTGGTTTCTACGTAGTAGGGCAGATCCTGACCTTCGGTGCAGTAGTCATTGTAGCGGCGCAGGAAGGAGCGAACAGCCTTGCGGCGGCAGATAACTTCCAGACCCTTGCCGAATACCTTTGCAGGCAGAACTTCCATGGTGGTGTTTGCCAGGTCAGCAGATACAAAGTGGGTGCGGATGCCGGAAGCATTGATCTTTTCAAAGTAGTAGATAGACATACGCAGGTTTACGTCGCCCACACCTTCAATGGTCAGGCCAACAGCATTTTCGCCGGGATCGAACACGCCGTCCTTGCCGGTGCAGTCATCCTTGAACAGCAGCAGGCAGTTTCCGTTTTCCAGTTCGTAAACATTCTTGGTCTTACCGGTGTAAACAAGCTTCTTTTCCATAATAATGTCTCCTTGTCTTATTGCAGAATGGTTGATAAACAAATGGATTTATAATTTTTTCCGCAGCACCGTATGGCTGATCACGCCATCCGTAAAATACTGATCGGAATAAAATATCGGATTACCCTCAATATCGAAATCAACTTCTTCCATATTGAGCAGAGGAGTCCCAACAGGAACGCCCAAATATTTTGCCAGGGTCTCATCGGCAGCTGCAGCGCGCAGCTCCGTCAGGTCCATATACACAGTGACATCGCAGTAGCTGTGCAGAAAATCGAAAATCACACTATCGAAATCCGCAAGCACACACTCACGCTTAATCAGCGCCTTAGCCATCACATCGGACCAGCACAGAACAGGTACGCCGTCGGCAGTACACACACTGCATTTGCACAGCACCGGATCGCCCTTGGCAATTCCAAGCTTGGCAGCAGCACGGTCATCAGCCGGAATTTCCCCAATCCACCGCACCTGTACATCGGGAGTACAGCCGCAGTTGCGGATAATGTCAGAAAATTCAGTTTCAATGTCCATGCGGTTTTTCACTGCAAGCACATGACGATTGATACAGGTCCCCACACCATGGCGGCGGGTAATGTAGCCCTCTCGCTCCAGCTCAGACAATACATCTCTCAGCTGAGTGCGGCTGATGCCGAGCATTTCCGCCAGCTCCGTCTCTCGAGGCAGACGGTCACAGTGGGCAAATCTCCCGTTTTTCATTTCGTCCAGCAGCTTAATTTTGTAGTTTCGGGCATCCTTCTTTTCCATAGAACTTCTCCTATCTTCATACCAAAGGTAATACCTTTCACAACAGCTATATTATACTGGAAGTATCGTCAATTTACAATATAAAGTGTGTTATTTTTTGTAATTTCTGCATTGAAACCGATTCATTTCCACCCACTACCTCAACACTTTGTTAATATTGCACAGGGATAAAAAGTGAATTTTTTGCCAATCTCCAAAGGGCACACAAATACCCGAAAAAACGAAAAAACCGACCCCCTATTGGGAGTCGGTTTGTACGCTTTATTAGTCGGTGACGTAGGGCAGCAGAGCGATCTGACGAGAGCGCTTGATTGCGTCGGTCAGCTGACGCTGGTGCATAGCACAGGTGCCGGTTGCACGACGGGGCAGGATCTTGCTGCGGTCGGACATGTAACGTCTCAGCTTAGCGGTGTCTTTGTAGTCGATGTAGGTGGACTTGTCAACGCAGAACTGACATACCTTTCTGCGCTTGCGGTTCTTGTTATTCTTATCGAAAGCCACGGTCATAACCTCCTTCTTAGTGTCAATAATGTTTTTAAAGTTCTGCCTTCAGATTAGAAAGGCAGATCGCCGTCGTCATCTTCCAGATCAGCGAATGCGGAAGCAGATCTGCTGCTGTAGCCGCTGTTACCGGAATTGTAGCCGCCGTTGTTGGAGCCATAACGGTCATTGCTGCCATAGCCGCCACCGTAGGAATTACCACGGTCATTGCCATAGCCGCCCTGATTACCGCCGTAGCTGTTGCCGCCGTAAGATTCACGGCGAGCGGGTGCGGCACCGTCTTCGCGACGCTTGGATTCGCCGAAGTACACATTTTCAGCAACAACTTCCGCAGTTCTGCGCTTGTTGCCGTCGCGATCGGTCCAATCGCGAATCTGCAGGCGGCCGGCTACAACAGCCATGCTGCCCTTGCTGAAGTACTTGCTGACGAACTCACCGGTCTGACGCCATGCAACGCAGTCGATGAAGTCGGTCTGACGTTCACCACCGTCGCGGCTCGCGAAATCGCGATCCACAGCCAGGGTGAAAGATGCAACGGGGGTCTGGGACTGAGTGTAACGCAACTCGGGGTCGCGAGTCAGACGTCCCATGATAGTGATGTGATTCAGCATCGTATCACTCCTTAATTATTCTGCACGCAGAGTAATCAGGCTACGCAGGATACCTTCGGTAATGCCGAATACACGGTCCAGTTCTGCAGGGAAAGCGGGTTCGCTGTCGAACTTAACCAGAACGTAGTAACCTTCGGAAATGTAGTTGATGTCGTAAGCCAGCTTGCGCTTACCCATTTCTTCCATTTCTACGATTGTGCCGTTCTGCTCGATCAGCGCCTTGAACTTCTCTACCAGAGCTGCGATGCCTTCTTCACCAACGTTGGGGTTGATGATGTACATCACTTCGTACTTTTCGCTAATTTTAGCCATTACTGCACCTCCTTGTGGGCATATTGGGCCTCGTTCTTCCACGAGACCAAGGAATTTATCTGCTCACGCAGACCTTAAGTATTTTACACTATTTTGCCAAAAAGTCAAGCATAAATTCATCATTCTGAACTAAAAAATTTCAACAAGTTTCAGCCTTGTAACCACCTCTTTTTTGTATACACTCTGTTGCGATATTCACAAAATATTAAATAATTATAGTCAAGCATACACATTTATGATATACTGTCACCGTTTTCTAAAAAATAAATAACAAGGAGAATGATTCGTGGAAAAATTCTTTAAGCTGAACGAAAACGGCACCACAGTCAAGACCGAAGTGGTTGCAGGTTTGACCACCTTCATGACGATGGCATACATCATCGCTCTGAACCCCAACCTGCTCACCAACTTCGACGTTGGCTCTCCCCTGTGGAACGGTGCATTCATGGCTACCTGCGTTGCATCCTTCATCGCATGTATGGTCATGGCTCTGTACGCAAACAAGCCCTTCGCACTGGCACCCGGCATGGGTCTGAACAACTTCTTCGCAGTTGTATGCGCAAACCTGGTAGCAATGACCGGCATGACCTACGTTGCTTCTTTCCAGGCTGCACTGTGCATCATTCTGATTGAAGGTATCGTGTTCCTGATTCTGGGTGTATTTAATGTACGCGAAAAGATTGTCAACGCAATTCCTCTGGGTGTTCGCGCAGGCATCGGTCCCGCAATCGGCGTTATGCTGATGAACATCGGTCTGGGCTCCAACGTAGGCGTCTACACCGCTGACGGCGGTCCCTTCTACGTAATGCGTGACTTCTTCGGTGCAATGACTCCCTCCGTCATCGCAGGCAGCATGGGTGCTGCTTACCCCGAAATGGTACTGACCGTTGTCACCATGTTCGTTGGTCTGATTGCTATTGCAGCACTGGCACAGCGCGGCTTCAAGGCAGCTGTTCTGCTGGGTATGCTGGTGGCTTGTGTCATCTACTGGGGCGGCGAGCTGCTGATTCTGGGCAACAACCCCTTCGCTTCTCTGGCAACCGCATCCTTCGTACCTCCCGTTAAGGACATGGTAGAAACCACCTTCTTCAAGTTTAACTTCTCCGGTCTGCTGGACGCAGGTGTATTCACCGTCATCACTCTGGTTATTACTTTCTGCATGATCGATATGTTCGATACCATCGGCACTCTGGTTGGCACTGCATCCCGTGCAAACATGCTGGACGAAGAAGGCAACATGCCCGGCATGAAGGAATGCCTGATGGCTGACGCTGTAGGTACTGTTGCAGGCGCTTGCCTGGGTACTTCCACCGTTACCACCTTCGTAGAATCCGCATCCGGCGTTGAAGCAGGCGGCCGCACCGGTCTGACCGCTCTGACCACCGGTCTGCTGTTCCTGGCTTGCATGTTCCTGGCTCCTATCGCAGCAATTATCCCCGCAGCAGCAACCTCCGCAGCACTGATCTACGTTGGCGTTCTGATGGTAGCAAACCTGAAGAACATTGACTTTGACGACCTGACTCAGGTTCTGCCCACCGCTCTGATGCTGATCTCCATGCCCGTTTCCGGCTCCATCGGCCACGGCATCGGTCTGGGTATGATCTCCTACGCAGCGATCAAGCTGTTCACCGGCAAGGGCAAGGAAGTATCCGTTGTTACTTACGTCATCTCCGTGATCTTCCTGATCAAGTTCTTCGCTGTTGTATAATCCAAATACATAAAAACATGAAGCGGAAGCGCACCAAGCGCTTCCGCTTTTTTATTCATGAACGAAAAACGGGAGGGCCGAGGCCCTCCCGTTTGGAGTTTATTTTATTGAGCTTGGAAAGCGTATGTATTCCAAATTACTTGGAGTACAGTTCCTTCAGCTTCAGCAGGTGTTCGTAGCGAGCCTTTGCGGTTGCTTCGGAAGCTTCGAACAGGCGTTCTGCGCGTTCGGGGAATTCGCGGGTCAGACGTGCGTAACGTGCTTCGTTCATCAGCAGTTCGCGGTAGCCGCCCTTGGGTTCCTTGCTGTCCATGGTGAACTTGTCGCCTTCTGCAGCGGGGTTGAAGCGGAACAGGTTCCAGTAACCGGTTTCTACAACCTTCTTCATTTCCAGCTGGCAGTTTTCCATGCCGCCCTTGATGGAGTGCATTTCGCAGGGTGCGTATGCAACGATCAGGGAGGGACCGGGATATGCTTCAGCTTCCTTAATTGCCTTCAGAGTCTGAGCCATGTTAGCGCCCATAGCGATCTGAGCAACGTATACGTAGCCGTAAGTCATAGCGATTTCGGTCAGGGACTTGTTCTTGATTTCCTTACCTGCAGCAGCAAACTGTGCTACCTGGCCGATGTTGGAAGCCTTGGAAGCCTGGCCGCCGGTGTTGGAGTAAACTTCGGTGTTGAATACGAAGATGTTGATGTCTCCGCCTGAAGCGATAACGTGGTCCAGACCGCCGTAGCCGATGTCGAATGCCCAGCCGTCGCCGCCGAAGATCCAGCAAGACTTCTTGTTCAGGAAGTCCTTCTTTGCCAGGATCTTAGCCTTAGCTTCGCAGTCGCAGTCGCAAGCTTCCAGAGCAGCTACCAGAGCAGCAGCGGGTTCCTGGTTTGCGTTGCCGTCGTTGTAGGTTTCCAGCCATGCATTTGCAGCAGCCTTAACAGCTTCGTTGGTGCCTTCAGCAGCCAGCTTTTCTACTTCAACCTTAACGTCGTCACGGATCTTCTTCTGACCCAGGTACATGCCCAGACCGTGTTCTGCGTTGTCTTCAAACAGGGAGTTTGCCCATGCGGGACCCTTGCCTTCCTTGTTGACAGCGTAGGGAGAGGTTGCTGCGGGGTTGCCCCAGATGGAGGAACAGCCGGTAGCGTTGGAGATCATCATGTGATCGCCGTACAGCTGAGTGATCAGACGTGCGTAAGAGGTTTCTGCACAGCCTGCGCAGGAGCCGGAGAATTCCAGGTAGGGCTGCTTGAACTGGGAGCCCTTAACGGTGCCGTCGTCCAGTTCCTTCTTTTCGGTAACAACGTCAACCATGTAATCGAATACGGGCTGTTCTGCAGCCTGAGATTCCATAGCGACCATTTCCAGAGCCTTAACGGGACATACGCTTACACAAACGCCACAGCCCATGCAGTCCAGAGGAGATACAGCCAGAGCGAACTTGTAAACGCCCTTGCCCTTGCCTGCCTTGAAGTCGCGAACCTTTGCGTTTTCGGGAGCGCCTGCTGCTTCTTCTTCGGTCAGTGCGAATGCACGGATGGTAGCGTGGGGACATACGTAGGAGCAGTTGTTGCACTGGATGCACTTGTCAGCATTCCATTCGGGAACCATGACGGAAACGCCGCGCTTTTCGTAAGCAGCTGCGCCCAGCTGGAAGGTGCCGTCAACGTAGTCAACGAAGGTGGAAACGGGCAGGGAGTCGCCGTCCATCTTGCCAACGGGTTCCATAATGTCGTTAACCTGCTTAACAACAGCAGCCAGACCCTTCTTTTCTGCAGCAGCGCCGGTATCAACAGCTTCTGCCCAGTCAGCGGGAATTTCTACCTTGTGGAATGCGGAAGCACCCAGGTCGATAGCCTTGTGGTTCAGGTCAACAACGTCCTGGCCCTTCTTCAGGTAGGACTTGGTTGCAGCCTTCTTCATGTAGCCGATTGCTTCGTCCTGAGGCATTACGTTTGCCAGAGCGAAGAATGCGGACTGCAGAATGGTATTGGTACGCTTGCCCATGCCGATGTCCATAGCCAGGTCGATAGCGTTGATGGTGTACAGCTGAATGTTGTTCTTAGCAATGTACTGCTTGGAAGCTGCGTCCAGCTGCTTTGCCAGTTCTTCGTCGGACCACTGGCAGTTGATCATGAATACGCCGCCGGGCTTAACGTCACGAACAATGGGGAAGCCCTTGGTGATGTAAGCGGGAGTGTGGCAAGCCACGAAGTCAGCCTTGTTCATGTAGTAGGGAGACTTGATAGCGTTGTCGCCGAATCTCAGGTGGGAGATGGTAACGCCGCCGGTCTTCTTGGAGTCATACTGGAAGTATGCCTGTACGTACTTATCGGTGTGGTCGCCGATGATCTTGATGGAGTTCTTGTTTGCGCCTACGGTGCCGTCGCCGCCCAGACCCCAGAACTTGCATTCTACGGTGCCTTCTGCAGCGGTGTTGGGAGCGGGAACTTCGGGCAGAGACAGGAAGGTAACGTCGTCGTTGATGCCCAGAGTGAACTGCATCTTGGGTTCGTCCTTCTTCAGTTCTTCATAAACTGCGAAGATGGAGGAGGGAGGAGTATCCTTGGAGCCCAGACCGTAACGGCCGCCGGTAACCTTCAGACCGTTCATGCGGCCTGCCTGTGCCAGAGCGGTAACAACGTCCAGGTACAGAGGTTCGCCCAGAGCGCCGGGTTCCTTGGTTCTGTGCAGAACAGCAACCTTCTTTGCGGTTGCGGGGATAGCAGCAACCAGCTTGTCAGCGCGGAAGGGACGGTACAGGCGTACCTTTACCAGACCAACCTTTTCGCCCTGAGCGGTCAGGTAGTCGATAACTTCTTCTGCTACGTCACAGATGGAGCCCATAGCTACGATAACGCGTTCTGCGTCTTCTGCACCGTAGTAGTTGAACAGCTGGTAGTTGGTGCCCAGCTTTTCGTTGACCTTGCCCATGTATTCTTCAACGATACCGGGGATAGCGTCATAGTAGGGGTTGCAAGCTTCGCGGTGCTGGAAGAAGATGTCGCCATTTTCGTGAGAGCCGCGAGCAACGGGGTGAGCGGGATTCAGAGCGCGATCGCGGAATGCCTGAACAGCTTCCATGTCGCACATATCAGCCAGATCTTCGTAGTCCCAAACTTCGTTCTTCTGCAGTTCGTGAGAAGTGCGGAAGCCGTCGAAGAAGTTTACAAAGGGAACGCGGCCCTTGATGGTTGCCAGGTGAGCAACGGGAGCCAAGTCCATAACTTCCTGTACGTTGGTTTCAGCCAGCATAGCAAAGCCGGTCTGACGGCAGGAGTAGATGTCGCTGTGGTCGCCGAAGATGCTCAGTGCGTGAGATGCCAGTGCACGAGCGGTAACATGGAAGACGGAAGGCAGCAGTTCGCCTGCGATCTTGTACATGTTGGGGATCATCAGCAGCAGACCCTGGGATGCGGTGTAGGTGGTGGTCAGAGCACCTGCATTCAGAGAACCGTGAACGGAACCTGCTGCACCTGCTTCAGACTGCATTTCCTGAACCTTAACCTGGCTGCCGAAAATGTTCTTTCTGCCCTGTGCGGACCACTGGTCA
>JAZREI010000021.1:0-10403 GCA_045660685.1 Oscillospiraceae bacterium
CCCACTCCCTCCGGCCCCCTGAGCTTCATGGGTATGACTCTGGAAACTGCAAACCAGCAGATTGAAAAGTACATCTCCGAAGGTCAGACCGACTACTACCCCCTGCTGGACACCCAGATTGAAAAGTACCTGACTTCTGGCAAGTCCGATTACTCCGACCTGGACAGCGCCATGGATATGTACATCAATATGGGCATGGGCGATGAGTACGTAAAGGCACTGGTTGTGGAATATCTGCAGTACGGCACCATGAAGAACAGCACCCTGAACACTCTGGTGTCCGATGCACTGAAGAACGGCAAAACCGGCAACGAAACCATTAACAAGCGCATCACCGCTGCCATCAACGACGTAGAAAACCTCAACACAGCCATTGGTCTGATTGACAGCTACATGGCAAACGGCACAACCAACTTCCTGCATCTGGATAGTATGCTCAACAGCTACTACACCACCGGCAGCACCGGCGCAGCAGTTCTGGATAGCGTCGTTAGCTATTACAACGACGCAAAGGTCAAACAGTACCTTTACCCCGACGGCAAGACTCTGGATATCAACAAGGTCAATGAAATCAAGGTCATGTATGCAACCTTCAGCTCCTCCGGCATCAGCGTCAACAAGTTCTATGACAAGCTCTTTACTCGCTACAAGCTGGTAGGCAAGAGCGGCTCCCAGTATCTGGACAGCCTGCTGTCTCCCCAGTCCTCCACCCCCTCCGGCGGTGGCGGTGCTGCACAGCAGCCTGTGGATACCCGCATTGCATTCACTGTTGTACTGGGCTATAACAATGACCTGATGAAGGCAGAACTGGAACGCAAGGGTCTGAACAACGACAGTAAGATCGAAATGCTGGAGGTTAACAGCTGATGAAAGATAAACTGATTAGAAATTGGCGTTTGATCCTCGGCATTATTCTGATTCTTGTTGCTGTGTTCACCTTTGTTAAGGTGTATCTGGAGGAAAAAGAGGCACATGAACAGCAGGTAGAACAGCTGAATATGTACATCACTGCTCTGGAACGCAACATCGCTGAAAACATGAAGTATGCAGGCATTCAGGATGAACTGGACGATGCCATCGCAGAAGTTAAGGCAAGCCAGCTGGAACTTTACGAAAGCTTCCCCGTCGAACTGAAGGAAGAAGACCAGATTATGTACGTACTGTATCTGGAAACCCTGTTCGGAACGGAAATCAACTTCTCCTTCAGCACCCCTCAGGCTATGGGCATGCTTTCCGAAGGTACCCTCATGGGTATGACCCTCACCGTCAACTACGAAACCACCTATGACGGCTTCAAGGATATGATTAACTATCTGGCAACCGACGACCGCATCGTTTCTGTCTACAATGCAACCATTGATTACAACGCCAAGACAGACAAGGCCATCGGTGACGTTACCCTGCTGCTGTACCTGATTGACAGCCCCCTGCTGGACTATGTATCTCCCGACGTCAAGGATCCCGACACCGGCAAGGACAACATTTTCGACTAAACGCAAAAGCAAATTTCATGAAAGGAGGTCGAGTATGAAACGAAATAACGACGGTTTCTCTCTGGTAGAAATTGTGGCAGCCATTGCCATTTTGGGCATTTTCTTTGGCACAGCTTGTTCCGCACTGGTACTCGGCCTTCGCATGAATGAAAGAACCGATGCAAAGCTGCAGGCACAGCTGGCAGTCTCCTCCGCAGTGGAAACGCTGATGGCGGAAGGCATCGTTTCTGAAAATGGCAAATTTGACATCGTCCCCCAAAAGGACAACAACGGAAATTACCCTTTCGATGCGCCTGTAGATGAGAACAATAAAATCATCTTCACCGAAAACGGTTTGTACGATGACTGCATGCCCAAGCTTAATAACAGCGGCAATCCCGTGACCGATGAAAACGGTGTTGCTGTAATGACAGATCGTTTTCCCGATATCACGGTGGAAACAGTGCGTAAAAAAATCGGTGAAGATACCGAGTTCCCTCCCTACTTCGAAGTGACCGTCAAAAGCACCGTTGAAGACGTGACTGTGATCACCTATATTCGAGAAAAGGCGGTGAACGAATCATGATGAAACGAAATGACGGCTATGCACTGGCCTATGTCGTAGTGATTCTGTTCGTTCTGGCCTCCATTGCGCTGGCAACCATGAGTCTGGCCCTGATTCCCGCAAAGAATCAGAAAACTTCTCTGGATCGCATGCAGGATAAGTATGAGGCGCAAGGTATGGTAGAGCAGATTGTGGCACAGTTGGAACACGCAGACGAAGCAAGCGTTCAAGAGGTGCTGACCAAACACTGCACAACAAATGGCGACAACACATACACCATCGTCGCATCCACCGGCAACACAAAAGTCACTGCAACGTTCACATTGGAGCCTGTTCAGGTAAAAGACGAGTCACAGCCTCCCGAAACCGATGGAACAACCGACGGAAGCACCGATGGAAGCACCGATGGAAGCACCGATGGAACAACCGATGGAAGCATCGACGGAACAACTGACGGAAGCACAGACGGAACAACCGACGGAACAACCGACGGTACAACCGACGGTACACCTCAGGAACCGGTCATGACCACCATCGGCCACACCGTGAAATATGTCTCCTATACAGTAGCGGCAGAAACGGAGGCAGAGCAATGATGAAGCGAAACGACGGTTTTACTTTGATTGAACTGATAATCTCCATCTCTATCGGTACAATAATCACCGCAGCAGCCTTGAGTATCCTGCTGTTCGGTATGCGTATCAATTTGAAAACCACCGCAAGTGTGCAGCAGGTCAATGCCACCAACATGATGATGCAACTCCTGCAGAAAGTAGCGGAAGAACCCAACATTGCTGTTAAAGACAATCAAATCCTTTTGGTGCAATTTGACGACAATGGAAATGTTAGCGACTCTCAGGTATTTGTTAAATGCGACGGCAAAAACATTCTCCTGAACAATACCGTGTTCATGGAAGATGTATGTAAAATTGCAGTCACAATGAACGACAAAAATCTATTGACCATGCAAATCTGGATTGTTGGAAACACAAGTGAATCTCCCGACTATACCACCTCGGTATACTACCGTATGACTCCCACCCATGGAGGTAGCACGCAATGAACCTTGATCGTGAAGTAGTATTGACCCGCAAGATGGTACTGATGGGAGTATTGGCCATCATCGCCGCTTTGATTTTCATGGGCTGGTTCGTGATTTACCGTCTGGAAAAAGACCGTGTGGAGCTTTCGGAGCTCCCCGTAACCCCCTCCCCTGTTGTGGGGATGCAGGACACAGGCACTCCTCCCACCGACACCATCCCTCCCACCATGAATGAGGAGGTATTCGACCCCAGCCTGGATTTGGGCATTGAAATCATCACCGCACTGACTGATGCTGACCGCAGCAACGACAATATTACCGACTCCTTTGCCCGTAACAACTTCCTGAAGCAGCTGGCATCTCAGGTCGGCAGCACCGGCGAGATTATCGGCGGCGGTCTGTCTACCTTTAAGCACTACACCGAATGGTATGTAGGCGGCTATCCCGAAGACGGCAGCTGGAATACGGAAACCCCTTGGTGCGCCAGCTATGTTTCCTGGTGCATTGAACAGGTAAACCTGTCTATCCGCAGTAATATTCCTCGCTATGCCAACGTGGACAACTTCATCCTCCACTTCTGGGAAGAAACCTGGCTGTCCCCCGCAAGCACCCCCACCCCCGGTGATTTGGTGTTCTTCGGCATTTGGAATGACCCCAATCACATGGGTGTTGTCATTGCTGTAGAAGACGGATATATCTACACCATCGAAGGCAACGCCAATGATGTTGTAGGCGTCCGCAAGTACAAACAGAATGACGCAAGCATTCTCGGTTATGGCATCCTGAACTGGGCCAACTAAATAACAAAAGCCAAAGGGCGGAACAAATGTTCCGCCCTTTGGCTTTTTATTGTTCTCTATGTACAGCATCGATTTTGCCGTCATGTACTTCCAAACGCCAGTCGCACAGTGCCGCAGCGGCAGGTCTGTGGGTAACCGCAATGCAGGTACGGTTGGGCAGTCCTCGCAGGCGATACAACACCTTCTGCTCCGTAGCCGCATCCAAAGCACTGGTACACTCATCCAGCAGCAAGATTGGCGCACCGCCCAACACAGCGCGTGCAATAGCCAAACGCTGTGCCTGACCCTCGGAAAGCCCTGCACCGCTCTCACCAAGGACCGTATCCAGTCCCATAGGCAGCTGATGCAGATACTCGTCCATGGCGCTAACATACACTGCACGGTCGATTTCCGCAGCCGTGGCATCGGGCTTCACCAGCAAGAGATTTTCCCGCAAAGTACCGCTGAGCAACAAATTACCCTGGGGTACATAAGCAAACATACGCCGTGTGCTGCGGTCCAGCAGCAGCCGTTCACCGTCCATTTGGAGGTACAGTCCACCGCACTCGGCCTTAAATACCCCCAGCAGCAGCTTCAGAAGGGTACTTTTGCCCACACCGGAAGGCCCTGTAATAATGGCAAAGGCGCCCTTGGGCAGCATAAAACTTGCATCGTCCAAAATCACATCACGGTCGTACGCAAAGCGTACACCCTCAGCGCAGATGCCATCCATACGTTCATAGACCTCGTGGGGGTCTTCCACCGCAGATGCAGGCTCCCCTTGAATGGCTTCAATTTCCATCAAACGCTCAGCAGAAGCGATCATTGCCACATACTTGGGCAGAACCCCGGAAATATCCACGAAGGGGGTCTGCAGCTGGTTCACCAAATGAATCACAGCAGTCAGAGTGCCGAAGCTCATTTCCCCGTGGAGCAGCTTTACCGCGCACCAAGTCAGTGCCACAAAGCCTGCCCCGTAATACATCACACTGATGCCCGTGTTGGTCACCAGAGAAACATTCTTGCGTGTGCGCTGAATGGCATAACGCGCCCCCATCATGGAGTCCGCACGGCGTTCCACCTCGGCGGAAACGTCCATAGCCTGTACCATCAGCAGCTTTTCCATGGTCTCCTGCAGGAAGCCGGACACACGTCCATCATGCTCACTGACGCGCTTGTTCAGGTTCTTCAGCCACTTGCGCATAGCAGCGGTTCCGATAATGACCACAGCCCCCGCTGCACCAATCAGCAGCGTAAAGCGCAAATCCAAAGTACCGAGGATAGCAATGGCTGCCACCAGTCGAGTTAGCATAGATGCAAGGTCGGGCAGGATATTCAGTACCCCGTCATTGACCTTGGCGACGTCGCTGTTCATACGGTTCAGCAGCTCCGCGCTGTGGTATTTGGACACTGCCGCATAGTCACCGTGGAGCAGCCCACGAAGCAAACGACGTTTCCAGTCCCAATCCAAATCCATAGACAGGCGTGCCTGCAAGTGCCGCACAGTGAATTGGCAAATGAGAATACCCGCAATAATAGAACCCTGCTTCATTGCAGCCACGGCAAAGGCATCCATATCTCCCGCGACAGCGCTGTCGATGACCCCTTGGCTGCCCAAAGCGAACAGCACCATGCACAGAGCATGACCGATACGTGCAAGCACCATCACGGAGATGGCAGGCATGCGATGGAAATTACGGTTCAGCAGCCAGAGAAAGGTGTTATTCTTCATCTCCACAGCCTCCGTTTCAAGCCATGATACACACGATGCAGAAGCTTACGAACGGGATACAGTGCCACCCATACTCTGCTGTACAAGCGGTACAAGGGCGCATCCACGGAAATCTCACGGTCTCCACGTTTGAAAGCACTGACCACCGCCACCATCCATTCGGGCTTAATGTACTCGTAGGAATAGGTATTATCCCCCATGCAGACATAGCAGTCCTCACGCACATCGATGACACGGTGCATGACATACTTGCCGCTGGGGTACTGATACACAGGCAGGTCATACTTTTGCAGACGCTCAGGCAGCGGCGCAAGCTCCACACTGTCCATTCCCTGTCGGAGCATGGGCCTCATGCTCACGCCACGGAAGGCCAGAAAGCGAACCTTTTGCCCTGCGTTCAACCGTTCACGCAGCACCAGCATCAGTTCTTCCTGAAAAATCTGCTTATCCTTCAAGGAAGTCATAACCCTTCAGCTTTTCGATAAATGCAGCAACGCTCTTGGCTGCAGTTGCTTCATCCACGTCATATTCTGCCAACAGAGCAGCTACCAGAGCAGCTTCGTCGGTATCGCTGACCAGACGTTCCCACAGGAACGCACCGGTTTCATTCAAAGTAATCATCATATTCAGGTCCAGAGTGCCACCCATGGGCAGTACCACAGCCTGACCTGCTACATGACGCAGCAGGAATCCGTCTTTCAGTTTCATTTATTCTTTTCCTCCTTGGGACATGGTCTCGTACGCCAGCTTTGCGGCGTCGAGGGAAATATTGCAGCCCATGCGATAGAAATTGACCTTACGGGACAGCCCATCGATCAGGTCCATGTACTTCCCCATCAGCGCGCCGTTCATAGGACGGCTGCTCTGCTGAATCAGTGTCGTCAGTGCATACTTCGGGGGAATGGACTGAATGTGATTGGCCTCTGCCCGCTCCAGAATACATATTGCCTTCAAGGGCACCGCAACATTGCTGCCCAGACGGTGCTTGCCGTTCCATGGACTGCCGTATGCAATAACTCCATCCTCGGTGATTTCCAGGAAGGGCTTGTCGTCATTGACCATCACCGCGCGGTCCCCCAGCAGCTCACGCCACAAACGAGTGTGGGTGGACTTCCCCGTTCCGCTCTTGGCGGTAAAAAGATACGCCGCACCGTCCACCGCCACCACGGACCCGTGGAACAACAGTGTGTCGTAACGAAACAGCTCCTCGGCAATCTTGCGCTGCACAGCGGTCAGCTCCAGATACCCATCGGAGAGCTTTCTTACGGGAATCCCCTCCAATTCATCCTGCCGCGCTGCCTTCATGCGCTCAAAGTCGATGTCGGCTTGGGACATGGTCACGGTAAACTCCGCAGCATTTGCAGAGTCTGTGGGATCCATTATGTAGTTTTCGCAATACCTCGCGGTGTCGTCATAAAGGGCAGACACACCCATACAACGCCCCGCAAGCCTCAGCATAAATTCAGCCATAAAATCACATATTTCCACAGTTTTATCTCATTTAGTGCAAATTACACCAGATAATATTATACGCAACAGATACTACGGTGTCAATCGAAAACCACAGCAATACAGCTATGAGTTCATCCCACCACAGTCTGCTCTTCCTGCCATCTGCGATATTCCTCCAACATGGCACTGCACGTCATTTCATGGTGTTGCTGCCTGCGCAGCGGGAAGCACTGCCCACCATTGGGGCATTTCTTCAGATTGGTGCAGGACGGATAATAGAAGCACGCTGCACATTCGGGAATCTCAGGAGTTCTTTCCTTCCAGCTCGCAGCCACAGTTTCATCAATCCCATCACGCTCAATATGACCAATGAACTCATCCTCACTGAAATGCTCACATACGCCAACATCCCCTGTAGGCACAATGGTCACGGAGCTTCCGCTGTCCGCCATACAGTGGTGCAGCTTGAGTCCCTTTTCAATTCTGCGTTTGATTGCAAAACCATACTGTTCGATTCGTCTGTTCAAACGACGCAGAGCTTCACCACGCACTGCCCATTCAGCATCCGAATGCTGCTGTGCCATAGACTCATTCCCCTTAAACAGCAGATGGGCATAGACACGCAGATTCTCATATTTTCCGTAGCGCTGTGCCAGTTCGTCCACAAGCGCAATCAAGTCTTCCGCATTGTACAAATCGGTGTTCAGACGAATATTCACCCGCACCCCTGCATCCAACAGGCTACCGATATTCCGCAAAACCACCCGATAAGGACTGCCTTCACGATAAATATAGGCCTTTGCACGATTGTAGACCTTCTCTGTGCCGTCCAGAGAAATCTGAACACTTTTCAAATTCCAGTGGGCGACGGCATTTTTCACAGTTTCTTCATCGAACAGATAGCCATTGGATACCACACGAGAGGTAAACTCCACCCCTTCATCCCGCAGGCCATTACAAATCACATCAATCACCGATTTATTATATAAGGGCTCACCACCGAACCAGCTCAAACTTACCTTTTCGCCGCCGCAATGAGTCTTTATATACTGTACCGTTTTATGGGCTGTTTCCTCGCTCATAAAACTGCGGGAACGTCCCATTTCATAGCAATAGAAACAGCGGGCATTGCAGTCGGTGGTAGGAAAAATCGTGTATCCGGTAATTCCTTTCTTTTTCGGCTGCTTGGTCTGCAGCACCCACTTCACCAGATCTGCATATTCTCTGTCATTGCAGTCCTCAGGTACAACAAACCAATGAGACTTCAAATATTCATTTGCAGATCGGTTTGCAGCTTCTTCCTCAGTCAGCAGAAGACATTCACGTGTCAAAAGATTGAACAGGAGAACTCCATCATCTATAGGCAGCTCCACACAATATTGCAACATGCGTTTTGCTTCGCCTTTTACCGTCAAGGGCTGCAAAACCGACAATACCGTTTTATTGACTTCAGATATGATGTTCAAGAGCATATCCTCCTTGATAGCTTTTATGTAAATGGATGTAACCGCAACCGGTCACATCCATTTACACAAAATAGATTTTAGTCCCCACATTGCCCTTTGGCAATGTGGGGACTGTTTTTGTTAATTGTTGGAATTAGCCGCGGTCAGCAGGCAGTTCGTCGTCACAGGCTTCAACTTCAGGAGAAGTGGTGATTACATCTTCCACATTCAGGCCCTGTACTTCTACGATGGGGTCTTCAAACTTTCTCATTTGCGGTTCTCCTTTCTTCAAGTTTTCATTGCAACAGATTACTTCGCAAAGTTAATCTTAGCGCGCTCGCCGTAAACGACCATCCACTTCACCAGTTCTACAAGCTTGGTATCGGGAACGTTTAGGTTTTTAGCTGCATAATACTCAGGACTGTAGGTCACAATACCGGTGCAGTGCTCTACGCCGTTATTGTCCACAAAGACCATAGCCGCATATACGGTATCGCCAAATTCCTTTGCGGGAATCTGACCGGAAGCAACAGTGCATTCGTATCCATATACCCCAGTATACTTAAAATTAGTATGCTCGTCAATAATATATGTTGCATTTTCCTTGGTCAAGACTTCGCCGGCTGCCTTCAGCTTTTCGTAATCAGCACCGCTCCACTGGTACAGGGTTGCAGTGCAGTTGGTGAAGTTTGTAAAGTCATCGCCAACAGACATGTAGTAATTCACGGACACAGCACCCTTAAGAATCAAGCTCTTGCCGGTGGGCTTAGCAGTTCCGCTCTGAGCAAAGTTCGCAGTCATAGCGGAATCAGCATCTACAAGAGGAGTGAGCAAGCCGTCATCCCAGTCAAGGTCCAAATATTCAGCCTTCAGGTTACCTTTTGCTACATAGGTTTCCAGACAAGCATTCATAAGAACTTCGGGCGCCTCATAGCCGCTTTGACCATCGAAGTACTTCTGTGCTGCTGCGCCGTAGTTCAGGAGACCTACAAGAGTTGCCTTAAGCTCTTCATCGGTTTTCTTGAACTGATTATCTGCATAGTCCATAACACCATAGTTGGTGGTTTCACCGTAAACCTTCACACCGTCAATCACGATAAAGGGTGTGATATTGAAGCTCTTGTCCATATCCTTGGCGGGGATACCGGGAGAAGCAATGGTATATTCCTGTACACCGGCATATACGGTAGCCTTTTTCAGATCGGTCAGTTCAACAGCTTCACCATCGCCCAGAACAAACTTGACACCGCCGTTTGCCAGAACATAGTCAACAGGCAGATTGTTGCCATCTGCATCCTGGAAGCCTACATAAGCATTGACGCTTACCATACCCTTCAAAATCAGGGACTTTGCGGTTACCCAGTACTTGCCCTGTACTTCTTCGGGCTTGGTCTTGCCACATTCACATACGCCGGTTTCGCCGTAGTTGTGGTCAGCCTTTTCGGTTTCATGCTTACATGCTTCAACAGAGCAGACCTTCCAGTGCTGTGCATCATCAGACTGCCATGCATAGCTGTGCTGCAGCTTTTCGATGGTCTTGGTTTCGCGGCTAATTTCTGCACCACAGCCTTCTACGGAACAGTATACTACTTCATCATAGGAGCCTTCTGCATAGCAGGTCGCTGCATTTTCCTTTTCACGAACTGCTTCACCTGCGGTGTGAGCAATCTTTTCGACGGTCTTGCCCACGCGGCTAATTTCAGCGCCACAGCCTTCTACAGTACACTTGACCACTTCGTCGTAGCTGCCTTCTTCGTAGCAGGTTGCTGCTACTTCGTTTTCACGAACTGCTTCGCCTGCGGTGTGAGCAATCTTTTCGATGGTCTTGGTTTCGCGGCTCAGCTCTGCGCCACAGCCTTCTACGGAACACTTAACCACTTCGTCGTAGCTGCCTTCTGCATAGCAGGTTGCTGCTA
>JAZREI010000022.1:0-3065 GCA_045660685.1 Oscillospiraceae bacterium
GCCGACATCCTCACAGGCAACCGCAAGCCCATGGGCAAGTGCGTCATCATCGGCGGCGGTATCATTTCCATCGAGGTCATGGAACACCTGTGCTTCCGTAACTTTGACACCACCATCGTGGGCGGTCTGTCCAAGCTGGGCGAGGGTCTGTCCCACGGCCGTGAAATTTACGTGCAGAACTTCCTGGAAGCACACCCCGAAATCAAGGTCATCACCAACGCATGGGTCACCAAGCTGGACCACAACAAGGTTTATGCCCATGTGATTGAAAAGAAAACCGACCGCCGCACCAAGGAAACCGTCATTGTCCGCGAAGAGGATATTGAGGTTTACGCCGACACCATCATCGCCGCCGTGGGCAGCGTCCCCCATTACTACGACGATTTGGTGCAGGTGGCAAAGTGGCAGAACATCCCCTGCCACATCATCGGCGACGCTCTGAAGCCTCGCTTCGCATTGGATGCCATCCGCGAAGCCGCCGAACTGGCACGAGAAATTTAATTTTTCAGCTCGTACGAACATTTTCCCATGTTTTTTGCGGAAGCACGGTATCGTTTTTACGGCAAATATCGAACATTTCACCTTATTCGAGATTTTGCAGAACCCCACACCGCAGTCATTCATTATTCATTCAATAAAAAAGGCACCCTGTGGGGTGCCTTTTTATTATTTCAAGCCTTTTGTTTGTTCCACAATGAATCGGGGTCTGTCCTTCACTTCCCCGTAGATTTTGCCGATGTACTCACCCACAATGCCCAGAGCCAGCAGGTTGAGACCGCCCAAAAACCAGATGGAAATCATCAAAGAGGACCAGCCGCTGACGGTGTTATCGGTAAAGTGACTGATGAGGGTATACAGTGCCATGACCACCGCCACCAGCACCGCAACCGCGCCAACCACACTGAGCACACGCAGGGGGCGCACAGAGAAGGAGGTGATGCCGTCCCAAGCCAGTTTGAGCATCTTCTTCAGGGTGTACTTGCTTTCCCCTGCCAGACGTTCCTTGCGTGCGTATTCCACAATTTCGGTCTTGAAGCCCAGCTGCGGGATGATGCCGCGGAGGAACAAATTGGTTTCACGGTACTCACCCAGTGCGTTCAGAGCCGCCTTGCTCATGAGGCGATAGTCGGCATGGTTGAACACAATGTTCACGCCCAGCATTTCCAGAATCTTGTAATAGCCTTCGGCGGTGAATCGCTTGGCAAAAGAGTCGGAGGTGCGGTCGTTGCGCACACCGTATACGATGCCGCAGCCGTCCTTGTAATGCTCGATGAACTTGTCCACCACGTCAATATCGTCCTGCAGGTCCGCATCCATGGAAATAGCTGCGTCGCAGTGTTCCTTTGCGGTCATGAGACCACACAGCAGTGCATTCTGGTGACCCTTGTTGCCTGCCAGCTTGACACCTGCGAAAATGCTGTCCTTTTCTTCTGCCAGCTTGGAGATGATTTTCCAAGTATCATCCTTAGAGCCGTCATCCACCAGCATAATGCGGCTTTCGGGGGAGATGGCACCGCTGCCCATGAGGGTACGCCACTTTCTCTCCAGAATACGGGACGAGGTGGGCAGCACTTCTTCTTCGTTATAGCAGGGAACTACTGCATAAATAATAGGCATATCACAGCCTCCTTTGGTTTCATTCGTTGGATTAATTATACCACAGCCCCGTTGCCCTTGTAAATCACCCCCGTTTTCCATACAAAGCAAAACACAAAATATTGCATAAAATTGAAGCATTTTCAGCATTTTTCCGTCTTTTGGTCATTCTATACAGTTTAGAAATGAAAAATTATTCCGTTCCTTCTCTGCATTTCCCTTGTGACAATGGCCAAAATATGTTACTTTATTAACATAAGTACTTGTTTAAGCAAGTGAACAATTAACATTTCTTAGGAGGTAAGTTTATGAAGAAAAGATCCTTCGCTGTCATGCTTCTGGTGCTGTGTATGCTGGCTGCTCTCATGCCCGCTACCGCTCTGGCAGCTGATCACGCAGGCTTCTCCGACGTTGCAGCCGATGCATGGTACGCAGATTCCGTACAGTGGGCTGTAACCCAGGAAATCACCGGCGGTGTTGGCGACGGCAAGTTCGCTCCCGACCGTGTGACTACCCGTGCGGAAGCAGTGACCTTCCTGTACAAGGCACTGGGCTCCCCCGCTGAAAAGGCTGAAGCCAATCCCTTCACCGACGTTTCCGAAAATGACTGGTTCTATGCTCCCGTTATGTGGGCAGTGAAGGCAGGCGTCACCGCAGGCGTTGCAGCGGACAAGTTCGGTGTCAACGACCCCTGCACCCGTGAACAGTTCGTCACCTTCCTGTACAAGGCTCTGGGTTCCCCCGAAGCAGCTGCTTCCAAGGCATTTGCTGACGTTGCAGCCGATGCTTGGTACGCAAAGCCCGTACAGTGGGCAGTGGAATACAGCGTAACCGCAGGTGTTTCCGCTGATGCTTTCGGCGTTGGTCAGTCCGTCACCCGCGCACAGGCTGTTACCTTCCTGCGTGCTAATGCAAACAAGCCCGTTCTGGTTAAGAGCTATGCTGAACTGGCAGAAGCAGTGAAGGGTGATGCGCCCTCCATCAAGCTGGCATCCGACTTCTCCATTGACGGCGAAGAAACCGCTGCGATCATCGTTGAACGCGCAGTGGTCATCGACGGCAACAATGCAACCATCGACTTCGGCTTCGAAGTTGTTACCGGCGGCGTTACCATCAAGAACTTCAACATCAACACCTCTGTTTGGGGCAAGGCTGTTTGCAAGAACGGTAAGCCCGATGCTGACGGCAACATGACCAAGGGCGACTGCATTGCTATTGAAATCCACAATGCTACCGACGTTCCCGTTATCATTGAAAACAACAACATCGTTCATGACGTATTCCTGAACAACAACTCCTCCGTCTATCTGGCTGACGGCACTCTGGCTCACGTCATCAACAACAACATCAAGACCGAAAACAAGTCCAACGCTTCCTATGAACGCGGCGGCATCTACATCGGCAGCGGCACCCGCGGCAAGATTGTTGGCAACACCATCGACTCCGCTAAGACCGCTATGCCCATGTCC
>JAZREI010000023.1:0-1921 GCA_045660685.1 Oscillospiraceae bacterium
CTGCTGAGGAAGCGCAGAGCTTTACCGAGCAGATGCTGAATGTGTACGCAGATTTCTGCGAGAACGTGCTGGCTATGCCTGTAACCCGTGGACAGAAGACCGATAAGGAAAAGTTCAACGGCGCAGAGGCTACTTATACCATCGAGTGTATGATGCACGACCGCAAGGCCCTGCAGGCCGGTACTTCTCACTATTTTGGTGACGGTTTTGCCAAGGCATTCAACATTGAGTTTACCGATAAGAACAACAAGAAGACCAATCCCCACGAAACCTCTTGGGGCGTTTCCACCCGTCTCATCGGCGGCATCATCATGACCCACGGCGACAACAACGGTCTGGTTCTGCCTCCTCAGGTTGCCCCCATTCAGGCAATCATTCTGCCCATCGCACAGCACAAGGCAGGTGTTCTGGAAGCTGCAGGCGCAATTAAGGACCGTCTGATTGCTGCAGGCTTCCGCACCAAGCTGGACGATTCCGACAACTCCATGGGCTGGAAGTGCGCTGAATACGAAATGAAGGGCGTTCCCCTGCGTGTAGAATGCGGTCCCCGCGATCTGGAAAACGGTCAGGTAGTTCTGGTACGCCGCAACGACGGTGCAAAGACCGTAGTAAAGCTGGAAGATCTGGAAACCGCAGTGGCTGAACAGCTGGAACTGGTTCACAAGGGCATGTACGACAGAGCGCTGAAGAACCTCACCGACCACATTTACGAAGCACACTCTCTGGAAGAAGCAAAGGCACTGCAGGAAGCAAACGGCGGCTTCATCAAGACCATGTGGTGCGGCGATCTGGAATGCGAGCTGAAGATGAAGGAAGAAGCCGGTATGTCCTCCCGCTGCATGCCTTTCGCTCAGGAACATCTGGGTGATGTATGCCCCATCTGCGGCAAGCCTGCAAAGACTATGATTTACTGGGGTGTCGCATACTAATGCTCAGCCCCTTCCTGCAAACCCTCATCATGGGCATGACCCCTGTGGTGGAGCTGCGCGGTGCCATTCCCTTTGGCTTGGCACTGGGGCTTGACCCCCTCACCTGCTACATTGCAGCGGTCATCGGCAACTGCATCCCCATTCCCTTTATCATTCTGTTCATCGAACATGTGTTCCGACTCATGCGCAAGCTGTCCCCCAAGTTTGGGGCGCTGGTAGACAAGCTGGAGCAGCGGGCAGACGAGAAAAGCGATGTGGTGCAGAAGTACGCCCTGTGGGGTCTGGTAATTCTGGTGGCAATCCCCCTGCCCGGTACGGGCGCGTGGACCGGCTCTCTGGTGGCTGCCCTCATGAACATTCCTCTGCGCAAAAGCGGACCCGCCTGTGTGCTGGGTGTGCTGATTGCAGGCGCAGCGGTCATGGCAATCTCCACCGGGGTTATCGCCATTGTCACTTAAATAACAAAAAGCATTAAAAGAAACTCACAGCCTTGCCTTTTTCAGGCAAGGCTGTTTCTATATCTGTTAATTTCGTCTTGTTTTTCACATAATTGCATTTATATGCTGACTATGGTAAAATGGTATCAGAAAAGAAAAATTCCCCTTAGGAGGTACAGATATGTCCGTAATGAAAATCACCAATGCAAACTTCGAAGCAGAAGTTATGAACAGCGAACAGCCCGTGCTGCTGGATTTCTGGGCACCCTGGTGCGGTCCCTGCCGCATGGTAGCTCCCGTCATCGATAAGCTGGCAGAAGAACGTCTGGATGTAAAGTTCGGCAAGGTCAATGTAGACGAAGAACCTCAGCTGGCTGCAAAGTTCGGCGTTGTTTCCATTCCCACTCTGGTGGTCATGGACGGCGGTGCCATCGTGGCACAGGCCGTAGGCGCACGCCCCAAGGAAATGATTCTGGAAATGCTGAACTTCGACTAAGAAGGAAACATCAAACGGAGCTCCCCAAGGCTGCGCCCTGTTTTTCGCTCCTATCCACA
>JAZREI010000024.1:0-11566 GCA_045660685.1 Oscillospiraceae bacterium
GGACAGGGCAACGCCAACCGCAACGCAGGCCCACATGCAGAAGGAGCAGGCCTGTCTTGCGTATTCCATATTTCCTTCACCTAGCGCCCGGGAGATCACGGAAGTTCCGCCGATACCGAAAACGGTACCCACGGACATGAAGATCAAAAATACGGGGGTTGCCATAGAAACGGCAGCCACCTGATAGGCATCATGGGTCAGTCCGATAAAGAAGGTATCTGCCAGATTGTAAATCAGCACCATCAGCATGGCAGCCATTGCCGGAATCGTATTCGACAACACCGCCTTCGGCACAGGTGCGCTGCGAAAAACTTCCAGCTCTTTTGTCATTTCCATAAATTATCTCCTTTACATCAATAGCACGCTATTGATTTCTGTATTGAAATATGCCCGCATAGGGCGAGCATATTTATAGATTATTGAACACCTTTTCCAGCAGGTCTCGGAATAAAGCCTTTTCCGATTCCGTTAACCCGAAAAGCAGCTGTGCTTCCATTTCCCGAATATGGGATGCAGCATTATTACAGCACACCATACCGGAAGGCGTGATAGAAACCATTTTGACTCTGCGGTCATTTTCATCGGTAAAGCTGTTCACAAACCCCTTCTGCTCCAGTCGAACCACGATTCCCGCAGCCGTAGACTGCGCCACATGGAGCAAGCCTTCCAGCTCTTTCAGCGACAACTGATGTTGAGGATTTGCCTCCAGCTCCATCAGGACATTCATTTGGGAAAGGGTCAAATCCTGCTGCCGCAGCAGGGCATTTGCCTTTTTCTCAATTTCATCGTGAATCATTTTAATCAGCGCACCGCATAAATATTTTTCCCGCATTTGACACACCTCGACCGAAATAATAGCATGCTTTTGAATCATCGTCAAGCGTTTGGTCTTCGTCACCCGATTGTGTAATCTTCCGTATCTTAAATAAAAAATCCGGATACCCTAATGGGTACCTTGATTTTGGTGCAGGAGATGGGACTTGAACCCACACGCCAAGGTATGACACAAGCACCTCAAGCTTGCCTGTCTGCCGATTCCAGCACTCCTGCAAAAGCATAGATAATTATACCAGAAATTTTCTGATTGTCAACCTGTTTTTGATTGTATATCCCGCTGAAACCCACGCAAAATATCTCAAGAACGACTAAAACGGGAGGAATCGGAATGAAATCCAAACAATTGCTGTCTGCTGTGTTGGTCGCCCTGCTGCTCATCACCCCCACCTTCTATGTGCAAGCAGAGGAAAGCCGACCCATTGCGGAAAATCTGGAGATTGAGACCTATCGAGGGGTGTCCGTAGATGGGCAGCTTCGCGGCACAGCCCCACAGGGGGATGTCTTGACCTATCAAATCACAACGCCGCCCATCAAAGGTGAAGTGTCGCTCAACGCGGACGGCAGCTTCGTCTATACCCCCGATGAAAGCCGTCGCGGCAAGGACTACTTCGGCTATACCGTCACAGACACCAAAGGCAATGTGTCCCAAGAAGCCACCGTCATCATCAACCTGCGCAAGCAAAAGACCTCTGTCACCTATGCGGATTTGGGACGTTCCCCTTATCACAGAGATGCCATTCGTCTGGCGGAAGATGGCGTATTCATCGGAGCCATGTTGGGCGGTGACTATGTATTTTCCCCCGACACCATGATCAGCCGTGGGGAGTTTCTGGCCATGTGCATGACTGTCAGCGATATGAACATCCTGTCCGCTGTGACCTCCACCGGCTACTCCGACGACAGTGACATCCCACAGTGGCAGAAGCCTTATATCGCCACCGCACGGATGCATGGCAGCATCGGCACTGTCAGCGAAACGGGCAGCACCGACTTCGAAGCAACCGCTCCCATCACCTGCGCACAGGCAGCTGTGATGCTGGACGGCATTTTCGGGCTGAGCGGTGTTTCTGCTGCGAATCTCCCCGGAAATACTCCCGACTGGGCGGCACAGGCTGTGGCGAACCTCACTGCCTGCCGTGTACTGCCCGAAAACTGCGACCCCGCACAGTATCTCAACCGCGGCATGACAGCGGATATGCTGTGTGCGGTCATGGATATTATGCACAGCAGATAAAAAAGCGGACTGAATTATTTTCAGTCCGTTCATTTATTTGCAAATCTGTATGGTATAATAAGAAAAAGGAGATGATTGTATGCTCACGATCTTCAACCGCAGAGAACTGTACATGACTTATGATATGAATGACCGTGTTCGTGTATGCGATGTTCTTTCCGCAAACGGCATCGACTATCGGCTCAAAACCACCAATACCACATCCCCCTCAACGGGTGGTCGCCGAGGTGGCAATACCTTTGGATTGAACATGGATTACAGCTATGAATACAAAATCTATGTACATAGAAATGATTATGACTATGCCCTGCATCTGATTCAAAGATAAAAACGCACTGAACCCTGCCTGTGTATACGCACAAGCAGGGTTCTTTGTTTATTAAATCGGTTATAGGCTTTCACTCACATTTTTTATATACACAATCCAGTTTTCCAAACTGTCCATGGTAAAATCGTGAAGGGCCTTATGGTAGCACGCAAAAGCATCGGGGTGATGCTCCTCCATCCATTTCAACGACTTTTTCGGACCGAAATAAGGATGACGCATAATATCACAATAAATCTCTAAGCTATCAATCAGCACCCAATGCCAGCGGAACATCCCTTCCGTATCGCAACGCTTCACTCGTTCAAACATCTTTGTACACCAATCAACATTGGCTTGGATTTCTGCACTTGTCTTATGTGGACGGTTCTGTAAATATGTTTGAACATTCGTTTGCAGCGTTCTTCCGATTTCCTTACTGTCTTCAATAATCTTTCCGTCAAAAATTTGGATGAAATCTTCGCAATTATACTCTCCATCAAAATAGGACGCAGGGTATACAAATACATCTAATTGAACACCGCCCACAAAAGATGTATCATGGTATCGTTCGTGGTCAACGGATATAACCAATGCATCAAAATCACTGTTCAGATTATTCGTACCATTCGCATAAGAACCATAAAGAATCACAGAGAGAGGATTGTATTTTTTGTGAATATACTCGATCATCTGCTGCAACGAAATCACCTCCTCAAACTCCATAGTTTATTTATATATACTATCACATAAATTTCAATCACACAAGAACACCCACAGCCGCGGCTGTGGGTGTCATTTTATTTCTTCAACTTTTGGATGATAGCATCGGAGGAGTCCGCTGCAATGGTTTTGTAGTCCGTATAGATGACCATACCGGGCATACTGCCACGGGGCTTCTTCACAAACTTCGCCAAGCAGTAATCCACGGGCACCTTGCCGCCGTCACGGGCCTGAGAGTGGTACGCCGCCAGACAAGCTGCTTCGTACAGAGTCTCGTCATCAGGTACGGTATCCTCGGTGCGGATGATGACATGGCTGCCGTGAATTTTCTGGGTGTGAAGCCAAACGTCGCTGCGGCGAGCAGTCTTCAAGGTCAGCTCGTCATTCTGCGCGTTGGAGCGCCCCACCAGAATCTCATAGCCATTGGTGGACACAAAAGACATGGGTCCTTGAGGCTTGCTGCGATCCTTGGCATTGGCCTTCTGCTTGCGGAGGTAGCCTGTCTCCGTTAGCTCACGACGCAGGTCCGCAAGGTCTCGCTCGCTGTCCGCACGGGCAATCAAGTCCAGCACACTGCCCAGATACTCCAGCTCTGTTTCGTTCTTGGCAATGAGGGCTTCCAGATGCTCCTGGGCGGTCTTTGCCTTGTTATAGTCTTTATAATACTTAGCCGCATTCTGCTGGGGAGACTTCAAGGGGTCCAGCTTGATTTTTACTGTGGGACAGTCTTCCAAATAGAAGTTCTCCGCCTCCAGCACCTTGTCACCCTTATTCACACGCCAGATATTGGACATGATGATGTCCCCATACTGACGGAAGGTGTCACGGTCCTCGGACTTTTTCAGCTCCGTACGACGCGCCAACAGGGTACGTTCACTGCGGTCACGGGTGGTCTTGATTTTCTTCTGCAAATCCTTGGACTTGCGGCGCATACTTTCCGCCTTGTCACGGGCGGCATAGAAGCTGTCCAGCAGGATGCTGAAGCCTTCTGCGGTATGCTGCTCCATGGCAACCCCGTACTGCTTAATGGGCTGGAAGGAGAAATCCTTCATGCGCCCATCCTCGGTCAGCATTACAGGAGTAAACTCACCGTAGGTCACGGTCTGAGCGAATACGTCCATAATATCTCGGAAGCGTTCCCGCTCCTCCACAGTCATGCCGTCCACAGAGGGGGATGTTTCCCCATAGGCACGGTACGCAAGCTCACGGGCAATCAGAGGGGAAATCCCCGCAAAGGTGGAAGTCACCCACTTGTCCGCGGAAATACCCTCCGCCTGCATCCACATTGCATCACGCTCCGCAGCAGGCACAGAGAAGAAATCGGGCTTCTTCTGGGCAGGGGGCAGCTCATAGAACATCCCCGGCAGCAAATTGCGGTGGATGCCGTCCACGGAGCTGATGCGGCGCATACAGTCGATAATGCGTCCGTCCTCCCCTACCAGCAGCAGGTTGGAAGCCTGCCCCATCATTTCCACAATAAGCTTCTTGTGGACGGGGTCTCCCATTTCGTCGTAGCCACCGATGGAGAATACCAGCAGACGGTCACGGTTGGGCTGCTCCACAGACTCAATGACAGTGCCGCACAGGTGCTTGCGCAGCAGCATACAGAACATGGGAGGCTCTGCAGGCTGCTCGAACTTCTGAGCGGTAATATGCACACGGGCAGTACCTGTACCTGCAGACAGCAGCAGGCGGTTGTTCCCCTGTCGGGAGCGGATGCTCAGCAAAATTTGGTCACGCTCGGGCATCTGCACCTTATCGATTTTCGCACCGCTGACCTGCTTGTTCAGCTCGGCGCAAAGTGCGGTCAGAAATACTGCATCCAATGCCATGGCTTATTCCTCCATAATGGCACGGAACAGCTCACCGATGCGGGCATACTGTCCCTTGAGGTACAGCCAGCCGAACATGGTTTCCAGACCTGTGGCTGCATGGTATTCCCCTACGGTAGCCTTCTGAGGTGCTGCGTGCATCTTGGAGTTACGGCCGCGCTTGAATACCTGCACTTCCTTTTCCGTGAGCATGGGCATAATTTTCTTAATAGCCTTCGCCTGTGCGGGAGCGCAGACATAGCTGACCGTACGGCGGTGCAGGTCACTGACCTTGCCGATACCCTGTCCGCACAGCATGGTGCGCACCATCAGCTCATACACCCCGTCCCCAACATGGGCAAGAGCCAGAACACTCAGCTTATCCACTTCACCATCGGACATGGCCTGAGGGGTGTTGGGCAGTGCGGGAAGAAACATAGAATCTTTCATATCATCTTAAAAAGTGGGACGGTTTTATTCACCGTCCCACTGCCTTTCTGTTAATTAAAAGGGAACGTCAAACAGCTCATCATCGCTGACTTCCGGTACATCGGGGATTCGTTCCAAAGGTGCAGTGCCTCGAATGGTCTGCATTTCCATCCACTGCTCCTTGGTAACCAGCAGCTGACGGGGCTTGGAACCTTCGAAAGGACCGACCACGCCGATTTCTTCCATCTGGTCCACAATACGAGCAGCACGGGAATAGCCCAGCTTCAGTCTGCGCTGGAGCATGGATACAGAAGCCTGCTTGGCTTCCAGCACCACATCCACCGCCTGAGGCAGTAATTCGTCAAACTCGCTGTGGAGTTCTTCCTGCTTGCCTACATTGTCATTGGACTTGCTGTTTTTATCTTCGGCAGCCTTTTCAATCTGCGCCTGTACGGACTGGTCATATTCCGCTTCACAGTGGTTCTTTACAAAGTTGATGACATCCTCACGTTCTTCATCGGACACGAATGCACCCTGAATACGCACGGGCTTGCCCAC
Organism: Oscillospiraceae bacterium; assembly: GCA_045660685.1. Classification (GTDB taxonomy): domain Bacteria; phylum Bacillota; class Clostridia; order Oscillospirales; family Oscillospiraceae; genus HGM13010. The sequence goes on from JAZREI010000024.1 coordinate 5,897, forward strand.
ACCGATGGGAGCATACAGCATATCGCCCATACCGATGAGCTTTTCCGCACCCTGCTGGTCCAGAATGATTCGGCTTTCCAGTGCAGAGGATACCGCAAAAGCAATACGGCTGGGGATGTTTGCCTTCATGAGACCTGTGATGACGTCTGCGGAGGGACGCTGGGTTGCGATAACCAGATGCATACCCGCAGCACGGCCCATCTGCGCCACGCGGCAGATGCTTTCTTCCACTTCCTTGGAAGCAACCATCATCAAGTCAGCCAATTCGTCGATGACGATGACCACCTGAGGCATGGTCTTTTCCCCATTTCGAGTACACAAATTGTTGTAGCCGGCCAAATCGCGGACACCTGCTTCGGAGAACAGGCGGTAGCGCTTCATCATTTCCACAACGGACCACTGCAGCGCACCGGCCGCCTTCTTGGGGTCGGTGACAACAGGAACATACAGATGGGGGATGCCGTTATAGACACCCAGTTCTACCATCTTGGGGTCAATCATAATGAGCTTCACTTCATCGGGAGTCGCCTTGTACAGCAAGCTCAGCAACAGACAGTTGATGCACACAGACTTACCGGAGCCCGTAGTACCTGCAATGAGCAGATGGGGCAGCTTTGCAATATTGCTGACGATGCTGTTCCCGCCGATGTCCTCACCAATAGCGAAGCTGACCTTGCTCTTGGCACCCTTAAAGTTATCGGAGCCAATGATGTCGCGGAGATAAACGGTATTGATGACCTTGTTGGGCACTTCAATACCCACAGTGGAAATTTTATCGGGAATGGGAGCAATGCGGACACTGCCAACGCCCAGAGCCAGAGCAATGTCATCAGACAGGTTGGTGAGCTTGGTGAGCTTCACCCCTGTACGCAGCTCAAAGTCGTAACGAGTGACTGTGGGACCTCTGGTATAGCTGACATAAGTAGCATCGACCCCGAAGCTTGCCAAAGTTGCCTCCAGACGACGGCGATTGGTGGTTGCTTCGCTCTGATTATCCGCAGCACTGCGGGCACCGCTGCGCAGCAGGTTCATGGGCGGGAACACATAAGCAGGGGTTTCCTCGTCTTCCTTCTTGGCAATTTCCGCGGCAAATTCCTGATAACCCATAGCCGCTTCCTTCTTGCTGAGCTTCTTATTGGGTTCTTCAAAGATGCCGTCACTCTGCAATGCGGCGGCAATGCCCGATGCAGAGGGCTGAGGCCCACGATTCACGCTGCGAGGCATAGGAGCAGGTTCTTCCACGGGAATCACCACGGGTACAGGCTCTGCTATGGGCAGCAGCACATCGTCATCATCGTCAATGGTAACAGGACCATCCTCCAGCTTGATCACAGGCTTCTTGAAGGGATTGGGCTTGGCATCACGCACCAGACCCATTTCCACGAAGTTCTCGGCAGTATCGGGTTCTTCCAGCTTGGGAATCCCCTTGCCCTCGATTTTTTCGGGGACGGGTGTTTCCGTCTGCTTGGTAACAACAGGCTTTTTCTTGTACATAAAGAAGCTGTCGTTATCCACTTCAATTTCGTATTCGATATCCTGAGGTACAGCCTTCTTTGCGGCTGCCTTCCCTGCCTTCCCTGCAGGCTTGCGCACTTCCCCATCCAGAGGAATGTCGATCATGCCGGAGAAGTCTTCAGGCTGTGCCAGCATCAGCAGCTCCGCAGGATCCGCAGCACGCTTGGTCTGCTTCTTCGCAGGCTTCGCCGCAGGTCTGACCACAGGAGTAGGGATATATTCCTCATCATCGTACGCATCGGGGTCATAGGGCTGACGGGCACGGATGGTTTCAATCAAAGATCTGGGAGTCATCTTTGCGCCTACAAACAGGAACAAAATCATCAGGAGCAGTACCACGGGAACCGCACCGAACACACTGATTGTCTTTTCCAGTGTGAACGCCAGCAGACCTGCCACCGCACCGCCGGAATGGACCGCCACACCGGAGCTGTACAGCACGCCCCATACATCTACAATGCCCTTGTCCATAGACAGAGGCACGCCGAACACCAGAATGTGTCCCATAATGCCCCACAGCAGGCTCAGCAGCAAAATGCTGGTAACGCGCAGTGCCACAGGTCGTCCACGATGGGTCAGCAGCACAATGCCTGCCCACAAGACACAGAAGGGCAAAATCTGGTAGCCGTAGCCAATGAGACCCTTCATCACATCTGTCAGCACAAAGAACGCTGCATCCACATCAAAGTAGCCAATGAAGCACAGCAGCCCCAGAAGAATACAAATCACACCGCCGATTTCACGGCGAATAGGATTTTTCACAGGCTCCTGTACCTTGGCACGGGAGGACTTGCTATTGGAAGTGCTTTTGGAATTGGATTTCGTTGTCTTGGAAGAAGACTTCTTTCCGCTTGCGGAAGTTTGGCCCTTCTTAGCGGTGGAAGAAGTCGACTTTTTATTGTCGCTTGTTTTCTTTTTGGTTGCGGTCGTCGTTTCGCTTTTCTTTGCCATGCGACCGTACCTCCTTATTTACAGAATTGCCGTCAAGAAAATGGTAATGACACCTGCGCCCCAGCAGTAGTGGCGGAAGCTGTCGAACTTTCCGTTCTTGGTAGTCAGCATCAGAACCCCAATGGACAGTACTGCGGTCAGCAATGCCACAGCCGTACCAATCAGATAAGCGGGTACATATGCCCAGTTCACACCTGCGCTGAACAGCTTCACAAGGCTGATTACCGTGGAGCCCAGAGCAGCGGGAATGGCCAGCAGCAGGGAATACTTCACAGCGTATTCCTTTTCCACACCGCAGCACAAAGCCGCGGTAACAGATGCAGCAATGGGAGAAAGACCGGGCAGCACGCCGACACAGCGGCACACACCGATAATCAGCGCATTGAGCAGGGTGATGTTCTTGCCATCCTTTTTACCCGGCAGGAATTTCCCCGCAACATACAGCATGCAGCCTGTAAGAATCAGCAGCACCCCAACAAATACAGTATGGGACTGCAGTTCTTCTACGAGACCGTAAACAGGGAGAATCAGCAGCATGGGCAGGGTACTGATGAGCAGCATGAGAACCTGACGAGTACCCAGACGGCTCTTGTCACGAAGCTTGGCATCGCCTGTGGTAAACATGGTCACGCAGTCATTGAACAGAGCCACCAAGTCCTCACGCAATACCAAACACAGGGCAACCAGAACCCCCAGACGCATCAGGAAATCAAACAGTGCATGGGTATTCCCCCCTGCGGATAATCCAAACAGATTCTGCACAATGGACATATGGCCACCGGCGGAAATGGGCAAAAATTCAGCAGCGCCCCGAATCAAACCAAGAATAATGGCATTGATAATAGTCATTTCAAAACCTCCTATACAGGATCATGCAGACACTGTATGCAGGTTCAGCGTACAGTGTAGCATGGTATTATACCATAAAACTGTCGAAATAACAAGAAGATAAAACAGACAGCCGCCAAAGGCGACTGCCTGCAAGTGTTTAAGCGATTCCGTATTGATGGTCGATGGCGTATTCCATTTGCTGCTGCAACAGAGCGTAGCGGGGCACCTTCACCCCATTTGCGTCCTTGCGCCAGCCGTTTTTGCTGGGTGAGCCGCCCTCATTGAGAATCTGGCAATCGGGATGGAGCCGCGCAAACTCTTCCCACTGCTCCTGCGGCACAGGAGTCATACAGCCGCGAATACGCTCCAAATCAATGTCATACAAACAGGTAATGTCGGAAATATCCATGTCCCCAAAGTTCAGGTGTTTCAGCTTCTTGCAATTAGCCAAAGGACTCAAATCCGTCACCTCGGAGCGGTAAACTTCCAGATATTCCAGCTCTGTGCAATTGGCAAGAGGGGTCAAGTCGCGGCACTTGGTCAGCGCCAGAATGGCAACCTCCAGCTTGGGCATATAACTCAGGAAGAAGAAATCGGAGATGCCGTGGTTGTGACCGAAGTCCACATACTTGGTTTCCACACAATATTGCAGCAGGTGGCAATTGGAGTCATTGACCGCAGTGGTGCGAATACGGTGTGTATCCGTCAGGAAGCTGCGGGCACGCATAGCTCTGGGAGACTTGTAATCGGGCTCCCCAAGCCAAATACGCCACACGATTTTGGTATTGGGAAATTCCTCACGCATTTCCGCCAGCACCTCATTGTCAATGCCGCAGCCATCCAGCAGGAAATACTCGCAGGATGTCAGATACGGCAGCACGCTGCGGATGGTTTCCGCCCCATGGTTGCCAATATCGGTCAGCACATACTCAATGCGCGTGTCTCGGTCACTGACTGTCTGCCCGTACAAATCAAACTGCACGGCAAAGCGAACCTGCGGCATCTCGCTGCGAATGGCATCCATAACCGCAATATCGGACAGACCCCATCTGCACTCCCCTGCCTCGGTCATCAGATTGATGGCTTGCAGCTCAGGAAGCAGCTTCAGCTTCGGAATGCTCTGCAGAGCATCTGCAGGGTCAACCTCCGAGAAATCCAGCTCTTTGATGTGGGGCGCAAGGGTGTCACCAAACAGCTCCACGGTGTAAGAAATCTCTGCATGGGGATAGGCAGCCTGAATCTGCGCCAGTTCCTCTGCTGTCATTTCGATTTGCCCAAGCTCCAGTGCTGTGACCATTTCCATTCTCTCGGAAAGCTCCAGCAGCTCATCCACAGTGTAAGGAAGCCCCCACAGATTCAGCTCCGCGGACTGCACATCAATTTCAATGCCCCAATACTCCGCATAGCGAGCTTCATGGACCTTGTATGCAGCAATACCGCCCACCACAGCAGCAATGAGCAGAATACACAGGATAATTTTGATAATTTTCCGAGCCATAGGGCAACTTCCTTTTTCGTAATATGGTATAGAATACCATTTTTTGACAGATTTGTACAGAAAAGAAAAAGAGCCGAGATAAACTCGGCTCTTTCATTTTCCTTTATTCGCTTGCTTCGGTGTTTTCTTCCGCAGCGGGTTCAGCCTGTTCGGCAACGGGTTCCGCAATCAGCACGGGGCCTTCGGGAACTTCGCTGAACATCTTCACATGCTTTGCAGCAGGCTCGATGGTGTCATCCTTCTTGACGGGCAGCTGCAGGTTATCACAGACATACGCAAAGTCCGCGCCGTCCATGCTTTCGTTTACCAGCAGGTAATCGGCTACCATACGCAGCTCTGCTTCGTGTTCCTTCAGAATCGCAACACAGCGGGCATAGGACTCGTCGAAAATCTTCTTGACTTCTTCATCGATGATGGAAGCGGTTTCTTCGGAGTAGCTCTTCGCCTGACCGATGCTGCGGCCGATGAATACGTTATGGTCGGAACTGTCGTAGCTGATGGGACCCAGTCGCTCGCTCATACCATAAACCATGACCATGTTGCGGGCAATGTTGGTGGAGTGACGAATGTCACCGGAAGCACCTGTGGAGATGTCTTCCAGGAACAGTTCTTCCGCTACACGACCACCCAGTGCCATAACAATGCTGTCCAGCATTTCGTTCTTGGAGGCATAGCTCTTATCCTCATCGGGACGGAACAGGGTAAAGCCGCCTGCACCGCCGCGGGGGATGATTGTGATATAGTGAACAGGGTCGGTATGCTTCAGATAGCGGCCTGCAATGGCGTGACCTGCTTCGTGGTAAGCAGTCAGTCTGCGTTCCTTTTCGGTAATCACATGGGACTTCTTTTCGGGCCCCATTTCCACCTTCAGGATT
>JAZREI010000025.1:0-6510 GCA_045660685.1 Oscillospiraceae bacterium
GTTGACCGCAAGGAATACGACATCCGTGTATCCACTCTGCCCACCGTTTACGGTGAAAAGTGCGTAATGCGACTGAACCAGAAGAAGGCACTGCACCGCAGCAAGCAGACTCTGGGTCTGTCTCCCGAAGACATGGTAAAGTTTGACCGCATTATGGACCACCCCAACGGCATCGTACTGGTTACAGGTCCCACCGGTTCCGGTAAATCCACCACCCTTTACACCGCTCTGAGCGAACTGAACAACGAAACAGTTAACATTGTTACCGTTGAAGACCCCGTAGAATCCAACATTGAAGGCATCAATCAGGTACAGGTAAATGTCAAGGCAGAAATGACCTTTGCAAACGCACTGCGTTCCATTCTGCGTCAGGACCCTGATATCATCATGATCGGCGAAATTCGTGACGGCGAAACTGCATCCATCGCCGTCCAGGCATCTATCACCGGTCACCTTGTTGTATCTACCCTCCATACCAACGACTCCGCAAGCTCCGTAACCCGTCTGCTGGACATGGGCGTAGAAAGCTATCTGATCGCTGACTCCGTTGTGGGCATCATTGCACAGCGTCTGGTGCGCCGTCTGTGCCCCAACTGCAAAAAGGAACGCGAACTGCTGCCCTACGAAGCAGATTATCTGGGTCTGAGCGAAGAAGAACGCAAGACACAGAAAATCTACGAAGCCGTTGGCTGCCAGCGCTGCAACGGCAAGGGCTACTATGGCCGTATCGGCGTTTACGAAATTCTGGAAGTTACCCCTACCCTCCGCAATCTCATTGCAGCCCGCGCATCTACCAACGCTCTGCGTGATGCCGCAATCGATGAAGGCATGCTGACCCTGAAGAAGGCTGTACGCCGTCTGGTTCTGGACGGCACCACTACCCTGTCCGAAATGCACAGCATTTCCGCAGAAGAAACCGCCGTTCCCAATCATCTTTCCCCCACAGGTGAGGACTAACCATGAAAGATTTAAAAGACATTTTATATGATGCACTCCATCTGAATGCGTCGGACATCCATTTGACCGTAGGTCTGCCCCCCGTCTACCGTATCGACGGTGAGCTGCGTCCTCTTGAAAACGAAGATGTACTGTGTGATGATGACACTCTTGCAGCCGCCAAGGAGCTTTCCAGCGATAAGCAGCTGAAGGAACTGGAAGCCTGCGGTGAATCCGACTTTGCGGTGACCTATGACGATACCATCCGTATGCGCTGCAACGTATTCATGCAGCAGGGACACATTGCATTGGCTCTGCGTATGCTGCCTTTGCGTGTTCCTACCGCACAGGAACTGGAGCTGCCTCCCGTTATCATTGACCAGGCGGACAAGCCCCGCGGTCTGGTGCTGCTGACAGGTCCCACCGGTTCCGGTAAGAGCTCTACTCTGGCCGCTATGCTGGACCACATCAACCACACCAAGCGCCGTCACATCATCACTCTGGAAAACCCCATTGAATTTGTCCACGTACACGACAAGTGCATGATCAACCAGCGTGAAGTAGGTGACGATACCGATAGCTTTGCAAGCGGTCTGCGTGCAGCCCTGCGACAGGACCCCGACGTTATCCTCGTAGGCGAAATGCGTGACCTTGAGACCATTTCCACCGCCATCACCGCAGCGGAAACCGGTCACTTGGTTTTCGGCACTCTGCATACCAAGGGTGCGGCAAACACCATTGACCGTATCATCGACGTATTCCCCCCCGAGCAGCAGGAACAGATCCGCATTCAGCTGGCTGACGTTCTGGAGGCTGCCATCGCGAAGGCACTGCTGCCCAAAGTTGGCGGCGGTCGCGTACCCGTATATGAAATTCTGGTTGCCACTCCCGCAGTGCGCAGCTTGATTCGTCAGAACAAGAGCTTCCAGATTCCCAGCGTTATGCAGACCAGCAAGCGTCAGGGCATGCAGATGCTGGACGAAGCACTGGCAACTCTGGTACGTAAGGGCGAGGTTCGTCCCGAAGATGCATTGGCTGTAGCCAACGACCCCGCTGCTCTGCGCAGCCAACTGGGGAGGTTGTAAACAATGCCCGTATATAATTACGTTGCCATGAATCGCGCCGGCAAGCGTGTCAAAGACTGCATCGACGCTGCCAACGTTGATAACGCAAAAAGCTCTCTGCGTGCTGCCGGTTATACCCTCCTTGAAATCAAGGAACAAACTGCCCTGAACAAGGACATTGAACTGCCTTTTCTGGGCAACCCCACCGCAAAGGATATGGCACTGTTTTGCAGACAGTTCCGTTCCATTCTGAAGGCGGGCGTATCCGTCTCCAACATTCTGGCTATGCTGGGTCAGCAGACAGAAAACGACAAGCTGGCTTCCGCAATCCGCGATATGCAGACCAGCATCGAAAAGGGCGAAACTCTGGCAGGCTCCATGCGCAAGCATGACAAGATCTTCTCGGATATGCTGATCAACATGGTAGCCGCAGGTGAAGAATCCGGTAATCTGGAAGAATCCTTCGGTCAGATGGAAGTCTGGTTCGATAAGGCAAAAAAGACCAAGGCTGCCATTTCCAGAGCTATGGTTTACCCCTGCATTCTGATCTTCGTTATGATCGTCGTACTGATTGTTATGATGGTCAAGGTTATCCCCGGCTTTATGCAGACCTTTGAAGAAATGAACATGGAACTGCCCCTGCCCACTCAGTGGGTCATGGCAGCCAGCTACTGGTTCGTTGACTGGTGGTGGCTGGTAGTCGGTCTGCTGCTGTTCCTGGTGGTTGGCGGTGTTCTGTTCAACCGCACCAATCGCGGCAAGCACTTCTTCGGGTATTTGACCCGTAAGATTCCTTTGGTAAAACTGTTCGTGGTCCGTTCCGCAAGTGCTACCTTCTGCCGAACGCTGGCACTGCTGCTGGGCTCCGGTCTGTCTTTGACCGACAGCTTGGATCTGGTCACCATGAACATGAGCAATATCTACTATCGTGAGGCCGTACAGATGGTCCGTACCCTCGTTTCCGAAGGTTGGAATCTGGCCGACTCTCTGCGTTATACCGAGCTGTTCCCTCCCATGGTTTATAACATGGTAGCCATCGGTGAAGAAACCGGTGACCTGCAGGGCATGCTGGAAAAGGTCGCTGACTACTTCGACGACGAAGTAGAAGATGCTACCGCAAAACTGTTGTCTGCAATGGAACCTGTTATCATGCTGGTTCTGGCAGTATTCGTTCTCATCCTCGTACTGGCAATCTTCCTGCCCATGCTGAACATGACCAAGGCATACGACCAGTACCTGTAATTTAGATAATTCTCGGAAATGTATTGATCGCAAAAGGAGATGAAACATGGAACTTTCCACTTTAATCTTCATATTCCTTTTTCTGCTTGGGCTGTGTGTCGGCAGTTTTCTGAACGTGCTGATTTACCGACTGCCCAGAGAAGAAGAATTTGTGCGCACCCCCTCTCACTGCATGACCTGCGGTCATGAGCTGAAGTGGTACGAGCTGTTCCCTGTGTTCAGCTGGCTGGCGCAAGGTGGCAAATGCCGCGCCTGCGGTGTGAAGCTGTCTCCCCAGTATCCCATCGTGGAAGCCCTAAACGGCACCATGTGGTTGGCAACAGCCATCCTGTACAAGGGCGACTGGCTGACCGTTGGTTTGTACTGCGCACTGTTCTCTCTGCTGCTGGTAGTCACCGTCATTGACTGGCGTACCTTCACCATCCCCAACGGATTGAACCTTGCCATTCTCATTCTCGGTGTCATCCGACTGGTCACCGACCTGTCCAACTGGCCCTTGTATGTCATCGGCATGTTCAGTATCAGTCTTGTATTTCTGGCCCTGCACATCCTCACAGGGGGCGCAGGTCTGGGCATGGGAGACGTAAAGCTGATGGCCGCGGCAGGTCTGCTGCTGGGCTGGCCCCGTATGATTTTGACTGTGCTGATCGGCAGTGTCTCCGGCGCTATCATCCATTCCGTTCGCATGAAACGCGGCGCAGGCCGCAAGCTGGCCTTCGGCCCCTATCTGGCCGCAGGTGTCTGGATTTCCGCTCTGTTCGGAAACCAAATTCTTACCGCATACCTAAGTCTCTTTGGACTGTAAACCATACGCAACTGAGCCGATACAAAGGCTCATAGGAGGAAACTAACATGAGCAAAAGAAAAATCAGCAACCTGAAGCTGGTTATCCAACTTAGCAGAGACGAATCTGTATTCGCTCTTTGTGACAAGGCCGGTCAGATCATGCACAGCATCGTTCTGCCCACCCCCGAAGGTGCTGTGGACGATGGTATGATCCGCAATGCAGAAGCAGTTCGCGAATTGTTGCAGTCCGCCACTTCCATGCCCGAATTTGCAGGCGTACATAATGTTGTGTTCTCTCTGTGCACCTCTCAGGTCATTACCGAGACTGTAACCACTCCCGACCTGCCCAAAAATAAGCTGGAAAAGCTGATTGTGGCTAACGTGGATATGTACTTCCCTGTTGACATGTCCGAATACAAGCTGGTTTGGCAGGCCATTGAACACAAGCAGAATAACGCAGGCGTAAAGGAACAGTCTGTTCAGCTGTGGGCCGTTCCCACCGCTATGCTGCCCCAGTACTATGCCATCGCAAACGCTTGCAACCTGTCTGTAGTAGCCATTGACTACTGCGGTATGAGTATTGCTACCGCAGTGAATGCAAGCTTCTCCGCAAACGCCAAGGCATCCAAGGCACGCAAGGGCATCGATCTGAAGGGTGCCCTGAACAAGGAAATCTCCTTTGGCAAGAAGAAGCAGGCGAAAAACGAAGCTGAAACAGAAGAATTCGAGGCTGTGGAAGCTCCCGTTGAACACATCGACGACGCTCTGGTAACTCAGGTACACCTGACTCTGGAAAAGGACCTGATCGGTTTGACCTTCGTTCAGAACCACCGCGTTGTCCATCAGCGTTTCATCTCCACAGGCTTTGACCCCGCATACGTCATCCACGACGTAGCAATGATGGTGGAATATTTCCGCTCTCTGGATATGGGCCGCAGCTCCGCATTTGTGGGCTACGTTTCCGGCGGTCTGTGCGAAGATATTGACTTCATCTCCGAGCTGTCCATGGCAATGGACCTGCCCCTGTCTCCTCTGGATGCAGGCTTTGATCCCCGTCTGGCGATCTGTGCAGGTGCAGCACGTGCCAAGCTGGACTTCGGCATCCGTGACCTGAACAAGCCCAACAAGGAACTGACTCAGATGAGCGTTCAGGTTGGTCACACCGCTGCTTTGGCAGTGGGCGGTGCCGCTCTGGCAGGCGTTGTTGCTTTGACCTTCGTGGCACGCTTCTCTTGGAACTCCACCATTGAATCTCTGGAGCAGAGACGTCAAACCCTGGCAATTCAGGCTGCCAAGGTTGCGGGCTTCGCCGATAAATACAAGGAATACGAAACCCTCTACAACAACTACAGCTCTGACTGGAACACCGTATTCACCAGCTTGCGCACCTATAACGACAATCTGGTCCGTATGCTGGATGAACTGGAATCCATCCTGCCCGAAAAAACCAGTGTTACCGCTCTGGCTATCGGCGCTGACGGTCTGAATGTGCAGTTCGCCTGTGAAAACAAGGAAGAAGCTGCATACCTGATCATGCAGCTGCGTGAACTGCAGTACGCACAGCTGAACGCCATCTCCAGCCTGTCCGGCGGTGGCCGCGGTCCTGCAAAGACCTACGGCAACGGCGAAGCTGCTCCCCGTGAAGGCAGCGTAGACCTGACCACCGAACAGAGAAACACTCTGGCTACTCAGTTCCTTGAAGATTTCGAAATCTTCAAGTTCATTTCCGAACCTTCCGATCTGAGCGCCTCGGACATTTACACCATTGAAACCCACTATGGCAACCTGCCCTCTACCGACATCATTGTCTCCGAAGCAACCGAAACCGCACCCGAAGTTACCATCGAGTGCAAAACTCTGAAGCAGATGGAAGACTATGTGGCTTCTCTGGGCATTAGCCTCACCAACGAACAGCGTGCAAATGCTGTCACAACCCTACTGAATAAGAATCCTTTCTCCGCAACCCGTCTGGCCAATGTTCTGTATGAAATCAGCAAGAAAGGCATGAGCGCAGTCAATGAGTTTGAAGCAATTAGCTATGCGCTTGACCTTTACAATAACAAGGACGAACTCACCGACAGAAGCACTCCCGATGCCACAAAGGCATCCATGGAACTGATGACAAGCATCAGCACCGACCCCGCTCACCTGAATGACACCGAAAATTTCATCAAGAAAGACCCGATTTTGGAACAGTGGTATGTCTACTACCTGCAGGATGAACTGAATAAGGCTGCAGAAGATGACTCCACCGACGAAGAAACCGAAGAACTGGTAGAATGCGAATTCTGGGCACTGGATACCATTCTGGCAGACCTTCTGGTGGAAGGTCAGTTCAGCACCCCCAATACAGATTTGAACGGCAAGCTGAATGCAATGCTGTCCGATACCACCAAGAACAATCTGGCAAACATCATCGGCGGCGGCACAGTTACCCCCACTCCTCCCGTGAATGTGACTCCCACCCCCACTCCCACTCCTA
>JAZREI010000026.1:0-15624 GCA_045660685.1 Oscillospiraceae bacterium
AAAGAAGAAGTATCCGCAGGTTGTGGCAAACTGAAACACCCATGCCACAGAAGTGGCAATGGCCGCTCCGCTGATTTCCAATCGAGGCGCCCCCCAATTGCCGCCGATGAGCAGAAAGTTCAGCAGCACATTGAGCCCCAAAGCGCCCCCTGCACTGATTAGCGGCACCAGCAGCTTTCCTGCGCTGCGCAGCACCAGAGTGCAGCCCTGACTGAGGGCAATACACACATAGCAGGGCAGCAGCCACCGCAAATAGGTCACCCCATAGGCAACCGTCTCGGGGTCCTTGGTAAAGATGCCCATGATAAAGCGCGGAAAGACCATGCCCACAAGGGCAAATATGGCCCCCAGCAACAGCTCCCAACGGAGCATCACCGTTACGGAGCGGTGGAGATCCTCACGGTCCCCCATACTCCAGTATCGGTTGGTCAGTACCGTAACCCCCATGCCCAAGCCCATAACGCAGGCTAAAAACAGGGTCACATACTGCCCTGCCATGGATGCCGCGGAAATCTGGGCATCCCCCATTTTCCCCAGCATCACCGTGTCCGCCACGTTCATGCCCACAGCAATCAGGGATTGTCCCGCAATGGGAATCCCAAGCTTCAAGGTATCAAGGTACAAGCTGCGGTCTGTGAGCGCCGCGCGAATGGGATGGGGTTTGTCCATGAGAGCCTCCGAATCGTTAATCGGAGATAGTATGCGCAGGGAGCAGAGGAGAAATCCAATTTAACAGTTGGATTTGTTGTTGAAAATGCTGGCGATTAATGATTGCCAGCTTTCCGCAAGGAAGATACCGTGCTTCAACAAAACGATACGCAATATGCTCGTACGAGCTGAAAAAAAGCATCTGCGAAAGCAGATGCTTTTTGTTTTACTTTTTCTTGTTGCCTGCTTTGAAGATGAACAGCAGCAGCACTGCCAGATACACAATAATCAGACCAACCGCCGCCCAGACACTGGTCTCGCTCTTGGGGGCGAAGCTCACCAGCAGCAGCACAGGAGCGCCGAAGACAATGCCGTAGGAGCTGCCCGTAACCAGATTGTTGGACGCAGGAGTCTTCAGCTCGGGGTCGATTTCACGCAGCAGCAGAACGCCGCTGGAAATGGTGCCTGTGAGCATACCGAACATGGAGAAGAAGCCTTCGTACACATAATTGGGGTACAGCTTCTTGCACATCCACAGCAGGTACACAAAGGTGACCACGCCGCCGATGATCGCCATCAGCAGGAAGGGCAGCATATTGCCTCGCAGGTCGCTGATTTCGATGCTGGCGATGCCCGCAACGATCATAAAGTCGAAAGCCACGCCGCTGATACGGCTCAGCAGGTAGTTATTCTGGTACTGGTGGTTCATAATCTTCAGCTTGCGCAGATTCGCAAACAGCACACGGCAGCCCGTAGCCACAATGGAGCCCACAATGAAGTTGAAGCCCCACAGCAGGGTGCTGACAGTAGCCGCCAGACCGGGTGCGAAGTTCTCCAGCAGAGATACCACACCGTCAATGAGCAGGTAGGAAATCAGATACAGAATAATAACCAGCGCAGCCTGTACGCTGAACTTATCCACAGACTCTGCAACGGGAATTTCGTTTTCCATCTGGAAGGTGTCCACGGTAACGGAGCCGGAAACATAGTCCTTGTCCTTCATGCGCACCAGACGATTTTTGCGGCCCATGACGTTCAGGCACAGCACACCTACTACGCAGGCACACAGATAGCCTGCAGCAGCCAGAGACAGACCAAAGCTTCTGCCACCCAGCATACCCAGTGCTTCGTAAGTAGAACCAACATTGTTTGCCTGACCGGGACCCTGACCGTATGCCATGGGCAGCAGAATACCACTGGCTTTAAATAGCTCAGGCATGATGGTATATGCCAGAATCAGAGAAATCACCAGACCTGTCAGTGCCTGCACCAGATAGGTGCTGACAATGAGCGCACCGTTCTTGGGAGCGAGGAACTTGCTCTCTCCCTCTGCGCTTTCGGGAACGCGCAAAGCCAGAGCAATAAAGCCCAAAGCAATGGCATGGTAGGTGACGGACTCCAAGAAGACGCCATCAATGACTTCAAAGCCCATGTTGCGCAGCAGCAGCATCAGGAAGCCTGCCAAAACAGCGGTAGGCATCAGGCTGTTGCGAATCAATGCAATTTTACGGCGCAGAACATTGGCCACGAGAATCAGCATGGCAATGATGCCCAGTTGAATCACAGGTGCCCACAGGGCAATGTTAGCAGAAGAAAAATCCATAAATCTTATCTCACAGTCTCTCTCAGTTTATTCTTGTTCTTCACTTGGTCATAGTACAGGAAGAACTTAAAGGAATTGCTCCCCTTTGCGGGGACAAGCTCATAATACTGCTTATTGGCGGTGAATACCAAAGCTCTCTGACCATGCATGGCAAGGTCGGTAATGGAAGCCACGGGAATTTCCACATCTCCGCAGCACAGGCTCTCGCCGTCCATACGCACAGCACCTTCGGTGACGAAGAACTCTTGATGATCCTCCAGTCTGTGCAGCACACCATGCTCGGCAGTATAGGCAACCCCCTCCGCAGCATCTGCGGCAAGGCGCTCTTTCTGCCAATCGGAAAACTCACGGACAGTTTCGAAGGGTGCGTTTTCAAAGAAGCCGAATTGGTTGTATCGGAAGGTCAGACCGCAATGCTTGCAGGCGACCTTGTCATTTTCTGTGGTGAAGCCATCATAGCCGCCGCAGACCGGGCAAACAAACAGCAGATTTTCCAGTCCCTCAGCCAGCTTCTTGCCCTTATAGCGTTTGGGATTTTCACGCTGCATGGCGTAAGCATCCACATACAGGTCACGTTCAATGGCCTCCTGCACTTCGGCAGCGGTCATCTCCTTCAGCTGCTCGGGGGTATACACATTCACGGGCGCACCATGGAAGTACCCTCTGCGCATGCTTGCACCGGACCACATGGGGCTGGCAAAATAACCGCCTTCCAAGCGATAGGTCACCAGACCACAGCCCGCAGTCTTCACCAGTCTGCCCGTAGCAGGTACAACGGGCCATGTGACCCCGTCCCAGCTGCGGACACCTTCCGCAAACAGGCACACATTATCCCCCTTGCGAGCCTTGCGCACCATGTCCATGGTGGTAGCCGCAGCGGATGCACCCTTGGGGCGCATAATGGGAGCAAATGCCCACTTCAAAAGGGGGTACAGCTTCATGCGTGCCACGTGCTCACTGGCAACAAAGTACATCTGATTGGGGAAGCTGGCGGTAACCCCCAGCATATCAAAGTCAGTTACATGATTGGAAATCACAATATAGTTTTTCGGCAGGTTGCGAGCGGTTTCGTAAGTATAACCGAACATCAGCCGCATAAATAAGGCCACAAGGGGTCGAAAAATGCGGTACATCCGCACATGCTTTCGGTCCATGGTAAGCCCTCCCGTCTGTCTGGTTTCTATAATCTATAGGTTCATTGGTGAAAAAAGAATCATAACCATTTTATCACAAATTTCGACATTCGCAAGCCCCGTGCCCGCAAAAGAGTTTTTCTAAAACCGTTAAGATTTCGTTAAGAAGTATCAACAGTCGACGGACGCAAAAAGAGCTGCCTTTCGGCAGCTCTTAGTGTTTTCACAATATTCTAATCGGGGTGAAACCTTCATCAGACTCCGCAGTACAGACCCGTGCTTCAACAAAGCCATACGCACCATGTCCGTACGAGCTGAAAAATTAAAAATCGTTTTGGTCGATGAGGGCGATGGTGAGCTCCATGGTCTCCCCTGCGCGCCAGATTTCAACCTTGATTTTGTCGCCTACCTTTTTGTCCTTGATGGCATCACGGATGACATCAATATTCGCAGCAGGTACACCGTCGATAGCGGTAATGATATCGTCCACCTGCAGCCCCTGCTTTTGGGCATCGGAGCCCTCGGCAACGGAATTGACCAGCATACCATCGGTGGGGTAAACGTAGTCATCTTCCATGACCTCGTTCAGGTCACCCAAATCCGTCAGGTCATAGACGGTAATGCCCAGACCGGGACGACCCACAACAGCACCTTCGTCCAGAATGGCATCTACCATTTCCTTTACGGTAACGGTAGGAATGGCAAAGCCCACACCTTCGATGGCGGAGGTGAAGCTACCCATCATCTTCATGTTGGTGATGCCAACCACCTGACCGTAAATGTTAAACAGTGCGCCGCCGCTGTTGCCGCTGTTCAGTGCGGCATCGGTCTGCAGCAGGGTCATGGTACGGCTATTGTAATCCACATCACGGCTCACACCGGAAATGATGCCCGTAGACATGGAGCCGCTGAATTCCTTACCCAGAGGATTGCCGATGGCAATGGCCTCATCGCCCACCTGCACCAGTGCGGAATCCACAAACTCCGCCGCAGCCAGACCCTTAGCCTCTACCTTCAGCAGAGCAATGTCACTGATGGAGTCAGCACCCACCAGCTTGGCAGGGTATACGGTGCCGTCAGACAAAATCACGTCCGCAGCCTCGCCACCGTCCAGCACGTGGGCATTGGTGATGATATAGCCGTCGGAGGTCATAATGACCCCTGTGCCCCAGGCATACTCTCTGCCGTTTTCGTAAGTGCTGATACCCACAACAGAGGGCTGGCACTTGGCATACAACGCCTGCAGAGTCAGGGCTTCCGTACCCACAGCGGCTGTCAGCTGCAGCTCACGATTGGGGTCGGGCTCCGCACGTTCCATGGGGTACTCCCCTGTCAGATCCTCCTCTTGTTCGGTATACTGTTCGTAAAACTCGGAGTAAGCGTCAAAGAAGTCCTTGGCATCGGCCACGGTACTGTCCTCACCGCCGAAAATCTTGGCGGTCAGCACAATGGCGCCAATCAGCACCACCGCACATACGATACCGATAACCCAGCCACGCTTGCGCTTCTTGGGTGCGTTTTGGGCATACAGCTCCTCGCGGCTCTTGACCTTGTACAGGCCCGCTTCCTCAAACAGGTCTGTGACCTGTTCGGGCTCTGCCGCAGGGCGATACCATTCGTTGTTGTTCAGGTTATTTCTCTCTTCCATATGTTTCTCCCAATGTTAGGATTTGTTTTTGGGTTTGTCCGCAAGCTTCAAGCTGAATACGAACTTGGTCACGCCGTCCTTACTGGTGGCCACGATATCCTCGTCGTGGGCATCCAGAATACTTTTTACAAGATACAGACCCAAACCCACACCGTCACGGTCCAAGCTGCGAGAGCGGTCGGACTTGTGGAATCGGTCAAAGATAAAGGGCAAATCGTCCGCAGGGATCTGTTCCCCTTGGTCTGCCACGCAGACATAAGCCTTGCCCCCCTGCTTCCAAATGGCAAGGTACAAGGTGCCGCCCACATGGGCGAACTTAATGGCATTGTCCAGCAGATTGTAAATGACACGGTGAATGGAGTCCTGATTGCCTCGCACCCACAGCTCATCGTCGGGCAGCTGCAAATCCACGTCCAGCTTCTTCTCGTTGGCACGGGATTCAAAGCTCAGCAGAGTCATGACCAGTTCTTCCGTCAGGTTGAAGGGCTTCATATTCTTGGGGTCAGCCACCTTTTCCTGCACCTTGGTCATATCCAGCATTTCACGGACCAGTCGGCTCAAACGACGGGTCTCGTCGGCAATGACCGCCAGATATTTTTCTTCCTCTGCCTTGGGAATGGTGCCGTCCAGCAGCCCTTCCGCAAAGCCCGCTATGGTGGTCATAGGGGTACGCAGCTCATGGAATACATTGGCAACAAACTCTCTTCGGGTCTGCTCCGCCTTTTCCAAGGAGTCCGCCATGGCGTTGAAGGAGTCGGTCAAAGCCCCCATTTCGTCCGCCTGGTCTGTGGCAGAAATACGCATGGAGAAGTCACCGTGGGAGTACTTTCGAGCGGCAACGGTCATTTCGTCCAGATTTTTGGTCAGTGCTTTGGAAAAAGCAAAGCTCATCAGCACCGCAAGGGACAGTACCGCCAAAGATACCAAAAAGTACAGATATACAAAGGCCCCGTAGGCCCCCACAATAGAAGATGCGTCCTTGGACACAAAGGCATAGCCAACCACAGCGCCGTCGGATTTCACAATGCGCTCACAAATGACATAGGCGGTATTTTCATAGAATCCGTCCAGGTCCGTCATCTGATTCATGCCGCCATTCCACTCTACCGTATGCAGATATTCCTCAGCCACGCGCGCACCCATGTGGGGGCAGGCCAGCTGCTTATCGCTGCAGGACACCACATAGCCATTGGTATCACACAGAAAGATGTGGTTGCCTGTGCCCTGGGACAGCATACTGATGGTCATACGGATGTCCCAGCTCTCCAGCTCCGCATCGTCGGTGACCGCAGCGGCAATGCGGCTGATTTCCGCTGCGTTTGCAGCCATGTTGGTGCGGGCATCGTTGATGACAAAGCTGGTGCCGATAAAGACAAAGGCAATGCCAATGAGAAGGAAGCTCACCAGAACGATGGTCGCCGTCCCCATAAAGTTTTTGAAGTAAATACTGTTAATAGAGGACACACCTCCGTTCTAAATTCCTTCGCGCTTGTAGGGACCGTCGACCTCGACGGTCCCTACGAATGCGTGTTATTCTTCGTTCACTTTAAACTTGTAGCCTACGCCCCAGACGGTGCCCAGCTCCCACTTGGTGGAGACACCTTCGATTTTTTCACGCAGGCGCTTTACGTGGACGTCCACAGTACGGGAGTCCCCGAAGTAGTCAAAGCCCCAGACTTCGTCCAGCAGCTGGTTTCTGGTAAAGACACGGTTGGGGTAGGATGCCAGATGGAACAACAGTTCCAGTTCTTTGGGAGGGGTGTCTACCTTTTCACCCTTTACAATCAGCTCGTAGGAATCCAGATTGATGGTCATATTGTCATAAACCAGCTTCCGTCCGCCTTCTTCCGCAACTTCTTCCCCGCTGCCGCTGCTGCCGTCGGTGCGGCGCATAACTGCATGGATACGTGCAATCAGTTCCTTGGGGTCAAAGGGCTTGGTCACATAGTCATCTGCGCCCATTTCCAGACCGGAGATTTTGTCCATGCTTTCACCCTTAGCGGTGAGCATAATGATGGGCACCTGAGAGGTCTTGCGCACCTCACGGCACACCTGCCAGCCGTCCATTACAGGCAGCATAATATCCAGCAGAATAATGTCGGGACGGAAGGTTTCCGCCAGCGCAACCGCTCTGCCGCCGTCGTATGCGTTTTCGGTTTCGAAGCCGTCCTTCTGCAGATAAATCTTCAGCAGTTCGGCAATATTGATATCGTCTTCAACGATCAAAGCCTTTTTTCTCATAGCAGTCTCTCCTTCATGATAGTCTATTATAAACCAATTATATCAGCGGAATAAAGAGAAAAGTGAATAATCTGTAAAAAGCGATAATTTCTCCGTCATTTTGCCCGATTATTCCTCATAAAGTCTGCGCAAAAGGGCGATTTCCTCTCCATATCCCCTGTCATCGGTCTGGGGTGTTTCCAAAACAAAGGGAATATTGTCGAATGCGGGATGGGTGATGATGCGGCGGATGGCCTCCAAGGGCAGCTTCCCCGTGAGGATATTGGCATGGCGGTCCTTGCGAGCGCCCATGTCGTTCATGGAGTTATTCAGATGCACCGCCTTGATGCGATGGAGTCCCACCACATTGTCAAAGTGAGTCAGCACACCGTCCAAATCACGGACGATGTCGTAGCCCCCGTCCCACACATGGCAGGTATCAAAGCACACGCCCATATGCTCGGCATGCTCACAGCCATCGATGATGCTCCGCAGCTGCTCGAAGGTACAGCCTACCTCGCTGCCCTTCCCTGCCATGGTTTCCAGCAGCACGGTAGTGTGCATATCCTTCCACATGACGGTGTTCAGCAGCTCAATGATTTTCTCCATGCCCACGGCATAGCCCTGCCCCACATGGCTGCCGGGATGGAAGTTGTAGTATGTCCCCGGCAAATGCTCCAGACGCTTCAAATCCTCGGCAAAAGCCAGAAACGCAAACTCACGGACGTTGTTTTTTTCTGCGCAGGGATTCAGGGTATAGGGCGCATGGGCCACAAGGGGTGCGAAAGCATGGTCGGCAGTGAATGCGGAAAAGGCTGCAAAGTCCGCCAAATCCAAGGGCTTCACACTGCCCCCACGTGGGTTGCGGGTAAACAAAGCAAGGGCATCGCCCCCAAGAGCATTGCACAGCTTCGCCGCAGGGAAATATCCCCCTGCAGAAGATAAATGACAACCGATTTTGAACATAAGAATCTCCTTGGCTAATGAATCGTATTTGTAAGTATTATATCACAAAACCGAGCTTATGAATATACAGGAATCATGCCGCCATAGCACTCATCACGCCCTTTCTCCTGCAGTGCGTGAAGGAAGGGTTCTCAAGGGAAACCATGGTTGGTTTTCCTTGAAATCGCGTCGCGCAAGCGATACAGCACTTCAGCAGAAGTGCTCGCGATTAAAAATCCCCTCCGAATAATCGGAGGGGATTGGTATGTTCAAAAAGCTTAATTACTTCTTGTTCTTGATGTATTCGTCAATAGCCGCTGCGGACTTCTTGCCTGCGCCCATTGCCAGAATAACGGTAGCTGCACCGGTAACTACGTCGCCGCCTGCAAATACGTTTTCCAGAGAGGTCTGACCCTTTTCGTCGTCAGCAACAATGCCGCCCTTCTTGCTGAATTCCAGACCCTGGGTGGTCTGACGAATCAGGGGGTTGGGAGAAGTGCCGATTGCGATAACAACAACGTCAGCTTCTACTACTTCATATTCGCCTTCTACAGCGACGGGCTTTCTGCGGCCCTTTTCATCGGGTTCGCCCAGTTCCATAACCTGGCACTTGATGCCGGTTACGCCGGTCTTCATGTCGCCCTGGATTTCCAGAGGACCGCGCAGAGTACGGAAGACAATGCCTTCTTCCTGTGCGTGGTGGATTTCTTCCTTACGTGCGGGCAGTTCATCGAAGCCACGACGGTAAACGATGGAAACTTCTTCTGCGCCCAGACGCAGTGCGCAGCGAGCTGCGTCCATTGCTACGTTGCCGCCGCCTACGATAGCAGCCTTGCGGGGACGAGTGATGGGGGTCATAGCGTCTTCCTGGTATGCCTTCATCAGGTTGATACGGGTCAGGAATTCGTTTGCGGAGTAAACACCCTTCAGGTTTTCGCCGGGAATCTTCAGGAACTGAGGCAGACCTGCACCGGAGCCGATGAATACTGCGTCGTATTCGTTGCGCAGTTCTTCAACGTCGATAACCTTACCAACAACCCAGTCGGTCTTGATTTCAACGCCCAGCTTCTTCAGGCCTTCGATTTCCTGTGCTACGATAGCCTTGGGCAGACGGAATTCGGGAATACCGTAAACCAGAACGCCGCCGGGGGTGTGCAGTGCTTCGTAAATGGTAACTGCGTAGCCACGCTTTGCCAGATCGCCTGCGCAGGTCAGGGATGCAGGGCCGGAGCCAACAACAGCAACCTTGTGGCCGTTGGGAGCGGGCTTAACCACTTCAACAGCTTCCTTAGCGTTGTGGTAGTCAGCTACGAAACGTTCGATACGGCCGATTGCAACGGATTCGCCCTTGATGCCGCGGTTGCAGAACTTTTCGCACTGGTTTTCCTGGGGGCAGACACGGCCGCAAACTGCGGGCAGGCTGGAATCCATGGAAATGATGCGGTATGCTTCATCGTATTCGCCCTTTTCAGCAGCCTTGATGAAAGCGGGGATGTTCAGGTTAACAGGGCAGCCCTTACGGCAGTGAGGAATCTTGCAGTTCAGGCAGCGTGCAGCTTCGCTCTTAACCTGTTCTTCGGTGTAGCCCAGAGCAACTTCGTCAAAGTTGCGGCCGCGAACCAGGGGATCCTGGCTGGGCATGGGGTTCTTAACCATAGACATATTTGCCATAATTATTCTACCTCCTTCTTGTACAGGTTACATGCTTCTTCGTGACGCTTGTGTTCGTGTGCAGCGTATCTGGTAGAACGAGCCATTGCTTCGTCAAAGTCGATCAGGTGACCGTCGAATTCGGGGCCGTCTACGCAAGCGAACTTGGTTTCGCCGCCTACGGTCAGTCGGCAACCGCCGCACATACCGGTACCGTCGATCATAATGGGGTTCATGGAAGCCAGAGTCTTGATGCCGTACTTCTTGGTCAGCAGGCAAACAAACTTCATCATGGGCAGGGGGCCCAGGGTGATGACCTTGTCGTACTTCTTGCCGGAGTCAATCAGGCTCTGCAGACCTTCGGTAACCAGACCCTTGCGAGCGTAGGAGCCGTCGTCGGTCATAACAATGCATTCACCGGTCAGAGCGCGGATTTCCTTTTCGAGAACAACCAGGTCCTTGTTGCGGAAGCCGATAACAGCATCAACGTCAACGCCCATCTTGTTCAGTTCACGGATAACGGGGAAGCCGATTGCGCAGCCGGAGCCGCCTGCTACAACGCAAACGCTCTTTGCGCCGGACAGGTCGGTGGGGTGACCCAGAGGACCGACAACGTCAGCGATGTATTCGCCGGGCTTCTTGTAGCTCA
Organism: Oscillospiraceae bacterium; assembly: GCA_045660685.1. Classification (GTDB taxonomy): domain Bacteria; phylum Bacillota; class Clostridia; order Oscillospirales; family Oscillospiraceae; genus HGM13010. Next base: position 10,497 of record JAZREI010000026.1, read on the forward strand.
TGAGCTGAGTGGAAGCGCCTGCGATCTGGAATACGAAGCTAATGGTACCCTTTTCAATGTCCCAGTCTTCGATAGTCAGAGGGAAGCGTTCACCGTCTTCGGAAACGCGCAGAATACCGAACTGGCCTGCCTTGACCTTCTTTGCGATGTGGGGTGCATCCAGAGTGATCTTGATCAGGGTAGGATTCAGGGGTTCCATATCAATGATTTTTACCATGGTTTGATTCCTCCATAACACATAATCAATGTATTTTTGCCAAAAGTAAATACTTGTTAAAAAAACTACCGGTTTATCAAACTTCTCCCTATCTTTCCATAAAGAAAAGTTCGAATTTTCCGTACTTTCTTTATATCAATTGCACAGGAGCAATGCCGGACAAAACATATAGTTTTACTGACGCATTATATCACAATGTTATCGTTTTCTCAAGTTTTCAGCGGATAATTTATACATTTTGGTTCAAAAAAGTTCCTGTGTTAAAAATATGTCCATTTCCCATGTATCCCCACTCGCTTTTTTTGTTCATTTCCGCTATAATAATTGTATAAAAGGAGGTGCCGCCATGTCCGCAAAGCCTGTCTCTCCCGCAAACAATATGACTGTGGGACCCGAATGGAAACGAATCCTGCTGTTTGCGCTGCCCATTATGGCAGGGCAGTTTCTGCAGCAGCTGTACAATACCGTGGACGGCATCGTGGTGGGCAACTTCGTCAGCGAAGCCGCACTGGGTGCGGTAGGTGCCTGCACCACTCTGGCTATGCTGTTTCTGGCATTCTCCAACGGCTTCGGCAACGGCTGCGGTGTTATGATTGCACAGCTGTTTGGGGCAGGGCGCATGGCAGACGTAAAGCGAGCAGTTTCCACAGGTCTCATTCTGCTCAGTGCCATGGGCTTTGCCGCCATGGTCATGGGCTTCTTCGGCGCTAACTGGATGGTACTGCACATTCTGGACCTGAAGGACGAGCATCTGTCGAAGCTTGCGGTGAGCTACTTCTCCATTTACTCTCTGGGTCTGGTGTTCACCTTCCTGTATAACTGCGTGGCATCCATCCTCCGCGCCTTGGGGGACAGCAAAGCCACCTTGTACTTCCTGTGCGTGTCCGCTGTGATGAATCTGGTGCTGGACATTTTGTTTGTGGCAGGATTTAACTGGGGCGTGGCAGGTGCGGCAGTGGCAACGGTCATTGCGCAAATCGTCTGTGTCATTGTGTGCTTTATCTATATGTTCGCAAAATACCCCATGCTCCGCTTCCGCAAGGGTGAATTTCGCTTCGACCCCGCTCTGGGGAAGCTGTGTCTGGAGCTGGGTGTGCCCATGAGCCTGCAAATGGCCATCGTCAGCTGTGGCAACGTGCTCATGCAGCGACTGGTCAACTACTTCGGTCCGACCACCATGGCAGCCTTCACCTGCGGGCTGCGCATTGAAAACTACTGCATGGTGCCTGCCATGGGCTTCAACTCCGCCATGAGTATGTTCACAGGACAGAACATCGGCGCAGGCAAGCTTGACCGCATCGAACGTGGCTGGAAGGCAGCGGTAGCAATGTCTCTGGCCATCACCTTTGTCATCGCAACCATTCTGTTTGTGGGTGTGTATCCCTTCTCCGCCCTGTTTGGCGTGGAGGGCGAAGCCCAGCTGCAGTCAGTGGACTACATCCGCTTCGTCAGCTATATGATGCTGATTTTCACCGTGTACCTGACCACCAACGGGGTGATTCAGGGCTGCGGCGATGCCATGTACGCCAGCATCTGCTCTTTTTCCACACTGGGCATCCGCGTTGCCCTTGCATACACTCTTGTATTTTTCTTTGATTTCGATTATCATGTGTTGTGGCGCTGCATTCCCGTTGGCTGGGTATTCGCGCTGATTTTGGCGCTGCATTATTTCCTCAAGGGGAAATGGCGGCACAAATCCGTCATCGGAGGTTGACCCATTTGAATAACAAGCAATTCTATGCGCTGATTTCGCGCATGAAATACATCACCCGCTGGAGCCTCATGCGCAACTCCATTCAGGAGAACATTCAGGAGCACAGCCACATGACCGCCGTCATTGCCCACGCACTGGGTATCATCGGCAACCGCATCTACGGCAAGGCATATAACCCCGAGCATCTGGCCACCGTGGCACTGTTCCACGATGCCACAGAGATTCTCACAGGGGATATGCCCACCCCCATCAAGTACCAGAATCCCGACATCGTCAAGGCTTACCATCAGGTAGAGGCTTACGCCGCGGACCGTCTGGTGCAGATGCTGCCCAAAGAGCTGCGGGCGGATTACGCCCCCCTGCTGGACCCCGACAGCCACAGCGGTGAGGAATACCGACTGGTGAAGGCTGCGGACAAGCTGTCTGCGCTGATTAAGTGCGTGGAAGAGCGAAAAGCGGGCAACACGGAGTTCATCTCCGCAGAACGCAGCACACGGGCATCCATTGAGAAGATGGGTTTGCCCGAAGCCACTTATTTTATGGAACATTTCATGCCGGCATTTGAGCTGGACTTGGACGAATTGGGAATCGGAGGATAATATGGAACAGGTAAAAATTGACCGCATCAACGAGCTGGCAAAGCTGGCAAAGCAGCGTGAGCTGACCGCTGAAGAAGCATCGGAACGTGCAGCACTGCGCAAGGAATTTCTGGCAGACTTCAAGAAGAATCTGACCGACACCCTGGACAACACCTACATCGTAGACGAAAAGGGCAACAAGAAAAAGCTGGAAAAAAAGTAAAAAAAGAACTAACCGCCTCCGACCATAATCGGAGGCGGTTTTGTGTTTTGTATCTTGCAAATCCCAATCATTGATTGTAGGGGGCGGCGCCCTCGACGCCCCTTAAGCTTGATGCACACTCGGATTATAGGGCCGATGAGGGCATCAGCCCCTACGAAATCGTATTAGCACATGATCTGCAAGACATGGGGATAGTTTTCTGCGCAAAAAATCCCACCTCGTTTGAGGTGGGATTTTGCTTTATATGGAAGTAAAATTACTTCTGGTCGATGGGCAGACCTGCTGCCTGACGTTCCTTGATTGCTTCCTTGCGGGACAGGTTTACACGGCCGCGGTCGTCGATTTCGCTGACCTTTACCCAAGTCCAGTCGCCGACGTTCAGTACGTCTTCGACCTTTTCGGTGCGCTTGAATTCCAGGTCCTTGATGTGGCACATGCCGTCCTTGCCGGGTGCCAGTTCAACGAATGCGCCGATGGGGATGATGCGAACAACCTGACCGTAGTACAGCTGACCAACTTCGGGTTCGAAAACAATGTTTTCGATGGTCTGGCGTGCTGCACGGCAAGCTTCGATGGATTCGGATGCAATGTAGATCATGCCGTCATCGTTGATGTCGATCTTGCAGCCGGTGTCAGCGGTGATCTTCTGGATAACCTTGCCGCCGGAGCCGATAACTTCGCGGATCTTTTCGGGCTTGATCTGCATCTGGATCATCTTGGGAGCGGTCTTTGCCAGTTCCTTGCGGGGTTCGGGCAGAGCCTTCAGCATGATTTCGTCCAGAATCTGGAAACGAGCTTCCTTGGTGATTTCGAATGCTTCCTTAACGATTTCGTGCTTCAGACCGTCGTTCTTCAGGTCCATCTGGATCGCGGTGATACCTGCCTTGGTACCTGCTACCTTGAAGTCCATTTCGCCGTGGAAGTCTTCAACGCCCTGAATGTCGATGAAGGTGGTGTAGTCGTCGCCGTCCTGAATCAGACCGCAGGAGATGCCTGCTACGGGAGCCTTCAGGGGAACGCCTGCGTCCATCAGAGCCATGGTGGTGCCGCAGATGGAGCCCTGAGAGGTGGAGCCATTGGAGGACAGGATTTCGGAAACTACGCGGATTGCGTAGGGGAAGTCTTCAACTTCGGGAATAACAGCTTCCAGTGCCTTTTCTACCAGAGCGCCGTGGCCGTATTCGCGGCGGCCGGTGGAGCGCTGTGCCTTAGCTTCGCCGACGGAGTAGCCAGGGAAGTTGTAGTGGTGCATGAAGCGCGTTTCTTCTTCTTCCCAGATGGTGTCCAGCTTCTGGCACATGGACAGGGTGTTCAGAGTAGCGATGGACAGAACCTGAGTCTGGCCACGGGTGAACAGAGCGGAGCCGGGAACAACGGGCAGAACTGCAACTTCGGTGCCCAGAGGACGGATTTCGTTCTTTGCACGACCGTCAACACGCTTGCCTGCCAGCAGCCAGTTCTTAACAACCTTCTTCTGCATCTTGTACAGGATTTCGTCCATGTACTGCATCATTTCGGGGAAGGTTTCTTCGTACTTTTCCTGAACAGCGGTGATCCATTCGTTTACGCGAGCTTCGCGAACGTTCTTGTCATCGGTGTCCATGCAGTATTCCATGCCAGCAAATTCGTTTGCGCACAGAGTTTCGAACAGTACGTCGTCGAAGGAAGCCTTGTTGTAGGTGAACTTTTCCTTGCCAACTTCCTGAACCATGTAGTCGATCATGTCCAGAACGGGCTGCAGGTGTTCGTGAGCCTGTACGATGCCTTCGAACATGACTTCGTCGGGAACCTGGTCAGCTTCGGATTCGATCATAACGATCTTCTTGTGGGTAGCTGCGATGGTGGTGATCATGCGGTTGTTCTTGCGTTCTTCCTGAGTGGGGTTGAACAGGAACTTTTCGCCGTCCCAGCCCAGAACGATACCTGCAATGGGACCATTGAAGGGAACGTCGGAGATGGAAACTGCTGCGGAAGCACCGATCATAGCGGTGATTTCGGGGGAGCAGTCACGGTCAACAGTCAGAACTTCGCAAGCGATAACAACGTCGTTCCGCAGATCGGAGGGGAACAGAGGACGCATGGCGCGGTCGATCAGACGGGAAGCCAGAACAGCATTCAGGCCGGGCTTGCCTTCACGACGCATGAAGCTGCCGGGGATACGCCCTACTGCGTACAGCTTTTCGTTGAAGTCTACTGCCAAGGGGAAGTAGTCAATGCCGTCCTTGGGACGAGCGGAAGCGGTGCAGGTAACCAGTACGGAGGTTGCGCCGTACTTAACCAGAACAGATGCGTTGCACAGTTCTGCCATCTTACCTACTTCGAAGGACAAAGGACGACCTTCGAACATCATTTCAAACTTTCTGTAATTAGGGAAAGATTTTTCACGAATGATCATG
>JAZREI010000027.1:0-4068 GCA_045660685.1 Oscillospiraceae bacterium
CAATGATGTTCTCATGCTCATGTCCGGGCTCCAGCACATGCTCCAAGCCCATGGCCAAAATCAGCAGGATATGGTCGTCAATGAGCCGATAGTAAATGCTCTGTCCCGCCCGGCGATTACCAACCACGCCTTTTTCCTTCAAAAAACGCAGCTGATGGGAGGTAGCCGATTGGCTGATGCCCACCGCCTCGGAAATTTCACTCACACGCTTCTCGCCGTCCATCAGACTGTACAGCAGCTTAATGCGGGTCACATCGGAAAACACGGTGTAAAAATCCGCCAATTCCTGCATTTCCACGTCTGTGGGAATTCTTTTGCTGTGAAACAGATTCATTGGTACACCGTCCTTTCTCAAAAAATCAGAAGTGCATACGCTTTCGCAGCTCGTTTCGCGCGCCCTTGTGATGGCGCAGCGCAAGCAGAATCACGTCAATAGCCAGACAGCAAGCCAGCACAACCGCCGACCAGGTCAGACGGATATGGCGATTGAAATGGAAGCCCGTCAGCACCTGTACCGACACGCACACCACCGCAATGATGGCAAACACAATGATAAACTTAGTCAGTCTGGAGGTCTTCATACGGATTGTGAACAGGTAGAACACCTCAAACAGCACTGTCCCCAACAAGATAATGGGCAGCGCAATTTCGGGATACCAGCCCTGACCGGGGTGGAGTATTGCAATCATACCAACAAACAATGCCGTTACCGCACCGTCCAGCCCGATGGCCAAAAAGTGATTCAGCTTTTCTCTCATGAATGCGGGCAGCAGATACACCCACAGCTGCACAAAAATACCGATGACATACAAAGACCATCTGGTACGGTCAAACACCAGCCAGTTCAGACCACCGCAGACCACAGATGCTGTCACCAAAATGATGGTCAGCAGGCTCAACAGCTCACGGGAGTCCACTTGCTCAGACGCCCCCATATTCTTGGGATAAGGAGTGGGAGAGACCATATCCACAGGCTGATTGGGGTTATATACCTTGGTGCTGCACAGAGGACAGGAAGACCGTGTCCGATCCAGCTCCACGCCGCAATTTACGCAATATGACATATCAACACTCCTCCTTTCGGTTGGATTCGATTTTCACATGAACGCCATCCTGCACCAGCTTGGTAAAGAAGTAGCGTTCCACATCCGCTTCCTTGATGCTGCTGGAGAAATTGACGACCAGTTGATTGTTATAGCTCATAATCGCACAGTTGGTACGATTGGAGAAGGGCTGCCCCAAAATCCCCTCGATGCGAGTCACAAAAGGTGCCATTTCGGGGGGCACAGGGATGATGCCCAAATTGGTCAGACCCGCACTGGACTGCCCATCCTGCACATTGCGGTAAAACTCACGAACCACCAGCTCCTTGATGAACAGAGGCACCACACGAATCAGAGGATTGGTATATGTGGTAGTATTGGTGGTCATGTCCGCATTCATGAACTTCTCATTGATATAGTAGCGCATGAAATGATGGACCTGCTTCACGATGTCCTCAAAGGTGTAGTCACCCATGCGAGGGTCAATGGCAGGATACACCATATTGATGAAGTTGCGCAGGGTCTTGGAGGGGAAGAACTGACGCAGGTTCACAGGCATTGCGATTTTCACAGGACGCACCTTATGCGGCTTGTCATCCGCCTGCTTTTGCAACAGCGCCCACAGCAGCACCGCGTTCAGATACTCCGTTACCGATGCCCCGTAGGACTTGGCAACCTTATATACCTGGGTGGAGTCCATAATGCCGCTGATAATATTTAATGTATAAAAGGGCTCATAGGTACCGCGGACACTGTATGCTCTGCCGCCGGTACGCCCGGGAGTGACCTTGGCGGAGGCATAGCGCAGGTACGCGTCCTCCAATTCCTCGGGGTGAGGCTCCTCATGGATATCCAGCACACCGTTGGTATTGGAGATTTCATGTCCCAGCAATCGCAGATACTGTGCGGTCATGGTCTTCAGCAGGCACAATCCTCCGAAGCCGTCCGCCAGAGAGTGGAACATTTCCACGGAAATGCGCTTGTGGTAGTAATACACACGAATGAGATACCGATTATTGCCACGCAGGTGCATAGGCATACATGGGTTCACAATATCGGGGCGCACAAATGGACCGGGTCTGTGGTTAGGTTCCAGATATCGCCAAAACAGCCCCGTACGCATAGCAACTTTGTATGCAGGGAATCGAGGCAAGGTCATATCCAGAGCCTGCTGCAGAACATCCGGCCTGATTTCTTCCGTCAGAGTGATGGACACGCGATATACATTAGAGAAGGTACGGCGCTGCAGGGTGGGATACACCATCCCCGACAGGTCCAAACGATACCATGTATGGCGGTCTTTTTTCTTATCATGTCGTTTCATCATAAGATTATTATACATGATTTTTCGCTCTTAATCAATATTTTAACACTTTCGGATATAATAACAGGCTGCCCCACATCCATCGTGAGGCAGCCTGACTATTTAGTTCACTTTGTTTGCATCTATGAAGTCCATAGCCTTTTTGAATTGGAAGTAAAACAGCACCGCGGTAAATGTCATGGCAAAGAAATCCGACACGGGCTCTGCCAAATACACCGCAATGGTCTTGTCCACAGGTAAAACCGCAGGCAGCAGATAAATCAGCGGAATCATCAGCACAAATTTGCGTGCCACCGCAACCATAATGGATGCTTTTGCATTGCCCAAAGCACCGAAGGTCATCTGACAGGAAATCTGAATCCCGAACATAAACAGTACCGCAAAATACACCCGCAGAGCAGTTTTCGCAAACTCTGCCAATGCCGCATCATTGGTAAACAATGTGGTGAAAATCTGTGGGAAACCTTGCACAAACATCCACATACACACCGCATAGGTCATGTTTACCTTAATCAGCAGCTTGAACGCAGCACGCACGCGGTCAGCATTCCCCGCACCGTAATTGTAGCTGATAATGGGCTGTGCCCCCTGCCCCACTCCCTGCAAGGGCAGCATAGCAAGCTGGGTCACGCTCATAAGAATGGTCATGGCACCTACCGCAATGTCGCCGCCATATTTCAGCAAGGAGGAATTATAGCAGACAAAAATAATGCTCTCACTGGAATTCATGATAAACATAGCCAAACCAAGGGCGAAACAAGGGAGCAAAATATCCTTTTGGGGCTTCATGCAGGAGGTGCGCAAACGAATATTGGACTTTTTCCCACACAGAAACAACAAAACCCACAAGCAGGAACAGCCCTGGGCCAGAATGGTAGCCAGTGCCGCACCGGCAACGCCCATATTCATGCCGTAAATGAAAACAGGGTCTAGAATAATATTGGTCACCGCACCGATCATCACGGATTTCATGGAAACCTTGGTAAAGCCCTGTGCAGTGATAAACGCATTCATGCCCAAGGTCAGCTGCACGAAGATTGTACCCATAGAATAAATGCGCATATAAGAACATGCATATTCGATGGTATTTTCGCTGGCCCCGAACATCAGCAGCAAAGGACGGTGACACAGGAGCATAAACACCGTAAGCACCACAGAAATGAAAATCTGCAGCACAAAGCAGTTGCCCATAATATGTTCTGCATCTTCCCAATCCCCACGTCCCATAGCAATGGAACTGCGAGGAGCGCCGCCGCTGCCGCAGAAAGCCGCAAAGGCAGAAACAATCATAATGAGAGGAACGCAGACCCCAAGTCCTGTCAGTGCAGCAGCACCTTCATTGGGAATGTGGCCAATATAAATGCGGTCTACTATATTATACAGCATATTAATCAGCTGTGCCGTCACTGTAGGAATGGCCAGCTGCTTCAGCAGGGGACCAATGGGCTGTGTACCGAGAAATTCTCTATCCGAATGCATTATACAACCACCTTTCATACAAGGAAAGATTATATCATAAACTGAAATATAAAAAAAGACACAGTCTTTCGACTGTGTCTTGTGTTGGCATTGACCTATCTTCCCAAGCCGCTTCCAGCTAAGTATTGTCGGCACGGGTGAGCTTAACTTCCGTGTTCGGAATGGGAACGGGTGGACCCTCACCGTTAGAAACACCAACTATTTATTTTCCTGCACCTTCAA
>JAZREI010000028.1:0-3277 GCA_045660685.1 Oscillospiraceae bacterium
CTGCCAGCATCAGTGCCATCAGACGGGCGTAGCTGAGCAGGTCGCCGAAGTAACCGGTCACATTGTTATACAGAGCGCCGAAGATACCTGTAATCTTGCCCAGACCTTCACCTGCCATAAAGGAACCTCCGACGATCATCACACCGCCAACAGCCAGCAGCCAGGGACCCAGACCCAGAACCACAGCGCCGATGCCTGCGAATACGACCCACCAGCTCAGCTGGTCGTTAAACGCGGCAATATAATTCTTTGTTTTGATGTTATAAGCAAAGCCGATTGCCATACCGGTCAGGATATGGACAAAGCCCAGTGCCACAGCACCGATCAAAATGGTAACGGTGTCATTCAAGGGACTAATCAGATAAGGCAGACCTTCCCAAGTGGTGTTGGGATTCAAAATCTTCGCCACCTGATAAGGTGCGTCCCCGAAGAAGCCCCCTGTGACAGCACCCCATGCAATGGTGGAAATGCCACACATAAAGAACAGCTCACAGAAGTGCTTGAGCATACCGTCGGGCTTTTTGAGCTTCAGCATCACTGCCGTAGCCAGAACCATCAGAATGCCGTAACCCATGTCCGCCATCATCATACCGTAGAAGAAGATGAAGAAGGGAGCCATATAGGGGTTGGGGTCGATGCCGTTGTATGCGGGCAGGCTGTACATTTCAGTAACCGCATTCAGGCTTCGGGTAAGCTTACCGTTTTTCAGTTTCACGGGAACAACGGGATAATCGTCTTCTGTGGGGTCTTCGGTAGACCATGCACAGTCGAACTTTTCCGCTGCCGCAGCCATAGCGTCTTCATTTTCCGCAGGAACCCAGCCTTCCAAAACAGACACGCTTTCGGAGCTCATGAGCTTGGAAGCAGCTTCCGCTCTTGCAATCTTGGTTGCCAGAGTATCGCTGGAAAGCTTGATATCTGCTCTGTATTCTGCCAGTGCAACAATGGCAGCTTCGCAAGCGATTTTTTCTTCCGCCATGCGAGCCAAGTCTTCTTCCGCAGCAACGATGTTTTCCGCTGCGGTACCCTTACGGTCGGCAAAGTTCACCGCCGCAAAGCCCAGAGGACGCAGCGCCTGCTGCGCAGCTTCCAGGTCTTCACGATAGCAGACCATTGCCACGTACTGCAAAGCCTTATCTGAGCTGACAACGAACAGTTCTGCCTGTTCGGTAGCTGCCTCCAGCGCCGCTGCCGCCTGTGCAAAGCCCACGCTTGCAGGCAGTGTGCCCAGAACCAGCACGCTGGTTTCGGTACCCGCACAATCCAAAGGCAGATCCAAATCCGCCCAAGGAGTCAATGCAGCGATATCCGTATGCTTCACAGCTGCATCCGCAGCCATTCTGCGAATCTGATCATCCAGACGGATGATCTCATTTGCTTTTTCCAGAGCATCCTGAAGCTTGGATTCATCCAGCAGCTGTGCGGATGTTACTTCAGGCAGCGGTGCAAGCAGACCGCCCTTTTCTTTGGCATACTTCTTGAGCAGCGCAACCGCATTGCTCATAGCGGTATGCTCGGACTTCAGTCGAATCAGATCCGCCGATTCCGTACGGCTCAGAAACTCCAGTTCCTGCAGCCCTGCGGACGGTTCGCTGACCTCCACGCAGCCCAGAAGCATCAGCTCACGGAGCAGCTCCTCTCTCTGAGGAGTCGCAACCATCAGCTTCAGCTTTTTCATTTTCACGATTGCCATTAGCCGTTCACGATCCTTTCTACGATGAGAGCTGCAGCCTGATCAAGCTTGCCCTCAGCGCAGGCGCGCATTGCAGCCTTCTGGTTTTCGGTTTCGCCTGCAAGCCCTTCAGCAGCCTTCTTGGCCTTTGCTTCCAGCTCTGCCTGCATGTCTTCTACCTGTTGCCGTGCTTTGGCCACTGCGGCTTCCACCGCAGCCTTACCGGCTTCTACCGCTGCAGCTTCCGCTGCCTTGGCGTCGGCAATCGCCTGCGCACGACTCAGCTTGGCAGATTCTTCTGCCTTGTTGATCATAGTGATAGCTTCAAATGACATTGACACACCTCCCGCCTGTTTCGACAGGTATTCATAAATTGAATGCTTTGACTGACATATTCATCAGACTGTGCATAATGCTTTACTATGTCAGTATATCCTATATTCACCAAGAGTGCAAGTGTATTTCTCGGCGTTCTTTGTCGAAATTGTCACAAAACGCGCTTAATTCGCTTTCAGAATTGTTAGTTATTTACTAAACACAATTCATTTTCGGCACATCGCACAGACGTTTCGTTATTTTTTTAACACATAGTTACAAACTCGGAAAATCCTCTGTATTTCCCAGACTCCCTATTTCGACCTTTTTCAATTCTCATCTTGCATTTACACAAAAAATATTGTATTATATTGTTACTTATGACTAATTCAAAATAAAAGGACTTTTTACATATGAAAAAACCCGTAACTCGCAGAACAGGTGACCGTCCCGACGGTCGTCTCATTAACAATCTGACAACCTACGACAAATACGGTCCCTATTTCAACCCCAGCTCCACAGGCAGCTCCAACATGTATGATGACAGCATCTATCTGGGCGAAACCACCGCATGGCTTCGTGACCGCGCCACCGGCGAATTTGCGGGACTGAACCTGCTGCACGTCATCATCGCCGCATACGTCCGCACCGTATCCGCAATGCCTGCCATCAACCGCTTCATCTCCGGTCAGCGTGTTTATGCTCGTCATGACATTTCCGTTATCATTGCCGCAGCACGCAAGGAATCCGACCGCCGTGCAGCTCGCTTTGTAAAGGTCAGCTTTGAGCCCGGCGACGACGTTTATGACGTATACCGCAAAATCGCAGCAGGGGTACAGGCTGTGCGTACAGGCGCTACTCCCGCAAATGCCCTGCCCTTCCCCGAAGGTATGCTGAAGCTGCCCCGCCCCGCTCTGCGGCTGGCATTCTGGGCTCTGCGTGTAGCAGACTACTTCGGCAAGCTCCCCAGACACATTCTGGAAAACAGCGGCGTACACGGCTCCATGTCCATTTGCACCCTGTCCGTACACGGCGCTCAGCCCACCTACATTTCTCTGGGCGAATGGGGTAACCTGCCCATGACCATGTCCATCAGCACCACCCGCTCTCAGGGCAATGACTTCCTGCACCTGCGCAGCGTTTACGATGCTCGCATCGCGGACGTACTGTACTTCACCGAAGCATTTGCTTACATGAAGGAACTGATTCGCAACCCTTCTCTGATGGAAGGCCGCAGCAACGACCGTTTCGAGGATATTTTCTAATATATCCAATTCAAAACTTACACAT
>JAZREI010000029.1:0-7368 GCA_045660685.1 Oscillospiraceae bacterium
CACCGTTTCCAAATATGCTTCCGGCAAAATCATATGCATAGTGGAAGGCTTTCCCTCGGTCATCCCCGCCACTTTATTCCAGTAAGCAGGATCGGAAAGTCGGAGGCCAAGCGGTCTTAGGAAGACAACTGTGGTACCCAACTCCTTGGCTCACAGAACGACATGGCTACGATCCGACTTCACCGTTTCCAAATATGCTTCCGGCAAAATCATATGCATAGTGGAAGGCTTTCCCTCGGTCATCCCCGCCACTTTATTCCAGTAAGCAGGATCGGAAGAAAACTGGTCACAAGCGACTACACTCCACAGCTGCATATCGCAGTTCATGGGAATGAGAATATCTGCAGGTCTGAATAGTCCTCGCTGCATCATATCTTAACCTTTCAGCTGACGCTTGCGTGCGATATTGATCATACCGTCTTCCATTTCATCCAGTCGTGCCATCATACGGCCTGCACCGAATGCAGTACAGGTGAGCGCATCGTCCACAACAACAGCAGGAATACCTGTGTTCTTGCTGATTACACGATCCAGACCGTACAGCATGCTACCGCCGCCGGACATACGAATGCCATTCTTACCGATATCGCCAACCAGTTCGGGAGGAGTACGTTCCAGGACACTGTGAATACCATCCAGAATCTTCTTGGTAGGCTCAATCATAACTTCTGCCAGCTCTGCGGAATTTACCGCAACAGTCTTGGGCATGCCGGTTGCCAGGCAGCGACCCTTAACTTCTTCAACGCCTGCACTGTCTCTGCGGACGATACCGCCGATACTGCGCTTGATTTCTTCAGCAGTACGCATACCGATCACAACATTGTGCTTGTTCTTTATGTAGCGCACAATTGCTTCATCAAATGCATTGCCTGCGGTCTTGATGCAGCGGCTTTCCACTACACCACCCAGAGAAACCACAGCGATATCGGTCTTACCTGCACCAATATCAACAACCATGTTGCCGTCGGGCTTGTAAATATCCACGCCTGCACCGGTTGCGGTAGCCAGACCGGACTCGGACAGATATACCTTTCTGGCACCTGCTTCGATAACTGCGTCAATCAGCGCACGTTCTTCTACGCCTGTAATATAACCGGGTACGGATACCAGCATTCTGGGCTTGAACAAGCTGATAGAAGTAACCTTCTTTACAAATTCAGACAGCATTGCTACCGTCATATCATAGTCGGAAATGACACCATTGCGAATGGGATGAATCGCAACGATATTGGCAGGGGTTCTGCCCAACATCTTCTGTGCTTCCTGACCAACCTTCAGCAGTTCACCTGTATGCTTGTCTACCGCAACAACAGTAGGCTCACGCAAAACAATACCCTTGCCCTGTGCATACAGCAAAGTGGTGTTTGTGCCAAGGTCAATTGCAATATCTCTTTCAAAAATGAGCATTCTTTTCACCTCAAGTTAACGTTTTCGTGCCGCAGCGGCACAGTACACTTTATCCGCACCACACTTCCCGAGTGTCCTTGCGCATTCCGCAAGGGTGGAACCTGTGGTAACGATATCATCGACCAACAGGATTACTTTCCCGTTGATCAGGTCTTTATCAATTACTTCATAAGCGCCCGAAATATTCTTTTTTCGCTTTTCTGCACTACCCGTGCGAGACTGAGGCGCAGTATCACGCTTCTTCCGCAACACAGGAACACAGGGAATTCCAAGCTCTTTGCTAACCGCTTCCGCCAGCAGCCTTGCCTGGTCATATCCCCTTGACCTCAGACGCTTTTTGCCGAGAGGTACCCAGCTAATGATGTCCACTTGCTCTTCAATATATTCTTCGGCACATTCCGCAATCATCTTCCCAAAGGGAGATGCATAAACGGTTAGCTGATAGAACTTATATCGAAGCAATGCTTCACGTACATCATTTTCATAATACAACGGAGAGACACAAGATGTAAAGAAGTTTCCCTTCAGAATCCCTCCGTTTTCTGTATATGGCAGTTCTTTTTTGCATTTGGGGCAGATGAGTTCATCATTTCTGTCTACAAGCCGTCTGCAAAACACGCACTTAGGCGGAAATAACAAATCCAGCAGATGGGAAATCAGCTTCATATTTATTCACCGTCCGCCATATGCACAAGACGCAAACGCAGACCGCTGTATCTTCTGGAGCGCACATAATTATCAATCATGTAGTAGGCGGCTTCTTCGTTCCCTACCCCTACAAGCAGCTTTTTGGCTCGGGATACAGCTGTATACAGAACACCGCGTGTCAGCAGCTTTTTGGAGCAGCCACCCAATGCCAAAATCACAGCAGGGTATTCACTGCCCTGTGATTTATGTACGGTGATTGCCCACGCGTGTTCCAGTTCGTTTAACAAATCATAGGTATAAACAGCATATCTGCCATCAAAATCGATTTCCATGATACCTGCTTGGTTATCGATACGACGGATATAGCCCATATCCCCGTTGTAGATACCCGCATGCAGTTCCGTGGAGCCGCCTTTATGCCAAAGGATATCATAGTTATTGCGAATCTGCATGATTTTGTCCCCTTCACGGAACACAATCTCACCAAACCGCTTTTCATTCTTCTCGGGATGGGGAGGATTTGCCGCAGCCTGCAGACGTTTATTTAATGCCAGTGTGCCCATTTCCCCTGCACGGGTAGCAGACAGCACCTGAATCTCCTGCATGGGGTAGCCCATTTTATCAGGCAGACGTCTGGAGAACAAATCCACAATGGTCTCCGCAGAGGAAACCGCATCCTTTCTGCGCATCATAAAAAAGTCTCCTGCGTTTTCCCGCAGCTGAGGATGCTCGCCCTTGTTGATCATATGGGCATACCGAATGATGCGACTGTTTTCATCCTGTCGGAAAATCTCCGTCAAGCGAACAGCAGGAATGATGTTGCTGGCAATAATATCCTCAAATACCTTACCGGGTCCCACAGAAGGAAGCTGGTCAGCGTCACCAACCAAAATCAAGCGGCATCCGCCGCGCATAGCCTCCAGGAGAGACTTCATCAGCACAATGTCCACCATAGAGCATTCGTCTACAATGACAACGTCGCATTCCAGAGGATTCTTGGCATTTTTACGAAACTCCACAGTCTCTCCGTCCTCGGAGATGGCTGCACCCAGTAACCTGTGAATGGTCTGGGCATCCTTCCCCGAAAGCTCGGACAAACGCTTTGCCGCACGACCTGTAGGGGCAGTCAAGAATACCTTCAGCCCCATTTTTTCATACAGTGCAATGATAGCCTGCACGCAGGTGGTTTTACCCGTACCGGGACCGCCTGTTACCGCAAGGACACGATGCTCTGCGGCATAGGTAATTGCCTGACGCTGTGCCGCAGCGTAGTGCAGACCTGTCTTTTCTTCTATGGACGAAATTACCTGCTCAATGTTCACCTCATCCGCATAGTCACTGCCAACAAAATCCAGCAGTGTCTTGGCGGTATAGGTTTCCGCGTCATACAGACGGCTCAGATAGCACGCCTCTACGCCGCCGATGGCTTCGCAGATGATTTCGCCGCAGTCCAGCATATCGTCCAGCGCACTTCTCACATCTTCTTCCTCTAAGGAAATCAGCTGCGCTGTCGCCGCAATCAACTTATTCCGTGGAATAAAGCAATGACCGTTGTTGGAATTATGCTGCAATTCAAATGTAATGGCTGCGGAAATACGAGATACGCTGTCTCCATCAAAACCAAGCTCAACCGCAAGTCTGTCCGCATCGAAGAAGTTGCCGCCGATGGACTCGGACGCCAAAATATACGGGTCATCGCACAGTACTTCATAAGCGGAAGTGCCGTAATACTTGTAAAGACGCAGAGCAAAGATGGGAGAAATCTCGTTTTCGCACATCAATTCGGACAAACGCCGAACCGTATGGTCTTTGCGGAAGGCAGAGGAAATCTCATTGGCCTTTTGTTTGCTGATCCCCTTAATTTCCGCAAGACGTTCGGGATAATTTTCAATGACGTTCAGGCTGTTGGCGCTGAAACGATTGACAATCAGCGCAGCAATGGCAGGACCAATGCCCTTTATACAGCCGGAGCAAAGGAAGTCATAGATACTTTCCGCAGTATCGGGCAGTCTGCGGGAGCAGGACTCTACCTTAAACTGCCGTCCGTGAGAGGGGTGCACAGACCAGAAGCCAATGGCATTGATCATTTCGCCCGGTGCAGCATAAGGAATACAGCCGACAACAGTCTCTGTATCCGCTTCGCCAATATCCACACGCAGCACGGCATAGCCCGTGTCATCGCTGCGGAATACAACGGAATCGATTCGGCCAATCAGATTTTCCGTTACCTTTTCACCTCTCATAGACTCACTTCCTTTCTATTTTTAATCCGAATCTCTTTCCAGAATCGGTTTCAGGAATTTACCTGTATAACTATTTTCGCAGGCAGCACATTCCTCGGGAGTACCTGCAAATACCACCTGCCCGCCGCCGTCGCCACCTTCAGGACCCAAGTCAATCAGATGGTCGGCAACCTTGATGACATCCAGATTATGCTCGATGATAATCACGGTATTGCCTGCATCGGTCAAGGTATTCAGCACTTCTACAAGCTTGTGTACATCCGCCACATGAAGACCCGTGGTGGGTTCATCCAATACATAAATGGTTCTGCCTGTGGAACGCTTGGACAGCTCAGTCGCAAGCTTTACGCGCTGCGCTTCACCCCCCGACAAGGTAGTGGAGGGCTGCCCCAGCTTAATATAACCAAGCCCTACCTCATAAAGGGTTTCCAGCTTACTGCGAATCTTGGGCACATTTTCAAAGAACTGCAATGCTTCTTCAACGGTCATATCCAAAACATCCGCAATATTCTTGCCCTTATATTTTACTTCCAGTGTTTCACGGTTGTATCGCTTGCCCTTGCAAACTTCACAAGGCACATATACATCAGGCAGGAAGTGCATTTCGATTTTCAGCAAACCATCGCCCGAACATGCCTCGCATCGTCCGCCACGGACATTGAAGCTAAAGCGATTTTGTCCGTAGCCACGAAGCTTAGCATCCTGTGTCTGGGCAAACAGTTCACGAATGCTGGTAAACAGCCCTGTGTAAGTGGCGGGATTGGATCGAGGGGATCTGCCGATGGGACTCTGGTCAATGGCAATGACCTTATCCGCAAATTCCAGCCCCGTAACACCGTCACACTTACCGGGATGGGTCTTGGCATGATTCAAGCGTGATGCCAGTGTTTTATATAGAATTTCCTCAACAAGAGTGGACTTGCCCGAACCGGAAACACCCGTAACACAAGTCATCTTACCCATGGGGAAATCTACTGTAATATTCTTCAAATTGTTTTCCGTAGCATTGTGTACGGTAATAGCCCGACCATTACCCGCTCTGCGGCGATTGGGTACGGGAATCTTCTTTGCACCGGACAAATATTGTCCGGTAATGGAGCGAGGTGCAGCACAGATATCCGCTACACTGCCCTGGGCGATGATTTCACCGCCGTGCACACCTGCACCCGGACCAATGTCTACAATCCAGTCAGCGGCACGAATGGTGTCCTCGTCATGCTCAACAACAATCAACGTATTGCCGATATCCCTCAGCTCACGCATGGTCTGAATCAGCTTCTCGTTATCTCGCTGATGCAAGCCGATACTGGGCTCGTCCAGAATATACAGCACCCCTGCCAAAGCAGAGCCGATTTGGGTTGCCAGACGAATACGCTGACTTTCCCCACCGGAGAGAGTGCCCGCGGTACGGGACAAAGACAAATAATTCAAGCCAACATTGTCCAAAAACAGCAAGCGATGCTTGATTTCCTTCAAAATACGTTCCGCAATCTGCGCCCGCTGGTCATCCAAATCCAATTCATTGATGAAGCCAACCGCTCTGCCGATGGGCAAATCACAAAATTCGGAGATATTCATATCCCCCACAGTCACCGCAAGTGCTTCCTGCTTCAGGCGTTTACCCTTACAGGAGGGACAAGGGAATTCCGTCATGTATTCCTCAATAGTGCTTCTGGATGCTGCACTTTGAGTTTCTTCATATCTGCGTTCCAGATTATTGATGATGCCTTCAAAAGGCTGAAGCAATGTACCGTAACCATTGCCTCGGTTATAGTGCAGCTCCAGCTTCTCACCCTTGGTGC
Source organism: Oscillospiraceae bacterium (assembly GCA_045660685.1). Taxonomy (GTDB): domain Bacteria; phylum Bacillota; class Clostridia; order Oscillospirales; family Oscillospiraceae; genus HGM13010. The sequence goes on from JAZREI010000029.1 coordinate 6,101, forward strand.
CATAGAAAATCACATCCATGACCTCATCGGAAAGGTCCTTTAAGGGAGTGGTCAGCTTAAAATGGTACTTCTTTGCCAGTGCATCAAAGTACATTTTCGCCACAGTGTCATCCTTAATGGAGCCCCAGCCGCTTGCGGATATTGCGCCTTCCATAATGGAAAGATTGCGGTCAGTAATGATCATATCGGGGTCAATACGCTTCTGCATACCAAGCCCTGTGCAAACAGGACATGCACCATAGGGATTATTGAAAGAGAACATTCGAGGGGTCATTTCCTCGATGGAAATACCACAGTCCTCACAGGCATAGTTCTGGGAGAACACCAAATCCTGCCCCTGTGCAAGATCATTGACAAATATCACACCACCCGACAATGCTGCCGCAGTTTCGATAGAGTCAGTCAAACGGCGGGTCATATCATCTTTGATCACCAGTCGGTCTACAATGATTTCAATATTATGCTTCTTATTCTTTTCCATGGGGATGTCTTCGGTCAAATCATAGACATTCCCATCCACTCTGCAGCGCACATAGCCCGAACGACGGGCATCTTCAAATACCTTGGCGTGTTCGCCCTTTCTGCCACGAACAACAGGCGCAAGAATTTGGATTCTGCTGCCCACAGGCAGGCTCAAAACCTGGTCTACAATCTGGTCAATGGTCTGCTGACGAATTTCTTTACCGCACTTGGGGCAGTGAGGAACGCCAACATGAGCCCACAGCAAGCGGAGATAGTCGTAAATCTCCGTGGCAGTGCCAACGGTAGAGCGTGGATTATTGGTAGTCGTTTTCTGGTCAATGGAAATAGCGGGAGACAAGCCTTCAATATAATCCACATCGGGCTTATCCATCTGCCCCAAAAACATTCTGGCATAGGAAGACAAACTCTCCACATAACGGCGCTGTCCTTCCGCATAAATGGTATCGAATGCCAGACTGGATTTCCCCGACCCCGACAGGCCTGTCATAACCACAAGCTTATCACGGGGAATCTCAATTTCTATATTTTTCAGATTATGGGTTTTCGCACCCTTAATATAAATCGTATCTCGCATATTACTCCTTCACGGCAACATCCGCTGTTCTGCCTCTCACCAGCTTCATCAGCGCATCGGGTGCAAGCTCTACCTGCTGACCGATTTTACCCGCACTGACAATGATGGTTTCCTGCTCGCTGCAGCTTTCATGCAGATATGTAGGAAATTGCTTTTTCATACCAATGGGGGAGCAGCCGCCTCTCACGTAGCCTGTGAGTCCCAAAAGCTC
>JAZREI010000030.1:0-4056 GCA_045660685.1 Oscillospiraceae bacterium
GTCTGCGCTTTTCGGGGCGTGCCCACTGGAGCAGTGCGCGCTGCATAGCCTTTTCGTGGGGGTCCTTTGCCACGTAAACGGGCTTGTAGGTCTGGGGGTCGATACCTGTGTAGTACATACAGGTGGAAATGGTGCCGGGCGTGGGGTAGAAGTCCTGTACCTGCTCGGGAACGCGGCCCTTGGAGTGCAGGTATTCTGCCAGCTCAACTGCGTCACTCAGTGTGGAGCCGGGGTGGCTGCTCATGAGATAGGGAACGATGTACTGTTCCTTGTCGTAGCGGTCGTTGAGGCGGCGGTAGCGGTCCATGAACTTTTCGTAAACCTCGATGTGGGGCTTGCCCATGTAGTCCAGCACGGAGTTCACGCAGTGCTCGGGAGCAACCTTCAGCTGACCGGATACGTGGTGACGTACCAGCTCGGAGAAGAACTCGCCGTTCTTGTCGCAGAGCATGTAGTCATAGCGGATGCCGCTGCGGACAAAGACCTTCTTGACGCCGGGAATGGCGCGGAGCTTGCGCAGCAGGGTCAGATAGTCGGATTCGTCAGCGTCCAGATTCTTGCAGGGGGTAGGTGCCAGACACTTGCGGTTGGGGCACAGACCACGCTTCATCTGCTCCTTGCAGGAGGGATGACGGAAGTTTGCGGTAGGACCGCCTACGTCAGCCACATAGCCCTTCCACAGGGGATGCTTGGTCATGGCGGTGACTTCGCGGATGACGGATTCGTGGCTGCGGGAGGTAATCATTCTGCCCTGATGGAATGCCAGTGCGCAGAAGTTGCAGTAGCCGATGCAGCCGCGGTTGTGGATGACGGAGAAGCGGACTTCTTCAATGGCAGGTACGCCGCCCATTTCGTCGTACATGGGGTGTACTTCACGGGTGTAGGGCAGGTCAGCCACCTTGTCCAGCTCCTGAGTGTTCAGGGGCATCTGGGGAGGGTTCACAAGCAGCCAGCGGTTGTCGTGCTTCTGCAGCAGTGCCTTGCCGCGGATGGGGTCGTGCTCGTCGTATTCCTTACGGGTGGCAACGGCGTAGGCCATCTTGTCTGCCACAACTTCCGCATAGGAGGGCAGCTCGATGCTGTCGTATTTGCAGACTGAGGGGTCACTGACCAGCACGGCAGTACCCTTGATGTCCGTCAGAGCGCTGACGGGTTCTTTCTTTTTCAGACGGTGTGCAATTTCACGGGTAGCCTTTTCCCCCATGCCGTACACCAGAATGTCAGCGGTGGAGTCATGGAGAATGCTGCGGCGCACCTTGTCGTCCCAGTAGTCATAGTGGGCGTAACGGCGCAGAGATGCTTCCAGACCGCCAATGATAATGGGGGTGTCGGGGAAGGCTTCACGGGCGCGGTTGGCGTAAACAATGGTGCAGCGGTCGGGGCGCAGACCCATCTGCTTGCCGGGGGAGTAGAAGTCCTCGCTGCGGCGCTTCTTGGCTGCGGTGTAGTGGGCCACCATGGAGTCCAGATTGCCGCCGGAAATCATAACGCCCAGCTTGGGCTTGCCCATAGCCAGAAAATCTTCGCAGCTGTGCCAGTCGGGCTGTGCCAGAATGGCAACACGGAAGCCCTCGTCTTCCAGTACACGGGCAATGACCGTGGAGCCGAAGGAGGGGTGGTCAACGTATGCGTCGCCTGTGACGATGAGGTAGTCATACCACCACCAGCCACGGTCCTGCATATCTTGTTTACTTACGGGAAGGAAAGTTTCGGGATACATAATAACCTCCGATTTAAATTAGGGGGGATTGTAGGTACGGTTATTTCGGCAAAACGCCGCGGTCGATGGGGCGTTCCATCAGGTGCAGGGGTGCGCCGATGCCGATGGCTTCGTCAAATTGGCGGAAGCCTGTGTGTTCATAAAAACCACGTGCGTGGGGGTTGTCCTCGGAAACGCTGAGGCACACCTTGCTGCGACCAAGCTTTGCATACAGGGTGGTGGCGTAGCCCAACAGCTGCACACCGTATCGCTTGCCGCGGAATTCGGGCAGCAGATACAGAAAGCCAATCCAGCCTCTGTGGTCCTCTGCGTCTCGGCGAGTGTCCAGTGCGGCGATGCCCACAACGGTGTCCCCATCCAAGCCTACGGCAATGGCGTCGGGGTGTGCCCGCTGCCATCGACGAGCGCTTTCCAGATATATGTGGGGCACAAAGCCGTCGGTATCACCGTGGGCGATGCGCCATGCGTCGGCGTAGCAGCTGAGGTAAAATTCCGCTTCCGTAGTCAAATCCATGGGGCGGAAGCGCAGATTGCCCTCGTCCTTGCCGGTCTGCCACCACTTCTGGCGGGCCTTGTTGATGCAGTCCTCGGGCAGATGGCTGCTGTCGCAGGCGTAGTCAATGGAAATGACTCCGTTTTCTACGGTCAGCAGGCTCACAGCAGTGTTATCCCCGTGCTTCACGGAGTGGATGTCCTTGCCCTCCACATTCCATACCTTGCACATCAGTGCGCGGATGGCGGTGCCGTGGGATACGATGGCGATGGTCTGACCCTCATGACGGGATGCGATGTTGGCGATGGTGCTGTACATACGCTCACGCAGGTCGTGCCACAGCTCGTTGTCTCCCACATTCCACAAATCGGGGTTGGAGGAGAAATAATCGTACTGCTCAGGCTCGTAGTAAGATGCGTCACCCCAGCTGATGCCTTCCCAGCGGCCCATATACACCTCGCGCAGCCGCTTGTCGGTCTGCAAGGGCAGGGCGTGGTACTTGGTGACGGCACCTGCGGTGAGCATGGTGCGGGTCAGGTCACTGGAGTACAGGGCATCCAGATGTACATCCTTCATGCGCTCGGCCAGTGCGGCGATTTGCTTGTGGCCTCGTGCGGTGATGCCGCCGTCCCAATGGCCTTGGATGCGGCGGTAATAATTGCCCTCCGCTTCCGCGTGGCGGATGAGATAAACCTTGGTCATAGACGGTGCCTCCTGTGAATCGCATAGTTATATAATAGTATAACATAGATTCCACGCGGTTACAATTACAACAGTTGGCAGCGCGGGTTTCAGTTTCTTAAATGAGTTGTCACCGCTCTGTTGTTGAATTGGAAAATGAAAGTTGATAGAATAACCTAAATTATTAGCAGAGGGAGGTGCGGCAGCGGTGCATTGTGCGATTTTGGTTTCCGGTGATGTAAAATATACTCGCAAACTGATGGATAGTGCGTTCTTTCGGGAAATCGAAGGGTTTTCCATTGCAGGCATGGTGGCATCTGACCCCGATGCGCAGGCGCTGACCCGCGCACGTAATCTCCATGTCCCCACCTTTGTGGTGGAGGAAAAGCTGTTTCCCAATGTCAATTCCTATGGTGTGGCACTGCTGAACAAGCTTAAGGACATTGACTCCGACTTTGTGGTTGCCGATGGCATGGCAGCTGTGCCTGCTTGCGTGACCAAGCACTTTGGCGGACGTCTGCTGCGCATCAAGCTGAATCCCGTGGGACAGACTATGGAAATCAGTGCGTATCTGTCCGATGCCGCAGGGGGCGTAGGCGAGGTTTTGGGTGAAGCCAATGCCGCGCTGGAGCCGGGTGACACCCAAGAGAGCTTTGCCGCCCGTGTGTACGATTTGGCGGAAGGGCTGATTGTAGACGCAGTGGAAAGCTGCTGCAACACATAAAAAAGAAAATTTCAAGGACCGTCGTTTTCGACGGTCCTTTTTTCGGCTCGTACCGAGGGAATACAGCATAGCGGGCGAACAACGTTCGCCCCTACAAGGGCAGGGATTTGAAGGGGACTTGTGGTATAGAAAAATACAAAATAATTTGCGCAAACTGCACAAAAATATACCCCTTGGATTTTATTGCCTTGCGTATTTTTTAGTCTTTTTTGAAATATTGTCATACAAATCACAATTTAGAGTGGTATAATAGACTAAAATTACCGGCAGTGCGCCGGAAAATAAAAGGAGAGATTTCCCATGGCATACGAAAAACTGTTTGCTCCCATTAAGGTTAGAGGCCTGGAATTTGATTCCCGTCTGATCATGACCGCAATGGGTTCCCTGATGGCACCTCAGCACGGCGACGTTAACGATCGCGTTATCAACTACCTGACC